>NZ_RZGX01000008.1:0-164263 GCF_003990155.1 Legionella qingyii
TTGCTGGAAGAGGACAAATCCTCTCAGGATGGTATTGCTTTAAAAAGAATGAAAGCTGCTCTTTCTACTCAATACTTAAGAAAAGTGATTGGTTTTTAAACTTTGATGAAATCGCCCTGGTATTTAGGCCTTATACATTTTGAGTTCATATTTAAATCATAATAAGTTGTTATACTAAGAATAGATAGATATTTTTTTATTGGAATAATTATGTTTTTTGATGAAAATGAAATTGAACTCGAAGATTTTTCGATAAAGCATTTAAGAAAAAAATTAAAATCAATGAAAGGTACTAAAGCATCCAAAAAATCTATTGCGCAATCAATATTGAAAATACTTCCGTTTTTTAACAAGTTTATTGATTCTGCAGAGGGGGCCGGGAGTACTATTACAAGTATGGTACAAATCCAAGGGCATCTCACTCATGCTTCAGAAGCAGCAGGTAGTGCTTTTCTAATCATTAGGGTAGTGAATGCTGCAATTGATTTTATTAGGATTCCATGTATTTATATCGCTGCCTATATAGCGAATCAAGAATCACCGATTACCTTGTCACGTAATGCCCGTTTTTTATATTCAGCAGTGCTTTTAGGTCTTACTATAACCGCTTTAGCATTTCCTCCTTCAGCCCCTATTATTGCCTTAGTGCTCTCAATCGCTGCATTGGGTTTAAGTGTCGTCACTCTAGCCAAGCTATATTACAAACGTTATGAAGTAAAAGATCAGTTAGCACAAATAGAAAAAGATATTGATATCAAAAAAAATCGAATAGCGGCTCTAATTGATAGCCTAGAACAATTAGAGGGCGAAGCAAAAAAGGCGAAGCTTGAAGGGCAAAGAGAGAACTTTAATAACTTGAAAGACAAAATCAAAACGGAACGACATGAAATTCAGGAACAGTTAAACGAGTTGCAAAAATTATATGATAATCAGGAGATTGGTAAGGAAAAATTGGCAAAGCTGGGTACTATAGCTACTTTGGATAAAACAGCAGGTGTTGCGTTCACTTCGCTGGCATTAATTGGTGCTATAGTCAGTTTAGTATTCCCTCCAGCAGGACTGCCAATAATTGCTGCCGCTGCTTCTTTGGCGGCCATCTATGTAATTGGACGTGTTACCTATCCTATATTTAAGTTTCTTGCAGAAAAAATAGTTAATGCTAGTACCCCAAAAACAGAGTTCGCAAAAAAAGATGAGGATCAAGGAGCGAAAGACGATTTGACTGAAAATGAAATTGAAATTGAAACTTCAGCTAGTAAGGTTAAACGAGATATGGATAAAATAATGGAAGATGCAGAACGATTAAAAAAAATTGTGGCCAAATTTCCAATTACTAATACTCACGCAGAATCAGAAGTAACGATACCAGCTCCCACTTTAAAAACCACAAGTGCTAAAAAGAAAAAGAGTGATGAGGAATTACAAGAAGAGGATGAACATCCATCAATGTGATAAGAATGATTTTAGAAAGTTAGATATGGCGCAATTGTTCACGTGCACGTCCCCTTCGGTGGAGTTAACAACTGTGGCCTCTAAGTCAATCTCGCTATTCTGAGGCGTTTTCTATGAAGGATCTCCTGTTTTAAAGATTATTAAAATACCGCGCCATTTGCTGGAGATCCCTCGCTGCACTTGAGGGCTGAAGTATCGTCACTTTTTGTACCTTTTTTCGAGTCACTAATGGGCAAATTGTTTATATCTGGATTCCCGCCTGCGCGGGAATGACATCAATTTAGGGCGTGGTTCCACGTATCAAACGGGGTTAATCGGCGGGAGAGCATGTTCATTTTGTTTTTTACTCGGATTATTTTTTTTCAGTTGCTGAACACTGCGCCATAATTCATCGCCTCGCCACAAGGTTTTTTCTTTATTTTTGTATAAAACTTGAGAAAGGGTTTGAACTTGTTTTTTGAACGTTGCGTCAGTCGTAAGGCGTGTTAAATCAGTTAAATTTAATATGAGGGCATCTGGCCAGTAAAGGTTGGCCCACTTTAATAAGGCATCTCGTGTTTGTTGGGGATTGGCTTGTGCACACGCTTTATGAAGATTATTTAATGCGGTTTTGTATTGACCTTTCCCGGTATTTTTATTGCGTTTTTGCCATCCCCATAAACCTAAAGTAACAATCCACGCAAATGCAAAAAGTGCGGCGACTATCCAAGCCCTATCGAATTTTGGTCTAGAAGAAACAGGCTCGCTCACTTCTTTTGTTGGTTGAGTGATATGCTGATTTTGAGATACGGCAGGTTGGGGGGTATTTGTTGCAGGTGCGGTGTTTGCTGGAGTTACTTCAAAGGTTTTTGCAGGTAAGGTAGCTATTTCTTCCTTTCCTGTTTCTGTATTGAACCAAGGGAGTTTTAGTTCAGGAATTGTTATTTTTCCTGCTTTATTGAATAAATAGGTCACTTTGATTTCTGTGCGGCCAATCAATTCACCATATGTAACTCGGTTTTTATCTTTACCTTTCTCCGGATAAACATTAACCCCGTCTGGTTCTGCAAAATTGAGTGTAGGTAAAAGTTGCGCTGGAATTCCTACTCCTTCAAGAATTACAGTACGAATTAAGGTGTTGCCTTGAGCAATAGTTTTTTCGGAGTTTTCATATTCTTCCATTAACTTAACTTGTTTTGCTGGCAGCCATATTTTACCTGAATATTCTTTAGGAATTGGTTGTACGTCGAGGCTAATGGTTTTGTCCTGGGCTTTTACTCGCACCGGATTAAAATCATAGATCAATGCAGTAAATACAGGTGATTTTATTTTTAAAGTACCACTCTTTTGTGGAAAAACGGCATAATTTTGTTCTTCTACAAGATAAGTCACATTATTTTTTTGGATCTGGGAGCGTTTTTCCTCACCCAAAGGGATGAGCAGAGCATTTTCTACTTGCGGTCCTCTATAATCCGCATCTAAAAGATGTTTTGAGTTGTATAAAGTTACTTTATAAATAATTTGCTGATTCACATAAGGTTTTTTTTTGTCCACTCCGGTGGTTAAATAAAGATCTTGATTCTTTTGATTGGCAGAATCGTTGCTGGATGTATTTTGCGATGTTGTACCTGTGGTTACTTCAATTGTCACAGGTTTTGAATAGTCTCTACCAATTTTAATCGCGGGAATTGTTACTTTACCTTCTTTTTGTGGCTTTAAAGTAATAGTCCACTCACTAGATGATTGTGCTTGGCCATTAATAATCGAATAATTCATACGACGTTCAGTGCCAAGAATCATAAAATTCTTTTGTAGCGGGGTTAGATCTGGAATGCCCCCATTTTGTAAATTATCTTGAGTTAAAATTAACCTGAATGAATCATCAATGCTTACTTGAGAAGAATCAACTTGCACTTGTACTTCAGCATTGACCAATGCACTGAATAAACAAAAGAAACCAATAATTATTATTTTTTTCATTGATACCACCCGCGTTCTCTTCGTAAATGGTCACGTAAGAATTTTTCTCGCATTAACCCGCCTGGATCATCTGGAATCAAGCGCAACCATTGTTCTTTGGCTTGTTGTTTTTCTCGTTCTGCTTCAGATTGAGCTTCGTTATTCTGTTGATCTTTGTTCTGTTGATCTTTGTTCTGTTGATCTTTGTTCTGTTGATCTTTGTTTTGTTGATCTTTGTTCTGTTGATCTTTGTTCTGTTGATCTTTGTTCTGTTGATCTTTGTTTTGTTGATCTTTGTTTTGTTGATCTTTGTTTTGCTGATCTTTGTTTTGTTGATCTTTGTTTTGCTGATCTTTGTTTTGCTGATCTTTGTTTTGCTGATCTTTGTTTTGTTGATCTTTGTTTTGTTGAGCTTTGTTTTGTTGATCTTTGTTTTGCTGATCTTTGTTTTGTTGATCTTTGTTTTGCTGATCTTTGTTTTGTTGATCTTTGTTTTGGTTTTTATCTTTATCTTTTTTCAAAAGATCTTCAACTAACTTACGATTATAAATGGCATCCTGATTTGCTGAATTGATTGCCAATGCCTTGTCATAGGCTTTAATTGCTTCTTCATATTGTCCCATATGAGCCAGTGCGTTGCCTTGGTTATAATAGCCTTGTTCATTTTTTAAATCCCGATATAACTCGGCAGCTTTTTGATAATCGCCTGCACGATAGGCTGCGGCTGCAGCCCAATCGCTACGTGTAAAGGTTTCCTTGGCTTGTTTAAATTGATTTTTTTCCATCAACGCTTGCCCTTGTTGATCCGAGGTAGACCATAAGTCTTGCCAACTAAAGGCATGGGTAGCTAAAGACAAAAATGAGGTGAATAAAAGAATAATAAAACGTATCATACAGCGATCCTCTGTATCCAACCACGTCGAAACACAGGCAAAAGTAACAGCAGCGCAGGTATTAAAAACCAACGTCCTTCATCACGCCAAAGGGGAATATCTTCATTTTTACTTAGGGCATATTCATTGTTATCACTGGATTTAAGCCACTGATCCAAGTCACTAGAATCAGAAGAGTATTTTACCAATTGTCCATTACCTGCATCAGCAAAACGCGAAAAAAGAGGATTCAAATTCTTATCTGCTTTGACTGGCATAATAGATGAGTAAATACCTGAGTCAGCTAATTTTTTCGCTAGGGCGATTGATGCACTGGAAGGGGCATCAGCCGTTAATACTAAAATTTGACCCTGGTTATAACCCGCTTGTTTGATTAAATTACTGGCTTCATTCAAGGCGCTATCAAGGTTTTGTCCAGCTACTGGCATGATATCTGGAGTTAATGACGAAAGTAAGGAGGAAATAGTATGCCCATCATCAGTCAGCGGAGAGACAACAAAGGGCTCACTAGTAAAGACAACAAGGCCAAATTGACCAACATCTTTGTGGGCAAATAAATCATGCAATTTAAATTTGGCACGACTTAGACGATTGGGTGTTAAGTCATTAGCCATCATATTGTCAGACATATCCAAAACTAGAACTCTAGGTTGTATTGGTTTATAGGTTGCTACAGGCAGCTTATACCAGACCGGACCGGCAATACTAAAAATCATAAACAGAATACTTAAAAACAAACAAAGCAGGGAGCCCACACGTTGTCCTTGCCCTTTTTTTTGTAGTAGATGATGAAGCAAATGTTGATCGCACACTTCCGACCAAGCATGTAATTTAGGTTTTTGCCGCCATAAAACCAAAACTAATCCTATCAAAGGTAAAATCATTAACAGCCACCAGGGCCTTAAAAAATGAAAAGTTGCAATCATGGCTTTAAGGCCTCCCGATCTGTCATCGTAGCTCGTATGTTTAATCTCAAATCTGCTTTTCTCAACAGCCAAGAGAAACACAGCAATAATGCAAAGCCGACAAACCAAGGGTAATATTCCTTTTGGGGACGCACTGTAGCCTGTTCTTGATTTATAGTTTCCAACTGATTAATTGTTTTATAAATTGAATTTAATGTTTCAGTATCTGTAGCGCGGAAATAGCGCCCCTCAGTCATGTCAGACATTTTTCTTAGGGTTTCTTCATCCAAATCTGCTGAAGCATTTTGCATTATAAAATCACCGACTAAGGCTCTTGAATCGGCTTCGGATCCTAAACCTATTGTATAGATTTTGATTCCTTCTTCTTTGGCCAATTCAGCCGCTTTTAACGGAGCAAGTACACCAGAGTTATTTGCTCCATCGGTCAATAAAATAAGAATTCTTCCTTTTTTGGGTACATGATTTAACCGTTTTACAGCAAGGCCAACGGCATCACCAATCGAGGTTGTTTTACCAGCAAGCCCTGCAGTAGCATCTTCAAGTCGTAAGAGAATGCTATGTCGATCATAGGTAAGAGGGGTCTGTAAATAAGCACGAGTACCAAAGAGAATTAACCCAATTTTGTCCCCAGTTCGTTCTTGTACAAATTGTTCAGCAGCATTTTTTACAACACTTAAACGGCTTACGGGGCGTCCATGTAAGAGCATATCGGGAATTTCCATACTGCCAGATAAATCTAAAGCCATCATAATGTTAAAACCCTCACGAGAGATGGGTTTGGGAGCGCCAATCCAGCGAGGGCCTGCTAAAGCAACGACCAATAATAACCATATTATGGCTGGGATGAGCAATGAATATTGGGCAGAAACAGAACGCTTTTCTTGATCTGCGATGTGAATCATGGCAGCAAAGAAAGGTACTTTCAACGCAGCAGGCGATTGTACTTTGGCTCTTGGCATCAAAAACCAGAAGATTAAAGGTAAAGGAATGAGTATTAAAACCCAAGGGTTAACTAATTCGAACATGGCACCCCTCTTTGTTTAATCCAAAGTTGCGCCGCATGGAATAATGGTTTGAGATCCATGATTTCTCTTGTTTTAAAAGGGGCATCGAGTAGTAAGTCCTTTACCAAATTGAAATCAATATTTTTACTGGTTTCATTTAAAAATTTAAGCCATTCTTCCCCATGTAAACTCGCAACTTGTTCTCTTGGATAATAGACAAGGGCGACTCGGCGTAATAATTCTGAGATATGTGCACTGGTCAGGGCGCCATTTTGTTCTTTCTCATATTGGCTTTGATAGTTATCTAATAAAAGCAGGGCTTGCTTTTTAGCGAGAGCATTTCGATGTTTTTTATAAATACCATAAGCGAATGTCATTGCTAAAAATAAGATAAGGCCAATCAAAATATACCACCCAGGAGCAACCGGCCACCAACCAATTGGGGTGGGTAGATGAATGTCTTTTAACTGCGTCAGAGGATCAGTATTAGCCACGAGACCTCCTGGGAAACGTCTGGCGCACTAAAGGAGCCAAATCGACATCGGCTGTAACCTGAACATACTGAATGTATAAGCGTCGCAATTGAGCTTGCAAGAGCTCTATACGTTGCTGACAATACTGTTCATATGCTGTGCTCACGGATCGTAAGCTGGTATCAAGTATTATCTCTTGCTGTCCATTAGTTATGGCATATTGTTGTGGTTTAGGCGGAGAAAGCTCCACGCGGTCACAAATATGATAAGCCAGGATGTCATTATGATAGCGTAATCGATTTAAATGTTTTTCACACTCACTATCCATAGAATAGAAATCACTGATCAAAACCAGGATACTTCCTGGCCTAACTACGCGATGTAAGCGTACCAATGCATCACTAAGTCGCCTTGGTTGCGCTTCGCGTTGTTCATCAGTTTGATCGGTATAGCGACTTAAAGACGCTAATAAGGGAAGTACGCCCATGTCACGACTGCGTGGAGTAAATTCACTGTGATCCGTAGCCGAGAAGAATACTCCTCCTACTCTATCGCCTTCTTTTATTACAGTCCAGGCAAGAAGCGCTGCGAGTCGGGCAGCAATGACTGATTTAAATGCAATGCGCGTACCGAAAATCATCGAGGGGTTGAAATCCGTGAGAATTACCACCGGTCTTTCTCGTTCTTCCTGATAAATTTTGACGTGTGGCTTGCCGGTACGCGCAGTAACGCGCCACTCCATATGGCGTATTTCATCGCCTGCCTGATAATTTCTTACTTCGGCAAAATCCATTCCTCGACCACGTAATTGGGATAAATGATTTCCTGATCGTATTGCTTTACCTTCGGGCCGATAATGAATGGATTGCACATAACGTCTTAAGTCAATCAATTCATTTAATTCTGCAATAACGCCATTAGCCATAAAAACCTCGTGCACCTCATATGTCTCTGAAGATTGGGGCTAAATTCATCAGATTCAAGGCTATTATTTGTTGGGTCCAAGGCCCAACCTGCCTGTTTTCTACGGAACAGCAACTAAACGCAATAAGGAGTCAATAAAATCGTCGCTATTGATTCCTTCTGCTTCAGCTTCAAAGCTTAATAAAATTCGATGCCGTAATACATCATGGGCAATCACATGAATGTCATCCGGAGTAACATAGTCTCTCCCACAAAGCCATGCATGAGCTTTGGAGCAACGATCTAAAGCAATCGTAGCACGGGGACTTGCACCAAAACGCAACCAACGACCCAATTCTTCACTGTATACGCCAGGATTCCGAGTTGCTACTACTAATTGCACTAGATAATTTTCCAATGCATCGCTCGTATGAACATTCAGCACTTGTTTACGCGCTTCAAATAATGTTTTTTGTGAAAGTTTTTCCGTGCTAGCAGGTTTAGTAGCCATAGCCGCGCCTAAAGCTTCTTTGCGCGACAGGGCTAAAATATCATGCTCTATTTTGGCATCAGGATAACTAATTTTTACATACATCAAAAATCGATCCAATTGTGCTTCCGGTAAAGGATACGTTCCTTCCTGCTCAATTGGGTTTTGTGTTGCCATGACTAGAAATAATTCAGGTAGAGGATAGGTTTTACCTCCTATGGTAACTTGTCTTTCAGCCATTGCCTCAAGAAGTGCAGATTGTACTTTTGCTGGGGCACGGTTAATTTCATCTGCCAAAAGCAAGTGATGGAATATAGGGCCTGGTTGAAACACAAAGGAACCATTTTGTGGATGGTATACATCGGTACCGGTTAAATCACCAGGCAATAAATCAGGTGTAAACTGGATGCGATGAAAATTACCTTCAACACCATCTGACAGTTCTTTAACTGCTCGTGTTTTTGCTAATCCAGGTGCTCCTTCAACTAATAAATGGCCATCTGCAAGTAAGGCAATGAGTAAACGTGAAATTAATCCATCCTGACCCAAAATTTGCGAATTTAAGCGATGACTTAATTGTAATATTTGGCGTTGCACAGCATTTCCAGTCTTACTGTCTTCTACTTGCTCCATAATTTCTACCTTAATCTAAATAACATCAAACAGAGTTAAATAAAAAAACTTATCCTAGCGTGAATTGTATTCGCTGCCAAGTGCTCAAGTGTATTTTTGTGCAATAATTAATCATTTTCAGAGGTGAAGTAACCCAAGAATTCGAGCATGGGCGAAGTCGTAACACGGGTTCCATTGTGTTTCACCCAGACTACACTTATTGTTGATAATCCGGATGGAGCTCCAGGGGCATCATCGTTTGTAGCTTTTGATAAAGCGATAGAATCTCTTCACAAAATACCTGGAATTGCTGTTGGTTTTCCCATAAATCATAATCAGCTCCTTTAAGGAAAACCTGTTGCTTTGCCAGCGTCTTTAATAAAACGAGCTCCTGACGTGAAAATCCCAAGTGACTATTTAATTCAACCAGCTCCATGAGTTTTTTGTGTTCTTTGATTGGGCGGTGTTCATGCAAACAATAAGCTTTTAAGGTCAATAGAAAAGCTTGATACATCAATGAAGTAACAGGAGTCAATACTGCAAGTGGATCAGTTTGCCTGAATGTCCAGTCGGTGATTTGCTGCAATAGATAATCGGCAGCATAGGCATGTTGTGTCGCAATATTAAGCATTTCCAATGGGGATAAATAACGTTTGTCCATAAAGGATTTTTCCTATTTGATTCAGTGTCTTTTAGCGTGCACAGTCGAGCTCAACTGCTTTTTCTGGTTTAAAGTATGTTAAAATTGGCCCTCATTATATCTATGAATTAAATTGATGCACGCTTTTATTAACAGTTCTTTGCAAATAGGCTCTTTGACATTGTCCAATCGGTTAATCCAAGGCCCTTTAGCGGGTTATAGCTGTGCACCATTCAGAACATTATTTAATCATTATCGGGCACCAGCGTATTGTGTAACGGAGATGAGTTCCGCAACGGATATTCTTTATAAGCATACCGCAAATTCACGTTATATTTATCGGGCACCACAGGAGCAGATTCTTGCGTATCAGATTGCAGGTACAGAACCAGCTATTTTGGCGCAAGCAGCGCACCGATTACAGCAAAATGGCGCGGATATTATCGACATTAATTGTGGCTGTCCAAAACCTAAAATTCGTAAAAAAGGTGCAGGAAGTGCTTTGCTAGAAGAGCCAGATCACCTAGTGCGAATTGTTAAAGAAGTGCGCGCAGCGATTTTTATTCCCTTAACTATAAAAGTTCGCATTCAAGGTGATGCAAAGGATGTTCTGCTGGCGAAAAAAATTGAAGAAGCAGGAGCTGATGCGCTGATTGTACACGGTCGGCGTTGGATTGATGATTATGATGTTGCTTCTGACTTGCAACAAATCGCAAAAATAAAACAAAGCATTTCTATTCCGGTGATTGCTAATGGAGATATTAACAATATCCACAGCTTGCATAGGGCAATAGAGTTAAGTGATTGCGATGCTTATATGATCTCGCGTGCTGGTAGTGGTAAACCCTGGCTCTATCAAGAGTTATTGGAACAGCAAAGTATTACGATAACCCTGGCAGAAAAAATCAATCTGTTTATGACGCATTTACAAGGGTTGGCTGCACTGGAAGATGAGTATAAGGCGGTTTTACAAAGTAAGTCCTTGGTTCGTTATTATTTTGGCAAATTACTTGATGAGTCGTCATTAAATCGTTTTTACCTATTGGATTCTTTGGAGGCGATTCAATCTTTTCTGCGATCTTTGGTTCAAGGCCATTCTCATCCAGAATTCGCGTGATTAAATAAAAAATTAAATTAAATCACTATAATCTCGATTATAAATCCTGTAGGTATGAATAAATTAGCCAAGCAAGCTTCTGCCCCCGTCCACTTTGAGTATTTGTCCGGTAATGTAGGGGTTTTCGGCTAAGGCTAAAATCGCCTGGGCAATATATTCTGGATCCCCATGTTTTTTTAGCGGTGTTTTCTCGATAATTTGTTCTTGAATTTCTGGAGTCAACGTATTGGAATGTTCAGGCCAAATAATGGCGCCTGGAGCGACCGCATTGACCCTGATTTCAGGAGCAAATTCGCGTGCCAGGCTTTGGGTCTGCATTTCCAAAGCGGCTTTACTTTGGCAATAAACAGAGTATCCTTTCAATGGTTTTTCTGCATGGATGTCGCTTATATTTATAATGACCCCGGATTGCTTTGCCAATAAAGGGCGTGCTGCGAGACTCAGTAAGAACGGTGCTTTAACATGAATGTCAAAAAGAGCACGCCAATCTGTTTCAGCAAATGTAGTGAATTCAGTGCGGATGAATACAGAAGCATTATTGACTAATAAATCCAAACGCCCGACCCAATCCTGAATTGTAATCATCATTTCATCTGCTGCGCCTGGTTCAGATAATTCTCTCTGTAAAACAAAGGCACTATTAGGCCGTTGTTCATTTAAGCCTACGGCAAGGGCATGAGCCTCTGGCAATGATTGATGGCAATGAATCACTACTTTATATCCTGCTACATGTAGTTTTTTGACAACCGCGGCGCCGATGCGGCGCGCCCCACCGGTGACTAAAGCAACTTTCGCTTCTTGTTTGTTTGTCGGATTCAATGTATGGTTCCTATTCTCGATTATTCTGGGTGAAACGAAGTCCGTGCTTTGGGGCTTACATCCCGCGGACAAGCCGCGGGACCTAGAACCAAGATATGTTGCTTCGGTTTTTTACCCGACTAAAGTTTTTAAAGTATGACTATGAGTATAATACAAACCTTACACGCGCTACTGGCCGAACGCCAGGCTATTCCCTTCGTAGAATTCATGCAACTTGCATTGTACGCTCCTGGAGAAGGATATTATAGTTCCGGGTTGCAAAAATTAGGGAAGCATGGTGATTTTATTACCGCTCCTGAATTGACTCCTTTATTTGGTAAAGCGCTAGCGAATCAATGCCAGCAAGTATTAATGGAACTTGAGTCGCCGATGTTATTCGAGTTTGGTGCAGGTTCGGGCGCTCTTTGTGTTGCTATATTAGAACATTTGGCGGAACATAACGCGTTGCCAGAAACCTATTGCATTTTGGAGGTCAGCGCTAACTTACAACATCGTCAACGCGAGCTCATAGCACAAAAAATTCCTCATCTGGCTCATTTAGTTACCTGGCTCAATAGCTGGCCCGAAGTTCCTTTTAATGGAGTGGTTTTGGCAAACGAAGTCCTGGATGCTATGCCGGTACATCGATTCATGAAAACCGAGCAGGGCATTATGGAAAGTTATGTCGCTTTGAACGAACAGCAACAATTAACAGAACTATTTAAACCCTGTCAAAATCAACGTTTGCTGGATTACATTGATAATCGATTATCGCTACAAAATACCCCTTATCTTTCTGAAGTGAATCTTTTTATCGATGACTGGATCTTAAATAATTATCAGATGTTAAAACAAGGCGTGGTGTTTTTGATTGATTATGGATTTCCTCGTCATGAGTACTATCATCCTGATCGTAATCAGGGCACTTTAATGTGTCATTATCAACACCAAAGTCATCCGGATCCGTTTTTGCATCCAGGAGAGCAAGACATTACCGCACATGTGGATTTTACGCATGTAGCAGAAGCTGGGCAACAAGCCGGTTTTCACATTGCAGGTTTTACAAATCAAGCCTCTTTTTTGCTGGCCAACGGTTTGCTAAGCTTAATCAATACACTGGATAATGAATTGGAACAAGTACGGGCAAAACAAGCGATAAAGCAACTCACCCTTCCTAGTGAAATGGGGGAGTTATTTAAAGTAATCGCCTTAAGTAAAAATGTGGAAATTTCCTTAAATGGATTTCTATTAAATGATAAACGAGTGAGTTTATGAACATAAAAAGATACCTGACAACCGTGGAATTACAAAAAGAATCCATGAAATTTTCTGCTGGTCATACTACTATTTTTTCTGCAACGGAAAGAGAACCATTACACGGCCATATGTATGGAGTTTATTTGGCACTCACAACTTGGGTTGAAGAAAATGGGATGACCTTTGACTATCGCTATTATAAGGAGCGCGTCCATAAGTTATGTCGTTATTTGAATCAAACTTTTCTGATGCCGCAATTTTCTCCCTTTTTGGAATATGCAGAGGATGAGGAATACTATTACTTTACCTTTAATCATAAAAAGATTCCCTTTCTTAAAGAGGATGTGACTTTATTACCAGTGACAAATATTACGGTAGAGGAATTATCGCGTTGGTTTGTGCAAGAGCTGATTAAAGATAAAGCCGAATTGGATCGGCACCGTATAGAGCATGTGGTGGTCAAAGTTTTTTCAGCTCCAGGACAATCAGCCAATCATCAATGGCACAGAGCGCATGAATAAAAGCGAGCAAGACCCTTCTATAGACCATCCTCACTCATCAATGCCTACTGAAGTCTCCCTGGATATGATGGAGCACCATGATGATGGGGAGCCTACGACACAACACATTGAGCAAAATGGGAATACTGTGTATCAAGTTTGTATTCCCCATACCCATAGAGATTATTTTGATTATGTTGGTGAAAGACTTACTCCTCGCATTGGCACGCGCGTCTGGGTTCCATTTCGCAAACAAATACGTTTAGGTTTAGTAGTCGGCAAAAATAAATCCTCATACGATGTTGCCTCATTAAAAAGCATCAGCACAATTATTGATGACCAGCCATTAATTGATAAAGCAATGTTGACGTTATGCTCCTGGATTGCCAATTATTATCAGTCCCCTTTGTCTGAAGTATTGCCACTCGCCATACCTAAAAAATATCGATTAGGACTGCCTTGCCAATTACCTATGAGCGATTTTTATCAACTGGCATTACCTCTGGAAGAGGCCAAAAAGCTTATTCCGGCTCGAGCTCGCAAACAACAGGAGCTGATTGAATTTCTGAGTACCCAAAAAGAACCCGTTGCCAAATATTGTTTGACAGAAAAAGGATTTAATTCCACCCAACTCTGTAGCTTGCTTGCGGCTCAGGTTCTTTCTTTATCTCAGCAAATTATACTGCCAGAACAAGCTAATGCTTCCCCATCTTCTCCATTAATACTTAATGCTGAACAAGCTGAAGCTGTTGCTGCAATTAAGGAAGCACTCCATCAATATCAGTGTTTTTTATTACAAGGAGTTACAGGAAGCGGCAAAACAGAAGTTTATTTACATGTTATCGCTCAGGTACTTGAGCAACAAAAGCAAGTGTTAGTCCTGGTACCCGAGATTGGGTTAACTCCACAATTGGTGACGCGATTTACCTCACGCTTTAAACAGTCTGTTGCAGTGATTCACTCCAGCCTGAACGAATCAGAAAGACAAATTGCTTGGCAATTAGCAAAAGAAGGCAAGGTTAAAATAGTGATAGGAACTCGAGCGGCAATTTTTACACCTATGCCTGATTTAGGGTTAATTGTAATTGATGAAGAGCATGATGCATCATTAAAACAAATGGAGGGGGTGCGCTACTCAGCGCGTGATACGGCGTTAATGCGGGCACATTTAATGAACATACCCATCATTTTGGGCTCCGCGACTCCCAGTTTGGAGAGTATGTATAATGTGGCGCAAAAAAAATACACTTTGTTGCGCTTGACTCATAAGGCACTGTCGACAACTCCATTACATTATCAACTGATCGATCTGCGCTCACAAACACTTCAACATGGTTTGGCAACTCCAACCTTACATATTATCAAAGAGCATTTACTCAAACAAAATCAGGTTTTGGTATTTATTAATCGCCGAGGTTTCTCTCCTGTTCTTTTATGTCATCAATGTGGTTGGATGGTTGATTGTCGTGCTTGTGACAGTCATCTGACTCTGCATAAACAGTTAGGACAGATGATTTGTCATCATTGTGGATTGACCCAAAAAACTCCGGAACGATGTCATAATTGCCACAGTAAGGAATTAATTCCGGTTGGAGCCGGTACGCAACGTATACATGAGTTTTTAAGCACATATTTTCCAAATACGGAGGTTGTGCGAATTGATCGTGATGCAGTTCGCAAAAAAAATTCTCTTGATGAGCATTTGGACAAAATTCATACTGGTGAGGCACAGTTAATTGTTGGCACGCAAATGTTAGCTAAAGGTCACCATTTTCCGCGCCTTTCTCTGGTTGTGGTGCTCGATGCTGATGCGGGACTTTATAATCAAGATTTTCGGGCCCTGGAGCATTTGGGGCAATTGTTAATGCAAGTTTCGGGACGGGCCGGTCGAGAGGAACTCGCTGGCCAAGTTTTGATTCAAACCCACTTACCCAATCATCCCCTACTTAATTTATTGATTCAACAAGGATATGATCCATTTGCAGATGCATTATTAGCTACACGCCAAAAAGCACAACTGCCTCCTTTTCACTATTTGGCTGTAATTAGGGCGCAAGGAAAAGTAGCGGGCAGCGTATTAAAATTTTTGCATGCAGCTAAAGAGCATATCCTGACCCCATCCATTACTGTAATGGGACCAGCGCCTGCCCCTATGCCTCGAAAGGCCAATCAATACCGCATGCAGTTATTACTTAAATCTTCTTCCAGGAAAATACTGAAAAACTCTTTAACGCAATTGCGTGAATGGTTAACAGGTAATAAATTAGGTAATGGTGTGCGTTGGAATGTGGATGTCGACCCTATGGATTTATCATGATGGAGATAAAATGACTGATTTGAATATTGAAATACATAAAAAAGTTTTTTCCGTTGCTTGGGGCGATATGGATGCACTAGGCCATGTAAATAACGCCCGCTATTTTGATTATTTTCAAGAAGCACGCATTGAATGGTTAAGACAGTTGAATATTAGTATGACTGAAAAAACTGGTCCCGTAGTAATTCACGTTGCGTGTACCTTTTTAAAACCAGTGATTTATCCTGCAATAGTAACTTTGCGCTCGCGAATACATAGCCTTGGGAATTCAAGCATGATGATGGATCATGATCTGTATCAGGATGATGTCATCATGGCGCAAGGCAGCTGCAAAATTGTATGGGTGGATTATACGCAAAACAAATCTGTGCCTTTACCTGATGAGATCCGTAGACTTTTTTGAAAGCAAGTAAGCGGAGGAAAGGGAGCCTGGCAATAAAAGTAGGGATTTTTGTCATTCCCGCGAAGGCGGGAATCTATTCTTATAGTAGCACCATGCTTTTCTGGAGATGGGTTCCCGCCTTCGCGGGAACGACAGTTTTTTTTAAGGGAAGTGGGAACGGAGCGCGAAGTCTGGGTTTAACTGAACCTGAGATTTCCTGGGTTCCGCTTCGCTGATTCAGCTTACAATACATTTAAACCGCAATAGGCGCTTTGATTGCAGGATGGGATTGATAATTTACGAACTCGAAATCATCATAAACATATTCAAATAACGATTGCGGCTTGCGTTTGATATTCAGGGTGGGCAATGGTAATGGCTCCCTGGCTAATTGAGTGCGCGCCTGTTCCAAATGATTGAGATACAAATGGCAATCGCCACCGGTCCATATAAAATCACCTACATTAAGATTGCATTGCTGAGCAACCATGTGAGTGAGCAATGAATAAGATGCAATATTAAAAGGTACACCCAAAAATACATCAGCAGAGCGTTGATATAACTGACAAGAAAGGGTTTTATTTGCTACATAAAATTGGAATAGGGCATGACAGGGCATTAAAGCCATTTGATCCAGTTCCCCAACGTTCCACGCACTGACCAACAAGCGGCGTGAATCAGGATTGGTTTTTATTTGTTGTATGACGTCACTGAGTTGATCAATGGTGCGGCCATCGGGTATTGGCCAATTTCGCCACTGCTTGCCATAAATAGGCCCCAACTCCCCATTGCTATCAGCCCATTCGTCCCAAATAGTAACCCCGTTTTCATTTAAATAGGAGATGTTAGTATCTCCTTTTAAAAACCAGAGTAATTCATGCACAATACTTCGCATATGTAATTTTTTGGTAGTGACTAAAGGAAACCCTTGGCGTAAATCAAATCGCATTTGATAACCAAAAACCGATAAAGTTCCTGTGCCGGTGCGATCTGCTTTTTGGTTGCCGTGCTGTAAAATATGTTCTAACAAGTTTAAATAAGTTTTCATCGTTTAACCCACCATAACCAAAATCCCAGTAATAACATGGGAATAGATAAGATTTGTCCCATAGTCAACCATCCAAAGGCAATATAGCCGAGTTGTGGATCAGGTTGTCGGAAAAACTCAGCAATGATACGACAAATCGCGTACCCTATTAAAAAAACAGCGGATACTCGGCCCGTAGGGCGGGGTATACGCGCATAAATCCAAACGAGAAGGAACAAGCCAATGCCTTCCAGGCCAAATTCATATAACTCCGAAGGATGGCGGGGTTGATTATCAACATGGCTATATACCATACCCCAAGGCATGTCAGTAACCCGTCCCCATAATTCACCGTTAATAAAGTTACCAATTCGCCCAGCGCCTAAACCTATGGGAACCAGTGGGGCAATAAAATCCCCTACATCCAGGAATGATTTGCCACTTTTTCGAGAAAAGTACCAGAGTGCAACCGCAACACCCAGCAGGCCACCATGAAAAGACATTCCTCCTTGCCAGATTTTAAATAATGCCAATGGATCATGTACCAATTCCGTGAAATTATAAAAAAGCATATAGCCGATGCGTCCGCCAATAATGACACCAAGGGCTGCGTAAAAGATCAAATCACTGATTTGTTCCGAGGTCCAATCCAGTTGATAGTGCTTTGCACGCCAGTGAGCAAGTAACCAGCCACTAACAAAGCCAATCAAATACATTAATCCGTACCAATGCACTTGTAACGGACCTATTGAGAATGCTACAGGATTTATATAAGGAAAAGTGAACATATCTTTTTAAGTTCCTTTTTTATTTACATGCACATAAAAATGAAGAGAGTGCACCCAAGCTATATTGTTCAATCAGGTTTCTATTCATAAAGACTTTCCGGCTCTGATGAGACCACCCAATCCTTCATCTTCCAGGGCTTTTTGTAAATGAAAGCGTATTTGTGCAGGATGTTCAAATTCCAGTACTTCAGCAAGAATCTTACGGGCATTTGCAATGGCGAAATTACGAATAACCCATTTTACTCGCGGTAAGCTCGAAGAGTTCATACTTAAAGTATCAAAGCCCATAGCAATTAGCAAAATAACTGCTAAAGGATCGCTGGCCATTTCGCCACAAATACTGACCTCTACTCCTGCTGCATGACCGCCTTCAACAACCTTTAGCAAAACACGCAGCATGGCTGGATGCATCGAGTCATAAAGGCCTGCAACTCGGGCATTGTTTCTATCTACAGCCAGAAAATATTGCGTCAAGTCATTACTGCCCACGGAGATAAAATCAACTCTCTTGGCAATTTCGCGCGCTAAATAGGCGGCAGCAGGGACTTCGATCATGACGCCTAATTTGGGCTTTTCAATGACACACCCTTCTTCTAATAATTCAGTAAATGCTTGATCAATAAGATAAGAAGCTTCCTCAACTTCACTTAAATTAGTGACCATAGGTAGCATGATACGCAAATTATTTAACTCTTCACTCGCACGCATCATCGCACGAATTTGCATCAAGAAGACATCAGGATGATCCAGAGTGACGCGAATCCCTCGCCATCCTAAGTAGGGGTTATCTTCTGCCACAGGAAAGTAGGGCAATACTTTATCACCGCCAATATCCAGCGTCCGCATGGTCACCGGACGGGGGGCAAAAGCTTTCAGGGTTTGTCGATAAATAATA
The DNA here is from genome assembly GCF_003990155.1 of Legionella qingyii. Taxonomy (NCBI): domain Bacteria; kingdom Pseudomonadati; phylum Pseudomonadota; class Gammaproteobacteria; order Legionellales; family Legionellaceae; genus Legionella; species Legionella qingyii. The sequence goes on from NZ_RZGX01000008.1 coordinate 18,413, forward strand.
GTTTGCTCATCTTCTGAAGGGAAATGATCGCGGCTCATAAACGGAACTTCTGAACGATATAGACCAACTCCTTCTGCGCCGACACTCATGGATAAACCGGCGTCCATGGCTAAACCCGTGTTTACTTGCAACGATACTTTATAGTTATCAATCGTTTCTGCAGGTTTATCTCGTAAACTTACCAGGCTCTGAGTTAATGCCTGCTCTTCTTGCTCGAGGAGTTTGAATTCTGCGAGCACTGATTTCGATGGTGAAATATAAACTTGTCCATAATATCCATCAACAACAATGGCACGGCGAGAGATCAAATCTAATTTTAAACCACGAACACCCATCACTGTGGGTATGCCAAGCGCGCGGGCTAAAATAGCGACATGAGAGTTATTAGAGCCCTTGGCCGATACCACTCCCGCCAGATATCCTTCAGGGACTTCTGCTAATGCTGCGGCGGTTACTTCCTCTCCGACCAGGACCGTTCTTTTGGGGTAAACAATTTCTTCTTGTTGTGACCATTGTAATGCGGCTAAAACGCGCCGTCCCAAATCACGAAAATCACTAGCCCGTTCACGAAGGTATGAATCTTCCATGCTTTCAAATTGGGCGATGTGCTTTTTAATCACAGTCGCCAAGGCTGCCTGAGCCCCAATTTTCTCGCTACGAATCACATGTTCTACTTCAATGCCCAAGCTGTCTTTATCAAGAATACGCAAGTAGACATCGAATAGAGCATGCTCATCTTCTGCAACAACGGATTTCATGCGTTTGCTTAAGCGATGCATGTCCTCTCTAGTGGATTCCAGTGCTTCATAAAACGCATTAATTTCCTCATCCAAAGTCTCGACAGGATTTTGTGGAACTGCATCGATATCTGCTTGTGGGTATACAACCACTGCAGTACCTATCCCGATACCTGGAACAGAACCAATTCCTGCCAGTGCTGCAGGGCTTAAGTCGACTTTTTTAGTAACCCCCATAGGCTTGGGTTGAGTTAACTCAGCCAATTCGCCTGTTGCTTCGGCATGAGCGATAATTCCACCAAGTTGGGCTGCCAGGGTAATTAAAAAAGATTCTTCCGTATCATCGAAGTAACGTTGTTCTGTTTGTTGAACAATGAGCACACCATAGAGCTTTCTATGTTGAATAATCGGCACGCCTAAAAATGCCTTAAGGTGTTCTTCTCCCAATAAGGTATTATGATAGAAATCAGGATGAGAGGGTGCATCTTCGAGATTAATCGGTTCTTCGCGTCGTCCGACAAGACCTACCAGGCCACTATCAAATGCAATGCGAACTCGGAATTGAGCTTGCTTGTTTAAACCTTCGGTTGCAATAAGAACGTATTCGGCATGTTTGGTATCGATGAGGTAAACGGAAGCGGCCTCTACATTAATGGCTTTATTAATTTGTTGCACCAAAATGCCAAGGGCCTCTGAGAGCTGCTTGGCAGCAGTGACTTCTTGAACTATCCGCTTAAGTACTTTGAGCATCTATGCCTATGATTACCTCTTTTTGTAAATGGTCATCGGAATTGTAAGATCATTATATCTCGCGTGACCTATGGCCTTTCTTTCGTTTCATGCCGTAAGGTGTACGGCGATTCTTTTTTAATAAAGGTTCAAGCTCTTTTAACGCTTGCATGTAAACTTGGCGTTTAAAAAAGATAACCTGTCCTTCTGGCTCGTGAAAATCAACCCAACGCCAGCTGTCAAATTCTGGTGAGTCACTGAGATCCAGTTTGACTTTTTGCTCACTGGCAATGAGCTTTAACAAGTACCATTTCTGTTTTTGCCCTATTACTAAAGGCTCGCTGCCATGACGTAGATATTGTTTTGGAAGTCTGTACTTAAGCCAACGCTTGGTCGAGCCAATGACTTCAACATCTTCCTTATCCAAACCTACTTCCTCATGCAATTCCCGGAACATTGCTTCTAATGATGTTTCGCCTGCGGCCAAGCCGCCTTGCGGAAATTGCCAAGCATCATGACCAGTTCTTCTACCCCAAAAAACCCTATTCTGTGCGTTGACAAGGATAATACCTACATTCAACCGATAACCGGCACGATCAATCACCATGATGTCACTGTTTAGATTAAACCGCTAATAGCTCGATTTTTCCATAAACTGCAAGACCTTGGCAATTAAATCTGTAATTATTATTGAAAAAAGGTAACTACTCAATAAAAACTATCATGTTCTATTTCTGAATATTGGCGCTATTGCCATTAAGCTGATCGATTTAAGCTGTAATCTTGGTCATCTCCGCGAAGGCAAAGATCCATTTTTAGATTGGCTTAGTGCTCTAAGTCGAAATAGAATCCTACCTGCGCGCTTAGGAATGACAAAAATTCTCAACTGACGGAATGTCAAGATCCTTAACTTAAGAAAGCACAGCGAAGCAACCAGAGAAATTTGAGATCAGATTAACCCGGATACCTGGCACCATATCGCATTTAATAAAAATTATACACTATTTGCAATTTTTTAGTTATATAATTGGAACAAGTATTTCAATTTACAATCATATGAAAAAGAGAATCTTAATTATTAATACGGGCGGCACGATTAGCAGCATTAAAACAAAAAATGGATATGAGCCTGCTCCGGGATATGTGGAAGCTGCATTGCAACAAATTCCTTTGTTGATGCATCAAGACATGCCTGAGTATTCGATAAAGGAATATCATCCTTTGCTTGATTCATCCAATATGACGGTGCATGACTGGAATCGAATTGCCCGAGATATTGCCGATGATTATGCGCATTTTGATGGTTTTGTCGTATTCCACGGTACGGATACCATGGCTTATACTGCATCAGCTTTATCTTTTATGTTGGAGAATTTAAGTAAACCAGTGATTATCACAGGATCCCAAATTCCTTTATCAGAAGTTCGTAATGACGCAATAGATAATGTGGTTACTTCATTATGGCTTTGTGCCAATCAACCCATACATGAAGTATGCATTTACTTTAATCAGCATTTATTACGTGGGAATCGAACCCAAAAAATTAGTTCACAGGGATTTAAAGCGTTTGATTCACCGAATTATCCTCATCTAGCGGCTATAGGAATAGATATCAAGGTACATAAAAACCTTTTGCTCAAAAAACCGCAGCAGTCATTTCATTTACAAACGATTGAACCCCAATTTATAGCTAACTTCAGATTATTCCCGGGATTTGCCACCGATGTTTTGGCTTATATTTTAAATCAGCCCCTATGCGGTTTGATTTTGGAAACCTATGGTGCGGGTAACGCTCAAAATAACGATCCTCGTTTTTTAAAATTGCTCCAAGATGCTTGTGCGCGAGGAGTGATCATTATTAATTGTACTCAATGCCAACAAGGTGGAGTAGAAATGAGTCAATATGCTACAGGACATTCCTTAAAAAATGCGGGGTTAGTTAGTGGTCATGATATGACTCCTGAGGCAGCACATTGCAAATTATTGTATTTGCTGAGTAAACGATTAGAAATTGTAGAAATAAAGAAGTTGATGGAAACAGATCTATGTGGTGAATTGACTTCATAGGCAAGCGTTCATGTTTTTTCTTCGTCTATGATAGGCATTTAAATTTAGAGGCAGACTTTATAATATAATTGTCAGCAACTTAAGGGCTATGCCTGTAAAACCCAGGTATGGTTTCCCGGGTTATACTCATGGCAATTGGTATCATCTAGTGCAGCACAAATATTAATTTAGCTCTTTTTGTTTTGAAACTGAATTTTCAGGTGATGCTTCAAATTTCTCGAGAGTTATCTCATTAATTTTTCTAATGGCCAAATTCAATTGTTCGCCTAAACGCCCTTCGCTGGGAGAAAACCAATCTGTTGGTAATGTTAGTGCTACTCCATAGAATGAGAAGTAAGGCAGTGTATAAGAGCTTTTATCTTTTTTTAACGTTCTTTTATTGTCTTCTGCCAAGTCGCCTAAAACCTGAAGGGTTCGTTTTTTTTGTTCTTCGAGGTTATGAGAAGGTTTAATTAATTCAAATAAGGACTGAAGTCTGTCGCCCAATTTTTTTTCTTTTTCCGCTCGGAGTTTCACATCAATACCTGATTTGGGGCAAAATATTTCTTCACCGAAATAATAAACAGCATGATAATAAACAATATGTTCAGGATTATTCTTAAATTCTTTATCAATTAAATTAAAATCATATGGACCTGACTCTTTGAACGCTTTCAATTTGTCATGAAAGCCGCTGATATGAAAAACCAGGTCATTGAGGCACCCGATGGTTTCGCCTTTATCTTTGGGTTCTCCATGCGATTCTCTTTTTATTTGGACACTTGAACGATAATCTGTAATCAATTGAGTAATCTCTTTAACATTTTCTTCATCTGTGCCGCTGCTTAAATATTGGACTACTTTATCTGATAATTCATCTATAAGGTCTTTTTGTTCTTTGGATAGTATTTTATTATGTCCATAAGTTTTAGATTTACTATCTAAGCTTGCACTGAGAGGGCTCAATTGTTCTTTGATTAATTTTTTCAGAACCATTAGAAAAATAGTCATTGCTCTACTCCTTGAACTTTAATTTAGTTATCATTTACTAATTTTTATATTAAGCAGATTATCTCATTGCAAACCTGTTATTGTTTTTAACTTAGGAACTCATAACTACATGAACTTACAAATTATTATTTTAGCTGCAGGCCAGGGTAAACGAATGTATTCCAGTACTCCTAAAGTACTTCACCAAATTGCTGGGAAGCCTATGTTGACTCGGGTAGTGGAAACAGCACAGCAACTAAATCCTGATGTAATCCATGTTATATATGGTCATGGTGGTGAACAACTTAAGAACTCACTCCCTGACTTACCTGTGCATTGGGTATATCAGGCAGAACAATTAGGTACAGGTCATGCTGTTATGCAGGCATTACCTTTTATTCCACCACAAACACAAGTTCTTGTTTTATCTGCTGATGTACCGCTTATTCAAGCAAGCACGCTGCGAACTTTAATTGAGTGCAACACTTCAGCAAATTCTTATAAATCCGTTTTGACACTATTGGTTGCTCATCTCGAAGATCCTAGCGGACTTGGGCGTATTATTAGAGACAACCAAGGTGAAGTTTCCATCATTGTAGAAGAAAAAGATGCAAATGAGCAAGAAAAGAATATAAAAGAAATTTATTCAGGTATTTGTTGTGCAATGTCTGATGATTTAGGAAGATGGTTGCCCATGTTGAATAATGATAACGCTCAATCTGAATACTATTTAACAGAAATCATTGCTTTAGCTGTTGCCAGTCAAACCCCAATTCGAACACTGAGTGTAAAAGATAGCGCAGAAATCCAGGGTGTAAATAACCGCCTGCAACTCCAACAATTAGAGCGAATCTGGCAACTAAGACACGCTGAACAATTGTTGCTGCAAGGAGTAACCCTTGCTGATGCACATCGCTTTGATCTCCGTGGTGAGTTAGTCTGTGGCAAAGATGTATACATAGATGTCAATTGTGTGTTCAAAGGTAAAGTGGTTATTGGCGATGGTTGCTCTATTGGACCTAATTGCATCCTTACTGATGTGAGCTTGGGTGCTGGCTGTGAAATTTATGCTAATAGCGTATTGGAAGGTTGTAACATAGCAAATGATTGTGCCATTGGTCCTTTTGCCCGTTTAAGAGCCGGCACTGAATTAGCTGCAAACTGCAAAATAGGTAATTTTGTGGAAACCAAAAAAGCTGTATTTGATGAAGGAGCCAAAGCAAGTCATTTAAGTTATTTGGGGGATGTCAGCCTGGGGAAAAAAGTTAATGTAGGAGCAGGTACGATTACGTGCAATTACGATGGGGTTAACAAACACAAAACCGTTATTGAAGATGGAGTTTTTATTGGTTCAGATACCCAGTTGGTTGCTCCAGTGATAATAGGTGCAAATGCAACGATAGGTGCAGGTAGTACCATCCGGAAGAATGTTCCTCCCGGTGAGTTAACGCTAACTGAATCAAAACAAAAAACAGTCTATGGCTGGAAAAGGCCCTTGAAAAAGGAATGACCTGAAAACTTTTGCTTGGTACGTTCTTTCTGAATCCTCAATGCATCGCTGAACAACTAGTCCATCTCTATCCCACGGCTTGTCCATGGGATAGAGAAGATCTGCCCGGAAAGTTCTTTGTAGCCAGGATGAAACGCAGCGGAATCAGGGTTGTATGTTGGATTTTCCCAGGCACATTTAGCCCATCAGTCATACTGCAGAGTCAACGCTTTATTTTTCTCCATATGAGTACAAAACCATAGAATAAAAGGTAGGAGAATTAGCGTCATTAATAATTTGTAATGCCAAACATTAACTACCAAATCAATAACTTGATCATAAGGATAAATGCCACCGAATAATAAGCTGTAGTCAATTAAGCATAATAAAGAATTCGAACAAAAATTAGCAATCAAGATACGTAATGGACGATGCAAATTCCACTTGCAGCATTTTAAATAGTGGAGCAGCAAGGCATTACTAATAAAGGCAACAAACAACGCTACCGAAGCCGTAGGCAGTCTTTTTAGCATGATGTAATTGTAAAAAGGATTCAAATTAAAGAACGTTGGAGATGGCAAAGCAACGAGTCCTATAAGCAAAACGTCAAATGTAAATTGGGTTGCAATGAGTATCAGGCATAATTTTAGGTTAACTCGATAGCCCCAAAGTTCACCGAGGATTGTGCTAATCATCAGAGTAAAGGGAAAAAATATAGAGCTGGCTGATAAAACCATATATTTATTGATAATAGTTACGATTCTATATTCACAAGCCAGGCAAATAAGCATGATGACGATCGCAACACAAATAAAGTAATGATATAAGGGTAATCCTTCTCTGCCATGTTCTGGATTGAAAAAAGAACTCTGATATTTGAGCAAAAAAGTTAGATAAAACAAACCAATTAGAAGCAGTATGAGTGAGGCAATCATGAAGGAGTCAATAAAAATTTGTTTGAAACTTTGAAGATGAACTCCTGAAAACAAGAGGAAGAAATCGAGTCCAAAAAAACTAATACCGCCTAATACCGCAAGGAGCATACATTGTTTTGGGGAAGGTAACATTTTACTGGACTTAGGATAAAACAAAAGATGCGGTAGGTAGAAACTAAGAGCAAATGAAATGGTAGTTGCAAAGAATTTCCTGGGGAGGTCTTCAAAAATAATTTGATAAACGGGGTTGTCATGCATGTATTCAGCTGCGGGTAAATGTATCAGTACATAAACCCCTATGCAAAAAACATATAAAGTCATTAACGAAATATTTAGCAAATGTCTATGTTCTTTAATCGTACAATTTCTTAATGCTAATAAATATAAACCGGCTATTAATGGAGCGATTAAGCAGTTCACAGAGAATATTAATCCATCGATGAGAACGATTTTAAACGATACATTGATTAATAGGATAAGAGAGGTAATAACACTTACAGTCAGAAGTAAGAAACAGCGAGAGCGCTGGGAAGGCAATGATTGATTCATTTGTTTAGGATTTCCATAACTTTGCCTTGGTTTTTATTGAAATTTGCTTTGTAATAAACTAATTCGCGCGCAAATATAACACCATTGTATTTAATATGGCAAGTAGTTGTGCAATCCAACTTGGCGAACGTTTGTAGCGCGGTGGAACGAAGTGAGAACAGGGGGGCTCTACGCAGACAACGACGTCAGCCTGAGGAGCTTATGACCAAGGATCTCTAATTGGGTATTATCATAATGTCGGACCATCTAGTTGAGATCCCTCACTTCGTTTAGGCTGACGATGTTCGCCCAGACGTAGACATAACTCATAACCCGGGAGCTCTTTGCCAAGAAACGCGGATTCCACATTACTCCATCCTGGCTATACGCTTAAGTTGATGCTATTGAGGGAGCCGTACCTTGTTTTAAAGAAAATAGGCATAAATCAAAATATTAGCGAGAGTAAGAGGAGCCCCTTTTTTTATAAATTCAAGAAAATCAAAACCTCTTATGCCTCGTTTTTCGCAATTTTGAATAATGATGATGTTACTCGCTGCCCCCAAAATTGATAAATTACCCGCAATCGTACTTCCTGCTGCTAAAGCTAATAAACTGGTGTCAGAAACTGGATGTTGCATAAGAAGCGGTAAATATAAAGCGACCATAGGTACATTCGATATAAATTGACTAAGAATGATGCTGATAATCAAAATAACTGGAATCTGGGTAATCGTAAGATGAAAATGATTGATGCTGGTTTGAAAAAATCCACTATCCCAAACACTTTGCATTAATACAAAAGTACTTGCAAAAAAAGCCAAAGAACCCCAGTCCAGGCGGGTGATGAATTTTTTTCGATATGAACTCAGTAAAAGTGGCAAGGATGAGACAATTGCCATATGACTGAAATTTAAGTGGATGGATGATTGTAAGCAATCCAACATGATTTTAACAATTATTAATAACAATAAAATGATTAAGCTCAGTTTGACCAGCATGACGGTATGAGAGTCACTGACAGGAGAAGGAATTGGTTTCTCAATGGGCTCGTCTAAGATAGTTCCATAAAAAAAGCAGATGAATAAATAAGTAACTCCAAGATTTATTAATGTGGGGAGCGCCAGTAGTTTAACAAATTGGAAAAAAGGTGATGGCATCTCACCTTTTACCGCAATTAATAAATTTTGCGGATTGCCAATTGGACTTAGTGTACTGCCGATGGTGATAGAAAATGCCAATGCAAAAAAGCAAGGGTTTGATTAGCTTTTTATGGGATTGGCACAATTGGATGATAATGGGTGTGCCTATGATTGCAATGGTATCATTCATCAACAAGGAAGAACTTAATCCAAGAACAAATAGAATTATGAATAAGGCTTGTTTTCCTGTATGTGCATGATAGAACAATTTATCAGTTAATTGTTCCAGATAGCCACTGTCTTCTGCTGCTTGTGCGATGAGAAGAACGCCAAACAAATAAAGCATCACGTCTGGTTCAATTGCTGCAATGGCGTGCAGGGGGGAGATTTGGTTCAATAATAGTGCAGCAGTAGCGCCCGCAGTTGTAATAAGCCAGATTGGAATAAAGACTGGGGTCATTCGGCGAAAAGCAATTCCCACCAAGGTGATCGAAAGAATCCAAATCGCTACAGGCATTCTTTCGACTCCTCAAGTTGTTAATTGTGTACAACCGCTGCAGAAAGTTCATCTTGGGATGACGAAGGGAGATCCGCTCTTTGTGGTGGCTGATTGCTCATCGGCCTAGATCGCTGTTTGGTAGAAAATAAACTATTTGCGGTTACTCCGGTCAAAGTTTTTGAGGGAATTAATTGCCTGGCCTCAGTCACTGTTGGCGTTCTTGGTGTTTTTAATTCATTTGCTGAAGGTACAACTTGGGTTTTAGGCTCTTCTGGAAGCTCAATAATCCTGTTCGATTCATGTAAGCCTGCACTGCGAGTTCCTTTTGCCAAATTTACCGCATAAGATACATTATTGCGTTCAAGCCATAATTTTAGTGCGGTAACAAAATCCCAAAAATCTTCTTTTTTACTCAAAGATAATAAGAACTCAGACAGTTTTATAGGTAAACCAAAGCGGTAGTTTAATACGACTGGGAGTGTATATTTAACGGTAGACGCGATTGCTGTGGGTGCTGTAGTTAACGATTTAACCGGTTTTGTAGCTTCCACGATTTCTATAATATAGAGTAAATCACTGCGTATATCAGGCCAAAATTCCTTGATCACGGGATCATTGACTGCATTTTTGGGGCCATGAAACATACTGGGTAGGAGATAATTTGTTGTTTTCTTAAAAAATCCAGGTGGCGCAGGTTTAACTTGCTCTAAATCACTTTCAAGTACCTTGGTTAGGAATTTGAAAACGGTTGATAAAGGAATAAAGGGTTTGGCGCCTGGAGGCGGTTTAAAATCAATAGGTATTCGTTGCATCAATCCTGCAAATAGAACATCAACTGCGAATCGCTTGGTACGATCATAAATTACTAAAGGATCAATCGGAATTGTATCTTTTGTTGAACGTACCAAAGGCAAAGTCATATGCGATGCCACATTAATATGTGCTAAGAGTAATAAATGGCGCAATGTCCTGAGGTAAAGATATGGAGGCATACCTACGGTAGACTCAAGTGCATAATCCATCAAAGCCGAGGTTCCTGTATAAGCTAACCCTAATGACAGTATGGATTCAGATTTCATCGCCTTATGTCGCTCACAGCGTTCTGGTGTTGCCATGCGTGTGATGTATTCACCATAAAAAAAGATACCTAATATCCATGCAACTTGCTCTCCATAGGGAACAAATTTACTAATCCCCAGAAGCACAAGATCATTAACAGCCAATACAATAGGTTCGCGTAGTGAACCTTTAAATTTGCGTTTGAAGTTACAATCTTCCTCTTTTTCGCTACAGAGTGTTGGTGGTGCTGGATTGAGTTTTCCTTTATGCTCGTTAAAAGCAGATGAACCTAATGCATCAAGAGCTAAAGTATGGACAACTACTTTTGATGCTTGTCTATAAGTAAATCCCCATACCGCATAATTTATTAAAGTTAAAGTAGGTGCAACCATATAAGATGCCAACATTCCCGTTGGGTCTTCTGGGCGTAAATAATTTTGAATGCTATTATTTGCATAGTGTGCCCCCACCACAGGCAGGACATCATGCACGAGTATATTCCCTCCGCCCTTGACGATTTTCATGACGGGGGGAGTGACCACTGCAGGAATTGCCTCGCGCAAGGCTAAGACTTGTTCGGCTACATAAAATGCAGTATTTGCAGCATAACCTACGGTTTGCTTTATGGCGTTATTCCAAACCCATGTTGCCCCATCACCAACTGACTTGGTTCCATCAACTACTGAAGTCCACCAGTTCATAGTATTGCCCTCCCTGCAACAACGAAATTTTATTGTATGAGTAAAATTTCGGAAATGCCAGTCTTTTTCTCATGAAGTGCAGGAATATTGCATCTTGCTACGATTCTATTAAACCTTTTATCTTACAGAAGACAATGTGGCTTATTTATATTCTTTCAGTTCAACTATCCCGATGTCATCACTAATAAATTGATTGTTGCAGGCTTACCGAAATCTATTTCTTAGGACAAATTCTTATCAGGGTATTCACAAAGATCCTGAATGATGCAGCTTTTACATTGAGGACGTCGTGCGGTACATACATAACGTCCATGCAGAACAAGCCAATGATGAGCGTCCTTTAAAAATTGGGGTTCGATGTTGTTTAGGAGCTTCTTTTCAACCTCTAAAGGTGTTTTGCCTTTGGCAAGACCCGTACGATTAGCTACCCGAAATATGTGGGTGTCTACAGCTACAGTGGACTCACCAAATGCTGTATTAAGGATCACATTAGCCGTTTTGCGACCTACTCCAGGCAAAGACTCCAATTCCTCACGTTTATTGGGGACTTCACCATCATAATGTTTGATCAGTAGGTCACAGGTTTTCATAATATTTTGTGCTTTGCTGTTATAAAGGCCTATAGATTTTATATGCTCTTTAAGCTTATCCAGTCCTAAGTCAAGAATGCCTTGGGGGGTGTTTGCTACTGGAAATAATTTGGCTGTTGCCTTATTCACTCCAACATCGGTTGCTTGTGCTGAGAGAATGACAGCAATTAATAATTCAAAAGGAGAGTGATAAGCCAACTCCGTAGTTGGATGTGGATTTTGTTCATGAAAACGCACAAAAATTTCATGGCGTTGTTGTTTATTCATGGTTCCTTTTCGCTTTCACACGTGCCAGCGCTTGTTGAATATAGTCCTGCTTGGCTTGCATGTCTTGGGTTTTATCCGCTTTTAATGCAAGCTGTCGCTTTTCTCGATATGCTTGCTGCTGTTTATGTTCTTCACGTAACAAACGTGTTTGTTTGGCATTATAACGTTTACGTGCCAAGTCCTTATCGTAGTTTACATTAGGTAAATTAACCATCTCAATACAATCTACGGGACATGGGGCTACACATAATCCACAGCCTGTACATTCATGGTTGATTACCGCATGCATTAATTTGCCACTGCCAATAATTGCATCGACCGGACATGCTTTGATGCATTTAGTACAACCGATACATTCTGCTTCACGAATGACCGCAACCGATGGCGCCCGGGTATTTGTAACCGCTTCTTCCAAATAAGGAGTAGGATCAACATTCAGCAAAGCACCGAGTGCTTTGACTGTGTCAACTCCACCAGGAGGGCATTTATTAATGGTATCTGTCCCTTGAGCCAGGGCTTCGGCATAGGGCAAGCAGCCAGGATAATCGCACTCGCCACATTGGGTTTGTGGCAAAAGTGCGTCAATTTCTTTAACTGAGGCCATTGTTCACCTGTTTGGATTGCTCCAGCATGGCTTGTATTTTATCTCTTTCAACACGAACCATTAAGGGTTTGAAGGGGTTGAGGCAATGATCTAATAAAGGATTATCAATTGATTCCCAAGTCAGGGGGGCACAATTTAAAAACTCTTCCGCGGCTTCTGCCATTAAGGGCAATACGGGTTTTAAGTAGGTGATTAAGATCCGGAATAAATTAATCCCCATGGTGCAGATGGCTTGGACTTCAGGTAACCGTTCTTCTTCCTTTGCCAATACCCAGGGTTTATGGGTATCGATGTATTGATTCACTTTATCGGCACAATCCATAATGTGGCGAATAGCACGTGCATAATCGCGAGCAATAAAGGATTCAATGACTTCGGTGCGCAGTTCAAGCAGTTCTGCATACAATTGTGGATCACTTAAGCTGCTACTTAATTGATTCGCAAAGCGTTTATTGATAAAACCGGCGCAACGACTGGCAATATTGACTACTTTGCCGACAAGATCTGCATTGATTCTATTGATGAAATCCTCAAAGTTTAAATCGAGATCATCAACACGACCATTCAGTTTGGCTGCAAAGTAATACCGTAGGTATTCCGGATGCAAATGCTCCAGATAGGTACGTGCTTCAAGAAAAGTTCCGCGCGATTTTGACATTTTTTGGCCATCAACAGTCAAAAAGCCATGGGTATAGACTGCTGTAGGCATGCGATGGCCACTGGCAGCAAGCATGGCCGGCCAAAATAGAGCATGAAAATAAACGATGTCTTTGCCAACGAAATGATACAACTCGGTGGTAGAGTCCTTTTCCCAAAATTCCGCAAAAGAGGCTCCATGCTCATCACAGTATTTTTTAAAACTGGCCATGTACCCAATGGGCGCATCAAGCCAGACATAAAAATACTTATCGGTGGTTCCAGGAATTGGAAATCCGAAATAGGGTGCATCACGTGAAATATCCCATTGCTTTAAACCGGCAGCAAACCATTCATCTAGTTTGTTGGCTACTTCAGCTTGCAGATGGCCGCTTCGAGTCCATTCCTTTAATAGATGTTCATAACGAGGTAAGTCAAAGAAGTAATGCTCCGAATCTTTTTCTATGGGTTTGGCTCCAGAAATAGCAGATACCGCATCGAGTAGATCCGTTGGCGAGTAGGTTGCGCCACAAACTTCGCAGTTATCGCCATATTGATCTTTGGCACCGCATTTGGGGCATGTTCCCTTAACATAGCGATCGGGTAAAAACATTTGTTTTACCGGATCATAAGCCTGACGTATGGTGCGTTTAATAATCGAACCGTTTTCCTGTAAGGCTTCATAAATCGCCGCAGCCAGAGCCTGGTTTTCTGGGGAGTGGGTAGTATGATAACAATCATAAGCAATCGCAAAAGCCTTGAAGTCACGTTCATGGCTTAGCTTAATTTGCGCAGTTAACGCTTCTGGAGTAATCCCCATTTGTTCTGCTTTCAACATAATCGGGGTGCCATGTGCATCATCACCACAGATACTGATGCAATTGACCCCAGACATCTTATGAGTGCGCACCCAAATATCTGTTTGAATATGCTCTACTAAATGTCCAAGATGTAAATGTCCATTTGCATAAGGCAAGGCGCTGGTAACCAGCATTTTACGTTGTTTTGCCATCAATTAGATACCTGCTTATCTGAAAATGACTGATTATAACGCATATGAATAATAAATGCTGTAGGTATGCGAGTTTTGAGTGATGGAGTCTAGGGAATGATAATTAGTTTAGGGAACTATTTCTAAATTTTAGGGTGGGTTGGATTTCTTTATCTGCCTTATAAAGAAATTCATTAACATGAGAAATGAAAAACGCGGCCTGGGCCGCGTCTTAAATTTTTACTTTACTCAAGCAGAGTTTAATTACTGCTGCCAAGTTTAACAGATTTATCTAGAACCACAGTCTCTTCTTCAGCGCTTCTTCTTCTCTCAACTACAGTAGTTTGGAACGGAGAAGCATGATGATCTACATCGAAATGATGAATTGTAGCTGTATCACGTTCTTGAGATCCTTTAGAACGTAAGTCTTTACGAGCATAAAGGTTTCCTTGGGTCTGTTCCGCGTCGAAATCAAACTCTACTTCGCTAGATGAAGTATGATCGTGTGTAACACCGCGATCTTCTGTAGTCTTGAGGTCTTTTTGCTCTTCTTCTTTTTCTTCATCGTCATCTTCAAAAGCGGGATTTCCTTCAGGAGCTTTGCTTTTAAGACCTTTGCAGCAATCAGCCAACCATTTAACGAAATTACCAAAACCAGCACCTACGTAGGTAACAGCAGAAACAGCAGCAGCAGCTAATACAGATGCAAGACCGATTTGTGCAAGAGCATTAGCGCCAGCGATACCTGCAATAGAAACACCGTAGATTGAGAACGAAGCAACTGCAGTTAAAGCAGCAGGCCACAAGAATAAGGTCAATGCAACAGCACCAGCGGTAACTAAAGAAAGCCATGCAGCAGTAGCAATTGCCTTTTTATGTTCAGACAAGAAATCAGCGATTGAACGGCCAACAAACTTAATGCCATCAACTGCCAAACCTAATAAACCAGGATTTACTTTGTCTTCTACAAACTCAACTTTACCGCTCTGCTCGTTAACGTGCTCAACTTTTTCTGTAGAGCCCAATACTAATTTAACCAGACCAGTAAAAGCATTAGCTGGTAAATAACCAACGCCCTGAATAAATTCTTTAAATGTCATATGTTACTCCAAGGTTATAAATCAGGGCGAATAATAGCAATGATTTTGCAATATGTGAATCAAAAATGCTCAGATTGTTGTAACAAAAGTGTAAAGTAATTTGCTTTTTTTGTGTTAACAGTATAATAAATGAACATGTTTATTATTAATAAATCCTTAAGGTTAAATATTGTTCAGTTGGGTATTTAATCTTCGAAAACCTGCCAAACGAATCGATTTCCCTTAATTGCAATGGTTATTTAGGCTCGGAAGAGCGATACAGCGTAGGATCATCAACCCCTGCTCCAATAAAGCCGCGTCGTCTAAACGTACAACTATCGCATTGGCCGCATGCTTCGCCAGCATCATTGGCCTGATAGCACGAAATGGTTAAGCTGTAGTCTACACCCAGACCTACTCCAAGCTGAATGGTTTGTACCTTGCTTAAATGTTGTAATGGCGCATGAATCGTAAATCGCTCACCTGTTACTCCTGCTTTGGTAGCTAAATTGGCTAAAGTTTGAAATGCCTCAATAAATTCCGGGCGGCAATCTGGATAATGGGAATAGTCAACAGAACTTGCTCCAATAAAGATATCTCTCGCCCCAATTGATTCTGCAAAACCCAAGGCCATGGCCAGGAAAATGGTATTACGCGCAGGGACATAGGTAACTGGAATATCAGCGCCACCCTGAAAAGCCGGTACTTCCAAAGTAGAATCGGTCAAAGCTGAATTACGGAATAATTCTGTATCTAAGGTGACAATCTGATGTTTTACTACATTAAAATGTTGCGCGATACGTTGGGCGGCGAGCAATTCAGCAGAGTGTCTTTGCCCGTAAGAAAAACTCATCGCATAACAGGAAAAACCTTTTGATGCAGCTAAAGCCAGGCAAGTTGTTGAATCTAACCCGCCAGATAATAGAACTACTGCATTTTTTTTCATAATAGATATGTCTCCATAGAATTACTTATTTTATGTGGAAGATTGAAGTGTTCCAAGTTTGATTGAAAAGTTACCTTTTTTTAGCTTAAAAATGCTGTTAGAATGCACTGATTATGCCATAACATGGAACTTTATGACGACTACTCTTTATCCCGTTATTCTTGCAGGAGGTTCTGGAACTCGTTTATGGCCTTTATCTCGTAAAAATTATCCAAAACAATTTCTGGCCTTAAACGGTGAGTTATCCCTTCTGCAACAAACTGTAAAAAGGGCACAGAGCTTAATAAGTACTCA
Source organism: Legionella qingyii (assembly GCF_003990155.1). Taxonomy (NCBI): domain Bacteria; kingdom Pseudomonadati; phylum Pseudomonadota; class Gammaproteobacteria; order Legionellales; family Legionellaceae; genus Legionella; species Legionella qingyii. The sequence goes on from NZ_RZGX01000008.1 coordinate 34,672, forward strand.
TTCCCTTATTGTAAGTAATGATGCTCATTATTTTCTTTGCCAGGATCAATTAAATCATTTTACACAGTCAATGACTTATTTGCTGGAGCCTTGTGCACGAAATACTGCCCCGGCAATTGCCTGTGCTGCTCATTATTTATCCCAAATCGCTGGCCCTGATGCGATAATGTTGGTACTTCCTTCAGATCACTGGATCGCTGATGATCAAGCATGGCAAGAAGCGATGTTAACAGGAGCACAGTTTGCTGCAGAACACCACGCGTTGGTTACTTTTGGTATTCAGCCAGATAGTCCTAAAACGGGTTATGGCTATATTGAGGCAGGGTTGCCGATCGCGGATAAGGTACAAAAAGTTTTAAGTTTCAGAGAAAAACCGGAACTTGAGCTGGCAAAAGAATTTATTGCCGATGGAAATTATTTTTGGAATAGCGGCATGTTTGTTTGTCGTGCGGATGTATATCTAGAGGAGTTAGCAGAATACCACCCCGATATTCATTATTTTAGTCAACAAGCCGTATTAAAAGCAAAGAATCATCATGATTTTTTACGTCTCGATTTAGAATCGTTTTCTCGTTGCGAGGCGGAATCCATTGATTATGCGATTATGGAAAAAACGAATAAAGCAGCTGTTATTCCTGTGTCCATGCAATGGAGTGATTTGGGGTGTTGGTCTGCGGTGGCAGATGCTAATACAGCCGATCAAGATGGAAATACTGTTACTGGTAAAGTGATTGCACAAAAGAGCACGAATTGCCTGATTCATAGTACAGATATTCTCGTCACTGCTATTGGCGTGCAAGATCAAATTATTGTTGCTACGCAAGATGCTGTTTTGGTCGCTGATAAGCAATATTCACAGCAAGTTAAAGATTTAGTAACTTCTTTAAGTAAAGATCACCATCAATTAACTCAAGATCACCAGCGTGTATCTCGTCCTTGGGGATATTATGAAATTTTGGCTGAAGGCGCTTCTTTTAAAGTAAAACGACTGATGGTAAAACCTGGCGCTCGTTTATCTTTGCAAATGCATCAGCATCGTGCGGAACATTGGGTTGTTGTTTCCGGAAAAGCAGAAGTAATCAATGACTCGCAAACGATTTATTTATCAGTAAATCAATCGACTTATATAGCGCAAAATACGCTTCATCGTTTAAGTAATCCGGGTAATGAACCACTGTATGTTATTGAGGTCCAAAGTGGTGCATATTTGGGGGAGGATGATATTAAACGTTTTGATGACATCTATGCGCGCGATCTCTCCGAATAATTGTTGTCCTAAAAAATAATAACTTGGGTGATGCAAAGCGTTACCCGGGTTTTTCCAGTACAATTGTCCAGCTTAGGCCTTACGGCGCCTAAGATTACCCTAAGCGTTTAATTTTTTACTAAAATTCATCCTTTTTATGAAAATTTTGGTTTCAATAGTGTAAATCAATCAATGCACATCTTGTTTTTAAAATCAATATTATGTTATAAAAAAGAACATATAATTTTTTTTTACTGTGATCCAATGAATTAGTCGCCAAAATTCATGAACACAGAGGTGACACTATGGCAACGAGTAGCGCAATTCTTCAATCATTTCTCCGAGATGCACTAAAAGAAAAAAAGGAACTTGCTGATTTGAGCTTCGAAGAGTTGCTGAATTACAATCGAGCCGAATGCGGTCTCATTGAGATTAATTCTCTACCAAAAAAATTTTCTGACATTGCTCTGTTAACAGGAAGTAATAATGCAATTTTTTTGTATGAAGGCACGCTTTATTATGCAGAAAAAAATACAAATCAAAAAGATGAAATTCGTAAGCTGGAAAAACCCACGAAACCTAAGAAACCTGTAGCGACTAAGGATCTCAAAGCTAAGAAAGAGATAGGGGATCCTGAGTACAATGAGTACATCAAGGAACTTATTCAGTATAGAAAAAAATACACACAATACATTATATATAAAAGCAAATATGATGGCCTCAAACAATCATGTTCTCAAACCTATAAGCGGGCAAGCGGAGAAGAGCTGGAATGGATTCGGTCTCTAACAGGTCGCGCGTATACCGAACATCGTAGTGATGATTTTCTTCCTTCATTAAATTTTTATTTAGGCCTATTAGCTAAAACTGATGCCGTTATGTTCAGATATATGGACGAGGATAAAAAGAAAGCGTTAGCATTTAATCTAAAAATTACGCTGTTGCTTTTGTTGGCACAACAAAATCATGAAATAGAGTATCAAAAAACTGAAAACGTAAAAGCATATAATCAACATATTAAAAGATGCTCCGATTTTCTTAATCTACTTGATTCGGAATATAATAAACGAGTTAACCAATTTTTATTCCAGGCAAAACTAGCGTCATCCGATGCGCAACCGATAAAATATCTGGGTATTCCTGTGGGGCAATTATTAGGACAAGGCATTGCTGATTTATCCGGCGGTACCACCAAGACAATTAAAGAGTACATGGGGAAATTGAATGAGAAGAGATTGTCTTGGGTATGGGATTCATCTTTACTAAAAACGGTAATTGGTTTGGTTCCAGAAGATCGTTTTTATGCAGGACAAGCGGCTGAAGCGATAAAAGCGCCGGATCCTTATACGGGTACCCTAAGCTGGGCTTTATATTATGCTCGTTTTGGACTGAATTTGTATTTATTACTTAAGCATACCATTAAGCATCCCTGGATGAGTGATGAGGAAGCAAAAACACCTTGGCAAGAGCGATTTCAAACCCAATGGTCACAAAGGAAATTTACCTTATTGAATGATTCCATTTGGGGAACCGCTAACTTAGTTTGCTTTTTCTGGCTTACTGGAAAAGGTGCATTGGGTGCTGCGGGAGATGTGGTTACTATTGTGCTTTTAGCTTTTGATATTGCTATGGCTGTATGGGACTTTGAGGAACAAAGAATAAAGCATAATAAGGCAATGAAGCAATATGATGAGGATATAGAGCAATTAGTAAAACGACTCGCGGCATTGCAAGCAATAGAAAAACAACAGCTGAGTGAAGATGAGAAATATGAAATCCGCCAAGTAGAAATACAACTACGGACATTGCGCCAAGAAAGATCGCGATGCGAAAGAGATTGGCAACTTGATAAGATATCCTTAATCAATAATATTGCCTATGCTGTTGGTTTGATGCTGGCTTTTGTTATTTTAACCATGCCATTCATGCCTATAGGGGCCCCAGTTTTGGCGACTATGGTTATTGTTGGTGCAGTATTGTGTTTTGCATTTACCGTTATTAACAATGCAATCAAAGGGGGCATCGAGCTGTATAAAACTTACAAAACAAGGCAAGAGCAAATAGATCAAGAGAAAGCTTTAACTAAAGATTTAAAAGAAAGATTTAATACGCTTAGCGAGGATGAAAAGCGACTTAGTTTCCTGGAAATTAAACAATGCCAAGCAGAATCAGAATATCAAAAGCAGATGATGCGTTATCAGTCAGCGAGTTTGGTGCGCAGTATTATGATTGATGCCTTAGTTCCTGCAGTTGTGTTTGCAAGTTTAGTATTCGTACCGTTGGGGATCGGTGTGCCTATGATTATTGCTGCAGTGGCACTGGCAATTGCAACTCATTGTTTGGTGGAGGCACTATTTAAACCAGAGGAAAAAGAGACCTCACAGATATACGAACTCGCTTTAATGTCCGAATTACCAGATAATGATTCCAAATTGGCACTAGCTGGTAAAATCTATCTATCTGACAATGGTGACTATATTGTTCGCGACCAAAATGGAACAGTGCGGAGGGGTAGACTTGACGCTACAATTGATTTAAGCAATTTAGCCGATAGACTTAATGATCTTGCACTTAAAAACAGCATTCTGGACTGCACATCAAAAACAGGTCACACCTCATTGGAGTTTAATGAGGAAGAATATAAAACGTTTTGTAACAATCTCTTTGAGAAACCTAAAGTGCCCAAGGGTTTTTTTGGTGTGAAGAAGGGGGATGCGGGAGAAGAAACAGAGTCTTTGTTGCGCAATGGAGCGGGTTCTTCAAATGTTTGCGTCTGGGAATGATTCGTGGAGGCTTTGCTTTTATTTAAGCTGTTACATTCGCCTGGTTTTATTTGGTGTTATGAAATAAGCATTCTAATTAAAATTTTTTCATTAAGATTCAATATAGTTACATGAAATAAAAAACTGGCTTTCATTATCTTCTACTGTATAATGTTTCGAAAGAAGCTTGGCCGGAGTGTCTTAATGAAAAAGCTCACTACTCTGTTGTTGCTGGTTTTCTCTATCAATGTTGTTGCTTCTGTTGTGTTCGGTGATTCTTGCGATACGCAGGCAGGGATGTCCGACTCTTATGTTTTAGCGCTCAGCTCGCAGCCTGGGTTTTGTCAAACGTATGGATATGAAGCCGGTAAGCCGGAATGCATGCATCTATCTAAAAATTCCTATCAAGCAAAGCATCTTACCTTACATGGTTTATGGCCGAATCAAAATGCCTGTGGCCAAAGTTATGGGTATTGTGGTGTAGAGCAAAAATCCAGGCATTGTGCTTATCCCCCGCTTAATTTATCACCACCAGTTTCTGAACATTTAAAAAAATTGATGCCGAGTTACAATTATGGGAGCTGTTTGGAGCGTCATGAATGGAATAAGCATGGCAGTTGCCAAATTTTATCTGCAGATGAGTATTTTTCACTGGCGATGCGTTTGACTGAGTCGGTTGATAATTCTGTCTTAGGACATTATCTAGCGGAACATCAAGGACAAAAGGTACCCTTAACGGTCCTGCGTGAGATGGTAATCAAATCATTTGGTAAAAATAATTCTGGAAAAGTTTATTTAGGTTGCAGGAATGGTATATTGGTTGATATTTATATTCAGTTGCCGGCATTAATTCCTTTTGATGAGTCTTTAGAATCATTAATCGAAAATGCTCCTGACTCTCAAGTTCATGATACTTGTCCTGCCAAGGTCATACTTTCAGATTTTAATAAAGGCTCTTGGTTTTAAATTGTAATAGCCTGGGTTAAGCGAAGCCCGGGTTTTCAGGAACAATATTCCCGCTTCTTCGCTTCATCCAAGCAACTGATAAAGAGTTTATGCATTTTAACTTGGCCTTGCACATTGTTAGAACTTCCTCTAATGTAGAGGAATTATTGATATGGGAATGAAGTCTATGCAAAAGCGGTGTTACTTATTGATTATAATTGTCTTTTTATTAACTGCTTGTGTGCATCATGCGCCAAAAAATCAGCCTCTAACTGCTCCGACACAAGTATATAAGACAAAACAAATAAGACGAGTACCCGCTTTTAATCAGGTTAATGTGCAAGGGCCATTTAATGTAAGTCTGCATACAGGTTATAAAGAGCCCCAGGTGATTTTATCTGGCGATGCTCGTGATTTGGCGATCGTAAAAGCAGAGGTTGTACAAAACACATTGTATTTGGCTATAGCAGGGAAAGGTCATTTAAATGGCCCAATTTATGCGGAGATAAGGGGACAATTCCTTAACCGTTTGACGGCAAATGGTACACCCATGATTACTGGAGATCAGATTCGTACTCGCTTGTTGGATGTGTATTTGCTAAATACTGGAAAGGTTAGATTAGCTGGATCCATCGGCTTACGAGTTCTGGACATAAAGGGTAAAGGGCTCACTCAAATTGGTGGAATATCCAGTCCAGGCTTACAGCTCCATTTAGAGGGAAGCCCAAAAGTACAACTTTCAGGCGTTGCAAATCTAGCAAATTTAACCATGCAAGGAAATGCATGGCTTAGTTTGTTTTGGGTTAAAACGGACACTTTGACTGTGCGTGCGAAGCAGAAAACGACCATTCAATTAGCTGGAGCAGTAAATAGGCTCGACGTTGAACTTTGGGGTAATGCACGATTTAAAGGTCGTTACTTACGTGCACAACGCAGCTTTGTGAAGACGCATGACCACTCTGTTGCAGAAATTTCAGTAGCGAAACATCAGAGTAATTTAGCGACGGATGCCAGTGACATTTATTATTTTAATTTGCCCTCAACACGAGCAGATTTCATGGTTTTTGATGGCTCAGTATTGGATATGCGTGAGTGGAATCAATCCGAATTGAAAGATTTCAATCGCTATAATAAGCAACTCCCTTAAAGTAATGTTTCAATTTTCCCTCATCCTGCCCCTCTCCCATAGTGTGGCAAAGCGAAGGTTTTATCAGGATAATTTTCCCTTCTCCCAGGAAGGGAGAGGGTACCCGTAAGGGGCGGATGAGGGTAGCGATCAACGCTTAATTTTATTCTAACTCTCTCCCATCAACACAAGAGAGGATTTTTCATTCAGATTAGATGCGATACGTTGGTTAATACACTGAACAATCTGATCCAAATCATTATCTAATGGCAAAACATGGGCTGAGTTTGCTAGCCAGTGTATGGTTGTATTCGGTAAATGAGCGAACATTTTTTCTACCTCCTTGGAGGCAACAACAATATCGTGAGCGCCAAAAAAGAGGTCAATTGGGCACTTTGGCGTAATCCACTGATATTCGTAAATCATGGTAAACAGTTCAATAAGTGCTGGAATCGGAATCCTTCGATATGATATTTCAGCATGTTGGTTGGTTGCAAGATTACCCGCTACGCCTCGCAGTTCGCAAAACCCTAGCTTTTTAAGTACATTTAGAAGTTGCAGATTACGATAAATATTCATCTGTAATTTTAAGGCAGGGGCTAAGAGAAACATATGATTGAATGCAAAAGTTGTACTCAACGTGCATGCCAATATGCCACCCAAGGAGAGTCCCAGTACATCTACTTTTTGGTATTCTTTAAATAATTTCTCACATTCTTGTGTTGCACATTCAAGCCAATCTGTGACCTTTACTTGTGCAAAAGCCGCAATGCTATCTGCATGTCCTGGTAATGCAGGACAAACTAAAGCATCATAATGATTTAATTTAGGAATTAAATAGCGATAAACCGCTGGCGAGGAAGTAAATCCATGTAAAAGGAGCAGGGCTCTATCTGTTTCTGCTCCCCGCCGTCTAATGGGTTCAAGGAGTGTATAATCTTTCTTGCTTAAATCAAACAGTTGTTTGCCACGGCGCATGTAGCGAAAATCGTTAAGATTCATAGTAACATATCATTCCATATAGGTTGCATTTGTTTTGCAAAATTATTGTAAATTATGGTTAAATACAATTCATCAAGGAACACATCTTGATAAGATTAGTGTATCTGAAAATATTCGATCTACGCCATCTATTTAAAGGCAATGTTTCTTACGATGTGCTATCTTTAACTTAATAGGGGTAGATACTACAGAGGTTAAGATTTATGAGTACAGGAAAAACTGAAAAAGACAAGCCGACTCCACAAGAGAACCAGGCAAGTCCTCCTCCTCCCCCGAAGCCAGATGTCATTACTCCAGATATCAGTGAAGGGCCTACGCCAAAATCAGCAAAGGATGAGGACAAGAAACCACAGCAAGAGGAAGCTCAACCTAAAAAGCCTACTCAACAAAAGGGAGAGGGTAAGGAAAAGAATCCTTATCTTGAGTTGAATGAGCAGCTCAGTCAGATGGTTTCGGAGATTAATGGAGATATAAATAGTGCCTTGAAAGCAGCCGGGTCTAAGGCTTTAGATAAATTTTCACAGACCGAGTTGGGACAAGCTTTAGGTGGGTTGAAAGATGCACTAAATGATAAGGCCGGAGAAATTAAAGATCAATTATTAGATAAGGCTGATGAAAAGCTCGATGATCTCAAAAATACTAAAGCAGGACAAGCTGCGCTTCAGTTTAAAGAGATGGTGAGTTCTATCCAGGACGTAGTTAACTCCGGACTTGTTAATGCTATTAAAGGAGCTACAGCCAAGTTAAATTCCACTGATACTCAGGAATTAAATCCCAGTTCCCAGGAGCAAGTTTATGAATCAGGAGAAAATGAAGATGAGGAATTGGCGGATGAGAACGAGGACGAAATGAGTCTAAGTGAACCAAATAATAGTACTTCTTCTAATTTAATGGCGGAATTTAATGAAGCATTTGAAGGAATGGACTTTGATGCGCTTATCGACAAATCACCTAATTCGAAATCTACTCCAGCACCAACCGAGAGCGAGGAATCAACATTTGATATGAAAGGGCCATAGTAATCGGTACATGAAGCAAAACCCAGGTTTTGCTTATAAACTCCCTGGGTTTCGCTTCACCCACGCTTCAACTCATAATTGATTGACTTTTAACCCATTAATTTATGCGGTAAACTTTCAATACGCCCTGCTTGGGTTACTACGACATAATTTAATTTACGTTGTAGTTCGCTAATTGTATCAGCACCAGCATAAGTCAGACCGGATCTTAATCCTCCCACTATATCAGCAATAATCGCATCAGGATTTTCTTTATACGCTACTTCAGTTGCAACGCCCTCAGCAGTTTTCCACTCATGCATTTGTCCTAAGAAGTTTTCTTGCGCTTCTTTAGATGCCATGCCTCGGTAACGTTTTACTTTGGTGCCATCTTGCTTTTCAATTACCTCACCAGGGGTTGGCGCGGTACCTGCTAGCATGCCACCTATCATGACAAAATCAGCACCGAATGCTAACGCTTTGACTATGTCGCCTGATGTTCTGATTCCGCCGTCCGCTACAATAGAGCGATCAGAGCGTGAACAATCTTGAATACAGGTTAACATAGGGACACCAAAGCCCGTTTTAATGCGAGTACTGCATACTGAACCACCGCCAATACCGGCCTTAATGATGTCTGCGCCACATGAAGCAAGATAATCAGCTCCAGCATAGGTGGCGACATTTCCAGCCATAATACATCGATCCGCAAGCAAATGGCGTAAACTTTTTAGAGTTTTTCCCACATATTTGGCATGAGCATGGGCAACATCCACACAGAAATAATCAGCCCCTGCATCGCGTAATGCTTCTGCTCGCTCCAATTCAGCTGCAGTACAACCAATCGAGACAAACACCTTGCTTTGACATTTTTTAAATTCTGCGATGTTTTCTTCGATGGTCATAAAACGGTGTAACGCACCCATAGCACCTTTAGAGCCCATGAAATTAGCCATAGAACTTTCAGTAATGGTGTCCATATTGGAGCTGATTACGGGAAGCTCCAATGTTAATTTGCCCAGTCTGTCAGTACTGGTTGTTTCCACGACTCTTCTGGATTCGTGGTGGTTGTATGAAGGAACAAGCAGAACGTCATCAAAAGTGATGGCATGGTCAGTCATGGTAAATCCTTAAAGTGCATACTATAAATGCTCCGCAGCATAAAATGCAAGTCTTGAGCGCTCCCCACGAGTTAAACTCATGTGTGCACTGTGTTCCCAGTGTTTAAATCGATCTACCGCAAAAGTTAGACCGGAAGTTGTTTCACTCAGATAGGGGGTATCTATTTGTTTAATATCCCCAAGACAAATAATTTTCGATCCTGGACCAGCACGTGTGACCAATGTTTTTATTTGCTTAGGAGTTAGGTTCTGTGCTTCATCAATGATAATGTAGCGATTTAAAAAAGTACGGCCTCGCATGAAGTTCAAGGAGCGAATTTTAATTTTGTTTTGTAATAAATCTTGAGTTGCGCCACGTCCAAAACTACCACCTACCTGTGAACTGTGCAGAACTTCGAGGTTATCCATTAAAGCGCCCATCCACGGTGTCATTTTTTCTTCTTCGGTTCCAGGTAGGAAGCCTATATCCTCGCCTACAGGAATGGTCACGCGCGTCATAAGAATTTCGGTGTAACGGTTTTGATCGAGTACCTGAGTTAGGCCTGCAGCAATGGTGAGTAAGGTTTTTCCGGTTCCGGCGGGGCCTTGTAAGCTTACAAAATCAATATCAGGATCCATGAGCAAGTTCAGGGTAAAGTTTTGCTCGCGATTTTTAGCATGAATTCCCCATACGGAATGTTTGGTGTAATCACGAATTAACTGAATCACCGCATGGTCACGTTCAAGCTTTTTCACGATAGCTTGAAATTGATCATCTTCTGTACTGATGCAATCATTAGGATTCCATTGACTGATTAATGGCCCCGCTACTTTATAAAAAGTCTTGCCACTTTCTTGCCATGACCCCATATCTTTAGCATGCGTATCCCAGAAATTCTTATCAAGAATATGTAGTCCTCTGTGCAAGAGATTGACATCATCAAGTACCTGATCGCTGTAATAATCTTCAGCAAGAATGCCAAGTATTCCTGCTTTGATACGCAAGTTAATGTCCTTTGACACAATAATTACCTGCGTTTTTCCGGCATACTTTTTTTGTAGACCTAGGGCGGTTGCAAGAATTGTATTATCAACTTTATGCCCAGGAAGTGTAGATGGGACTACCTGGTCGAATTCATCTGTTTGGAAAAATAGCTTTCCGCTGCACTTTTTCTTATTTGAATTAAGATAATTGGGTATAGCCAATCCGGATACGATTTGTTCATGTGATGCATTACTCATGAGCTCTACCAACATACGGTTGGTTTGGCGGACGTTGCGTGCTACTTCCGATGTACCGGTTTTATGACTGTCTAATTCTTCCAGAACGACCATGGGCAAATAGATGTCATGCTCTTCAAAATGATAGATGGCTGTAGGATCATGCATTAAAATATTGGTATCAAGTACAAACAGCTTCCGATGGGTATTGCTATTATCCATAAATTCACCTTGTGATTAAAACGTGTAGCCTGGGTGAAGGCAGTTTCACTGTCATTAAGTTAATAACTTTGCCCTTATCCTACAAGATTCTTCGCTTCTTAACTTAATGGTAATGAGACAAGCCATAACCCTAAAATTATTTGATTGCATCCTTCATTCTGCTTAGGGGATGAGATTCAGTCAAGGATAAAATTGATGTAACTATTCATCATGTTCATCGGAAAGCCATTTTTGGTGCATCGTACACTCAAATCTGACTTTTCCTCTAAAGCATTCAAAATGTGGTGAATAGATACTAAATTATTTTAGTGCGTTAAGTACTTCGGCTATATGTCCTTTAACGCTCACTTTGCGCCATTCTTTGATTAGTTTTCCCTGCGGATCAATGATAAATGTACTGCGTTCAATACCACGGACTTGTTTACCATACATGGATTTCATTTTTATCACATCAAACAATTGGCATAATTGTTCATCATGATCGCTAATGAGTTCGAAAGGAAAATTTTGTTTTGCTTTAAAATTCTCATGCGATTTCAAGCTGTCCCGGGAAATTCCAAATATTTGGGCGTTTAATGCCTGAAACTGAGGATATGCATCGCGGAAATCTTGTCCTTCTGTAGTACATCCTGGGGTTGCATCTTTAGGATAAAAATAAAGGATTACATATGTTCCTCGATAATCACTTAGATGAGCATTGAGCCCACTTGTTGCTGCGAATGCAAAATCGGGTACCAATTCATCTACATTCATTAATCTCTCCCTGCTTTTTTCATTATACGGGAACGGTCTCTTTCCCATTCACGATCCTTAATGGTGTCGCGCTTATCATGTTCCTTTTTACCTTTAGCTAAGGCTATTTTTATCTTTATCTTATTTTTTTTCCAATATAAAGAAAGTGGCACTATGGTATAACCTTGCCGTTCAACACTCCCAATCAGTTGATTGAGTTCTTTTTTATTTAATAATAACTTGCGTGTACGTATTGGGTCAGGAATAGAATGGGTCGAGGCGGTTATGAGTGGTTGAATCTGGGCTCCAAGCAAAAAGGCTTCGCTGTTTTTGATAATGATATGAGCATCCGACAAATTTATTTTCCCCGCACGCAAGCTTTTGACTTCCCAGCCTTCAAGCACCAGGCCGGCCTCATATTGATCCTCAATAAAATAATTAAAGCCGGCTTTTCGATTCAACACAATAGTTGAATCGGATTGTTTTTTATTTGTCATATTTATTCTTTATTACGATCGTGTTTGTAATCCAGTGGTAATTGAGGATAAACCCGATTTAATTGATCATCAACCGCGACGCGGTTATCAAAAACAAAGCATTGTCCTTCCCAGAGCGATTCTTCCTTAGGCATTTGTTCAATATAATTGAGAATGCCATCGTGCAAATGATAAACATTTTCAAAGCCTAAATCTTTTAAATAAGCGGTCGATTTTTCACAGCGTATTCCGCCTGTGCAAAACATTGCAATTTTTTTATCTTTTTTATCGAGAAGCTGCTCGTGCACGTATTGCGGAAAATCTCTAAAGTTTTCTGTAGTGGGATTAATCGCATTTTTGAATGTGCCCAGTTCAAATTCATAATCATTACGGGTATCGATTAACACGACGTCAGGATCTTTAATTAATTCATTCCATTCTTGAGGACTAAGATAAGTTCCCACTATTTTCAATGGGTCAACGTTGTTTATACCCATAGTGACAATTTCTTTGCGAAGTTTGACCTTGGATTTTTCGAATGGGTTTTCATCATCAAAAGTTTCTTTAAATTTTAAGTCAGCTAACCGCTCATCTTGGCGGATGAATTGATAAAATAGATCCATTTGCTCACGCGTACCAGCAAAACTTCCATTAATTCCTTCAGCGGCTAATATAATAGTTCCTTTGATTTTGATTTCATGCATTTGCGTAAGCAAAGGCTGTCGCATCATTTCAAAATTATCCAAGGGAACAAATTTATAAAATGAAGCAATCACGATTTTTTTCATTGTACTACCTAGAAATATAAACAAAAATATTTGGCAAAAATTAACATTTACACAGAATTTAATCAATAGGCTTGAATTCAATGCACCCCCGTCTACGTTTAAATATTAAGCAAAATTAACTAAATGCGTTGACAAAAACTAACCAGCGATCATACTGTTATATACTAAAGCTATCTGTGCTTTGATTCCGCTGGCTTTTTATAAGGAGATAATATGGCCTATTACATTCGGAAGTTGCGGTGGTTCCTAATCGCTTGTTTATTTGTTCCATTTATGAGTTTCGCTGCTACTCCAGTAAAATCGATGGTTGTTTTTGGCGACAGTTTGTCTGATACAGGGAATACTACTCATTTACTTAAAAGTTTGCGTCAGGAAGAAGATCCTGCTTTTTTAGTAGCACCTTTTAAAACATTCGTGCTCAACAAGATGGTTGAGTTTGCTGAAGAATATTATGTGCCACAAATGGTTTTGGATTCAGGGATCGCCATTGTTACTGATTTTTTTGATAATCAATTAGGACCTTATGTTGCTAATTTGGTAAGTAAAATCAAATTGGTACCTGTATTACCCGGTAAACCTTATTGGAATGCACGCTTCTCCAATGGCCAAGTATGGAATGAATATTTAGCAAAAATGATATCCATTTCTCCAGATGATGAAGAAGTTTACTTAAATCGTGCATTTGGGGGGAGCTGGACTGCAACTTATGATTATCAGTTAACGGTATGGAATTTGATACGTCATCCATTAGGAACAATCAAAAATCTGATTGTAGGCAAGTTGGTTCCACCCAGTCTTGGGTTAACTGTCCAAGCTTATTTGCTGGAGCATCCAGCCTTAAGCGATGAAACGGTATTTTTTATTTTCTCAGGCAGTAATGATTACATCAATGTCTTGTTCTTTGAAGACAATTACAACACCGAAGTAATGAGTACCTATGTTGATAACGTCTTATCTGGTGCGGGCTCTGCTGTTATGAAATTAATGCAAGCCGGTGCGCGTCGTTTTGTTATTATGGGACTGCCTCATATAGGCGATACCCCCCGCATGGTGCAAACCACCGATAGAGAAGTTTTGAATAACGCCATTGATATGCACAATGAGCGACTTCGAAATCGCATGCAAGAATGGGCAAAAATTTATCCCGATTCAAATTTCCTCTACATCGACATGGGCGACTACCTGGGACGTGCTTTAAAAAATCCGGAAAATTATGGATTTACTAATACTACGGAAGCGTGTATTGATGTGAAGCTTCCTATGTATGATGCATTCCGCAGCTCGCCATTTGCTAATAACTACGTATTACGCTATGCGCAAGTACTCCAATATAGGGACGCAAGCTTTGCTGCAGGAGACAAAAACTATCAAGTATGTGATACTCCTGAAAGTTATTTATTCTGGGATGAAATTCATCCAAGTACTCGTGCTCATGGGTTGCTTGCTTTTGAAGTGTGCAAGGCCATGAAGGACCACGGATATGATGTAGCGTGTAAAAATCCTATAGAGTAAAAAAGTTGTGAGTCGTTAAGCGTTTTTTCTAGCGTGGCCTGGGTGAAGGCGCAGCCATTAACCCGGGTTTTCTTTTTGTAGAATTCCCGGATGCGACTGTGATTTCACTGAGCCTATAATTTTAATCTTTAAATCTTTAGAGGATTAACTATGAAACATCGTCCTCTGGAGTGAGTTTTCTGTACGGAACATGTTAGTGATTTATAAATGTTTATGGCATAATTGCCCTTTTTTTATTGATAAGTCGTTCATGTGCGGTTGTTGAAGCGAGGAGCAGGTTATGTGTGGGATTATTGGAGCTGTATCTGAAAGGGACATCAGTAAAATTTTACTGGAAGGGTTACGTCGTCTAGAGTATAGAGGTTATGATTCTGCTGGTATTGCAGTAATTGATAATGACAAACGTTTAAATCGTGTAAGGATCCAGGGTAAGGTACAAAATTTAGCTGATGCGATGCAAGAAACAGCTATTGCTGGTAATACAGGTATTGCCCATACACGATGGGCCACCCACGGTAAGCCTTCAGAACAAAATGCACATCCCCATATATCCCACGGACAACTTGCATTGGTACACAATGGGATTATTGAAAATCATGAACAATTGCGTCGTGAATTAGCAATGAAAGGGTATCAGTTTACTTCCGAAACTGATACCGAAGTGGCGGCTCATTTAATTCATTACTATTACCTTCAGAGTGAAAATTTGCTCCAGGCAGTACAAACCGCCGCCGCAGAAATGGAAGGGGCTTTCGCTTTAGGTGTTATCCACCAACAAAATCCCAAAGAACTTATTGCTATTCGTAAAGGTAGCCCTCTCGTTGTCGGCATAGGAATCGGTGAGAATTTTATTGCTTCTGATGGATTGGCGTTAAAATCTTTCGCACAATCAGTAATTTATTTGGAGGAAGGCGACAGCGCTGTTATTACCTCAAAAAGTATCGCGATTTATGACGCCTCCAAATCATTTGTCGAGCGCCCCCTTCATCCCTTAACGAGTGATTCCGAGACAGTAAGTAAAGGTCCTTATCGGCATTTTATGCTCAAGGAAATCTTCGAACAATCTAAGGTACTGAATGATACTTTAGAAGGTCGTGTTAATAGTGTGGAGGTACTTAGATCCAGTTTTGGGGAACGCGCCTCTCATATATTTCCTATGGTGAAACAAATCCATATTGTTGCTTGTGGCACCAGTTACCACGCCGGGCTAGTTGCCAAATATTGGTTAGAGTCATTGGCTGGGTTGCCAACCCAAGTTGAAATTGCCAGTGAATATCGTTATCGTGACGTGGTAGTTCCTAAAGATACTTTATTCATTACCGTTTCCCAGTCAGGCGAGACTGCAGATACTCTTGCTGCACTACAAAAAGCAAAAGAGAAGGGATATTTGGCCAGCTTGGCGATTTGTAATGTTGCAACAAGCACCTTAGTCAGAGAAGCTGATTGTGTTTTTCTAACACGCGCCGGAATTGAGATTGGTGTGGCATCTACTAAGGCATTTACAACTCAGTTGGCTGCTTTTTTGATGTTAGCGGCAGCGTTGTGTCATGATAATCGCGCAAACGAAGTATTAAAACAATTGCAGGAGCTGCCTGCATGTTGCGAACGTGTATTAAAGATGAATGAAGAGGTTGAAGACCTGGCATCACTGTTTGTACATAAAGCACATGCTTTATTTTTAGGTCGCGGTGTTCAATACCCAGTAGCCCTAGAGGGTGCGTTGAAATTAAAGGAAATTTCTTATATTCATGCTGAGGCATACCCCTCCGGAGAGTTGAAACACGGTCCTTTGGCTTTGGTTGATGAAAACATGCCTGTTGTTGCGGTTGCCCCTAACGATGAGTTGTTGGACAAATTAAAATCCAATTTACATGAAGTGAGTGCTCGGGGTGGCCAGTTGTTTGTTTTTGTTGATGACTCCCAAAGTTGGCGAGCAAATGGGGCTCGTTTGATTAAGGTCCCTTGCTGTGGTTTATGGGTGGCTCCCATTATTTATACAATTCCTTTACAACTGTTGGCTTATCATGTTGCTGTTGTAAAAGGGACTGATGTGGATCAGCCACGTAATCTTGCCAAATCTGTGACTGTTGAGTAATAATGTGGCGTTTTTTTAACTAATCACCCTTGACATTCTTCTCTATGTATATAGAGAGAACTTAAGATAAGAACTTATAGTTTATAGTAGGCAAAAGCAGCGCGTAACTCAAGAATAGGATTACCGAATCTGGGTTGCGCTTTGCGACACCCAGGTTACATTTTCCTTATATTTCTAAGGTGAAGTAATCAATTGTTATATTTTTTATGTTTTACGGGGATGTAAATGACTCAAGAGATGTTGAGATTAGCTGCGATTATTGCGCAAGAACTCAAAGTTAAACCAGCGCAGGCAGAAGCAGCCATTCGTCTGCTTAATGAAGGGGCAACAGTTCCTTTCATTGCTCGTTATCGCAAGGAAGCTACCGAAGGACTAGATGATGTGCAATTACGCTTTATTGATGAACGTGTACTTTATCTGCGTGAATTGGATGAGCGTCGAGCCGTAGTTTTACAGTCTATCCGCGAACAAGAGAAACTCACTCCTGAACTTGAAAAAAGCATTTTGGCAGCAGACACTAAAACTCGTCTTGAAGATTTATATTTGCCATTCAGACCAAAGCGTCGTACAAAAGCGCAAATTGCCATCGAAGCAGGCTTGGAGCCTCTTGCGCAGGCACTTTGGAAAAATCCTATGTTGGATCCCGAAGAAGAAGCTGTTCAATTTATCAATCCTGAGGCAGGCGTTGAGGATGCAAAAGCAGCATTAGAAGGTGCACGCCACATATTAATGGAGCATTTTGCTGAAGATGCTGATTTGATTAATGAGCTACGTGAATACTTGTGGCAGCACGGCATCGTCAAATCAACAGGAAGCTCTAAGAAAAAAGAAACCGTCAATAAGTTTTCAGATTACTTTGATTATTCTGAAGCAATTAAAAAAATCCCGTCACATCGTGCTTTGGCGTTATTCCGCGGCCGACGAGAAAGTGTTTTGCAAGTGAGCCTTATTTTACCTGAACATGATTTATCGTATGGTGAAAATAAATTAGCAGCTCATTTCAATATTGTTGATCAACAAAGAAAAGCTGACAGTTGGTTGCTTGAAACAGTCCGTCTGACCTGGAAGGTAAAATTATTTACCAAGTTAGAGTTGGAGTTGCTGACTCGCTTACGAGAAATTGCAGATGAAGAAGCAATAAAAGTATTTTCCAGAAATTTACGTGACTTATTACTCGCCGCACCTGCAGGTCCACAAATTACTATTGGACTTGACCCTGGAATCAGAACCGGAGTTAAAGTGGTTGTGGTTGATGCAACTGGTAAATTGCTGGATTACACCGTTATTTTCCCATTAGCGCCACAAAATGAATGGCATCAGGCAATTACTGATTTAGCTAAATTGGCAGCAAAATATCAGGTTAATCTGATAAGTATCGGTAATGGTACAGGATCTCGTGAAACAGAACGCTTGGTCACTGAATTAATAAAAATGTACCCTGATTTAAAACTGACCAAAGTTATTGTAAGTGAAGCGGGCGCGTCTGTTTATTCAGCTTCAGAAATTGCTTCACAAGAATTCCCAGATTTGGATGTTACGTTAAGAGGGGCTGTTTCTATTGCGCGACGTCTCCAGGATCCGCTTGCGGAATTGGTCAAAATCGAAGCTAAATCTATTGGAGTGGGACAATATCAACATGATGTGAATCAAACTCGCCTGGCTCGGAGTCTTGATGGTGTTGTAGAGGATTGCGTGAATGCCATAGGTGTTGATGTAAACACGGCTTCAGCTGCGCTGTTATCTCATGTTTCAGGTCTTAATGAGGCTTTGGCTAAAAATATTGTGCTTTATCGTGATGAACATGGTGCATTTAAAAACCGCATGGAATTAAAAAGTGTACATCGCATGGGCGAAAAAGCGTTCCAACAAGCAGCAGGTTTTTTACGCATCATGAATGGTGATAATCCACTCGATGCCTCTTGTGTGCACCCGGAAGCTTACCCTCTGGTAGAAAAAATCATTGAGAATAGGAACATTGATATTAAGAAGCTGATCGGTAATAAAGAACTATTACACAGTGTGAATGCTGAACAGTTTGTTGATGAACAATTTGGTTTACCTACAATCAGAGATGTGTTGCGTGAACTGGAAAAACCAGGTCGCGATCCAAGACCTGAATTTAAAACGGCACAATTCAAGGAAGGTGTCGAAGACATCGAACATTTACATGAAGGAATGATCCTGGAAGGAGTTGTGAGTAATGTGACTAATTTTGGTGCCTTTGTGGATATTGGTGTACACCAGGATGGATTGGTACATATTTCAGCGATGACCAACAAATTTATTTCTGATCCACGTACTGTAGTGAAGGCCGGTGATATTGTGACGGTCAAGGTTATTGAAGTGGATAAAGAAAGAAAACGTATTGGTTTAAGTATGAAATTGGAAGACGAGCCTGCAAATCAGCCCGTTAAAAAAGTTGCAAAAGCATCTGAAGTGAAAAGACCACCTCAAGTAAAAAAAGCTGAGCATAAGAAAAAATCCGAGGTTAAAAAAGTTGAGCCAGCCAAAAAAACTGTGTTTAATACAGCAATGGCAGATGCATTGGCAAAATTAAAACGTAATTAAAAAGTATGGGATGAATTAAGTTCATAGCCCCTCCCTAGAATGGGCGAGGGGCAGGGGACACTACCATTAAATTATGGATTTTTGTCATTACCAAGCAGCTGGGATCTATTCTTTAAGTAGCACTGCATTTTGTTAGAAATGGGTTCCCGCCTTCGCGGGAACGACAGTTTTTTTCTTGGCTTCATGGCAGTGGGGACAAGGGTGAAGGTTTCATTGGCCGAAACCAATGTCCTCATCCGTGCGTAGGTACCTTCTTCCCCTAAGGATTACTACCATTAAGTTAAGGATTTTTGTCATTCCCGCGAAGGCGGGAATCTATTCTTTAAGTAGCACTGTATCTTGTTAGAAATGGGTTCCCGGTTTCGCGGGAACGACAGTTTTTCTCTTAGCTTCATCGCAGTACCCCTAGGGAGAAGCTAATTTAATGATAATACTGCTGCGTTACATCATGTATAACATAGGTGAATCATGACTTATACTCCACAAGGAGAGCTTGCTATCCAGA
This sequence comes from Legionella qingyii, assembly GCF_003990155.1. Taxonomy (NCBI): domain Bacteria; kingdom Pseudomonadati; phylum Pseudomonadota; class Gammaproteobacteria; order Legionellales; family Legionellaceae; genus Legionella; species Legionella qingyii. The sequence continues at coordinate 53,970 of NZ_RZGX01000008.1, forward strand.
CTTTGGCAATGCCAGCAGATACTAATGCCAATGGCGATATCTTTGGTGGTTGGATTGTGTCACAAATGGATTTGGCTGCAGGAATATTGGCAAAACGATTAGCATTGGGGCGTGTTGTTACCGTTGCCATTCATTCTATGAGTTTTTTAAAACCAGTCCATGTGGGGGATCTTGTGAGTTGTTACGTAACTTTGGTAAAACAAGGTAATACCTCTATGACGTTCCGGGTTGAGGTATGGGCACATCCTGCCACTCAAAATGAAACCTATCAAGTCACCGAAGGTGTTTTTGTTTTTGTTGCCATAGATGAAAAGGGCAAAGCAAGACAGGTACCTAAAAAAATATGACCAATAATTCGACAGAGTTGTATCATTTACTTACTGAAATGGCTACCCTAATTGAACAAAATGCGGAGCCAGATCCCCAATTATATATTTTATTTTTCCAACAACCCGAACTTGCATTTAAGATAATAGATATCATTGGTAATTTAGAAGAAAAACTGGATGAAGGACTTTCAGTATATTCTGCCTGTGTTTTTGCTTTGGATATTTGTGTTGCTCAGTTGCAAGGTGCGGCAGAATCCAACAATAAGATCACTGCAAAAACCTTGGTTCAGTTGATGGATCACTTAGCCGAAATGATCAATTTACGCAAACATACACTGAGTTTTTGGTTGCCTGTATTAAATTCTTTTTATGAGTCACACGTCGAATTGACGGAGGCTTTAAAAGATGCCTATTATGAACTTGCCAGTGATGAGGAAGAATCTATTCAAGAAGGTGAACCCATATCGCATCTCGATGCAATTCGTGACTTGATTCATGAATTAGCGGATCTTAATGTTTTTGAAATCGCCGAAAATTTTTTCGCCCAAAGCTATGCAATGCCGGCTGATTTTTTTGTCGACCTCATGGTTGACTTATATAACATTGAAGAAGGCGCAGATATTGCCTTACTTATTTTATTACATCCTAAAGCGGATGTTCGCGAAGTTGCTGTGAACACGCTGAGTCAAATTATGGAGATGGTTACTCTATCATCAATATCTCTTTCACGCTTAAAGACGATCAAATATTGGTATCCTGAGAGTTATTATGCCCTCTTTGATTCCTGGATAAAAATTCAACGCAAAAAAGGAGTGGTATTCGCACCAGAACCTGAGGTGGCCAAGATGACCGTTAGAGCTACTGAAGTAGATGGTTCTGGCTCGCAGGGTGTTTTTCTACATGTTCGTAAAAATAGGAAAAACCGACTTTGTGGTTTGTTATTAAAGTATGAGTTAGGTCTAAAAGATGCATGGATAACGCCTTCGCTTTCATCAAAGGATGTAAAGGATTACTACCATCAGGCTTTTGATGAAAATATAACTTTGCGGGAAGTGGATTTAGCTTATTTCACAATGATGGTAGAACATTTTTTAGCGATAACAATCGAAAAAGGCGAGATTCCGAATGTCCAATTTTTAGAAATCCAAGAGCAATTGGGGATACGCTTACGTCCTGTGAAGTTGGATTTAGATTATCTGTTTGAACAATTGAGTATCCAAATTACACCTTTTACTCAAGAGGCTATTTCCGAATCTTTGCGACGTTCAAAGTCATGGCTCAAAACCAAATCATTTACTGAATCCTGGTATTTGGAAAATCCTTTGGTTGATAAAATCGTTAACCATAACAGTAGTTTTGTTGAGGGGATTAGGGTGTGTCGCATGGAAGAAGCTATGGAGGCTGTATTTTCTGAAGAAATGGAATTGCATCGCGACAAATGGCAGTTTCACTTTTTATGGATTGCTTTATGGATGAAATCCAAGGAAAAACGAAATGAAAAACTATGGCGCGATAGTTTTTTGATTGCCTATACCATTCATGAAGGAAAACCTCTGAAAGAGATTCCCGTGATGCAGGAAATTTGTCGGCAAACGGTGATTAATAGTGCAGAAACCATGCAAGAGCGGCGAACACATTTGAGTCAGGAATGAGAGAAATCTATGTTTACCGGAATTATTGAAAGTAAAGGTACCGTGATTAGCAATACCGAGCATGATGGTGCAAATCGATTGATTATTTCATCGGTCTTCAAACAATTGCAAACAGGTGAAAGCATTGCTGTAAATGGGGTCTGCCTAACTTTATTGCCAATGGAACACAGCAACTTGAGTTTTGATGTTTCCCCAGAAACTTTGCATAGAACGACTTTAGGGGGACTCAGAATAGGTGATGAAGTCAATTTAGAACGAGCCATGCTTGCATCGACACGTTTTGGTGGTCATTACGTAAGCGGGCATGTAGATGCCATTGCTCAAATTCATTCCGTTAAACATCTTAATGAATTTATTGAGGTGGAGTTAAGTGGATTTGATGCAAATGCAATGTTGTATTTAATCCCTAAAGGTAGTATCACTGTTGAAGGGGTAAGCTTAACGATAAATGAGGTGACAAATCAACGCATTAAATTAATGCTTGTTCCACACACATTACTTCATACAACACTGGGCTTCTTAAAAAATGGCCAAGAAGTTAATATAGAATTTGACTACCTGGCACGTATTGTTGCTCATCAATTGCAGGTTGCAGGAACGTTAAACAATCAGATCCCGTTATGAATTAAGGAGTAGTTCATGACCAAACAATTAACATCCCGATGGCATCGTCTTTTTTTTGCCACAATCGTTATCGGAATTGTTGCTGGTTTTGGTGGGATGTTTTTAGCCTTGTTATTGCATTTTCTCCAGCACTTAGCCTATGAACATACTGTATTTCCTATTATTGAAAATGAGCGTTTTCTTGATGTTGTTAGTGGTTCATCTTCCTCAAGAAGGGTGATTACGCTTCTACTGTGTGGTCTCATTGCAGGTTGGGGGTGGTGGGCTGTTTTTCGTTATGGCAGGCCTTTGGTGAGTATTGCTAATGCAATTAAATCACCCAGACCCTATATGCCTATAAAAACCACTATAGCGCACGTATTACTGCAAATAATTACAGTTGCTTTGGGGTCTCCTATGGGACGCGAAGTGGCTCCACGGGAATTAGGGGCAACATTTGCGTGTTGGTTGACCAATAAAATGAAGTTGCGCCCTAAAGAGAGTCAAGTACTGGTGGCCTGTGCCGCGGGAGCAGGGCTAGCTGCCGTCTATAATGTTCCTTTTGGTGGGGCGCTGTTTACTTTAGAAGTCCTACTTGGTACTTTTCGATGGTTTGCAGTGATTCCCGCAATAACTACTTCTGCGATTGCAGTGGTTATATCCTGGATTGGTCTTGGTAATCAGTCGCTGTATCATATACCTGTTTTGATACTTGATTCTTCAATAGTTATTTGGGCTATTCTCGCTGGTCCCATTTTTGGTTTTTCTGCTTATTGGTTTAAAGAGATTACAAATAGAGCTCAAAGTCGAGCACCAAGAAATTGGAAAATCATCATCTCGTGCCTATTCAATTTCTTTATTATCGGCTTATTAGCTATTTATTTTCCGGAGATATTAGGGAATGGTCGCTCTGCAGCCCAGTTAGGATTTGATGGGAATATGTTAGGACTAGGTATTGCAGCAGTTGTATTAATACTTAGGCTTTTAATTGTTTGTACCAGTATACAAGCGGGTGCCGCAGGTGGAATATTAACTCCCTCCCTTGCAAATGGTGCGTTAATGGCCGTCATTCTAGGCATTCTTTGGAGCCATTTGTGGCCAGGTATCTCAATATCTGCTTTTGCCGTTGTTGGTGGCGCAGCATTTCTTGCTGCGGCTCAAAAGATGCCAATCACTGCAATTGTCCTGGTCATTGAGTTTACAGGGATCAATTTTAGCTTTTTCATTCCGATGCTTTTAGCGGTTGCTGGGGCCATTAGTATGTTTAATTATTGTACTACGAGGCGTTTATCCAAAACCTCCAAGGATAATATTCCATTATCTCATATCCGAAACTAATATTGGATAACATGTCTCTGGAAGTAGGTCCTTTAATAAAGGAAGCAGAAAGCACTAGATTAAAGATACGATTAACCCCCATAAGCTTTTTCAATCCAAGAAACAAAATCTTCTGCTAAAATCGAGCGATCAAAATTGCTTTCTCCCAAGAGGCGAGCTCGTTCGCCCTTTTCTTTTAGTTGGACTCGATTCGTTGCCGCAGTCTCTAAAGCATCAGCAAAAGCAACTGGGTTTTCAGGGGGTACAACAAAACCGCAATCTTTTTCATAAATCAACTCAGCAAGCCAGCCAGGATAATTATTTAATACAGGCAGACCTGCTGCAATATAATCAAAAAATTTGTTAGGTGAGGTGCCATAATAAAAAGCAGGTACATTCGCAAGAATTTGCAAGCCCAAATCAGCACGTTTCATCAGGCCGGCTAGTTTTATCTTGTCCACTGGCGCATGGAAAATTATATTATCAAGCGCTTCTCTAATGGCTCGTTTTTGTAATTCGGCTTTTAATTTCCCATCGCCAATTAAGAGCAATTTAATATCATTTCGCCCTCGTTGTTTAAGCTCCATGGCAGCATCCAACACCGCATCAAGCCCATTAGCTATGCCATGAGTTCCAGAATACACCGCAAGAAAGTCTTCTGAATTTACCCCAGGTGGTTGCCATTCTAAGACTGGCTCTGAAAAAATATGGAGGTCACAGCCATTCGGTATCAATTTAACCGTGTCATTGGAAACTCGATGTTTTGTAATGCCTTGTACAATACCTGGTGATAAACCAATTAATCGATGTGCTGAGCGGTAAGAGGCCCACTCCAGTACAGACATAGCTCCCAAAACAAAACGATTACGAATAACTCCCATTGCTCTAGGCAATTCTGGCCATAAGTCACGCACTTCAAATACAAATGGCTTACGACGAAACCAGCGTGCAAAAATACCAGGGATACCTACTGTTAAAGGCGTAGTTGTGGCAAAAAGCAAATCATATTTTTCAGTGAAAACCAAACTCGTACTTCTGAATGCAAATTTAAAGAATATTCCCGTACGAGTAAGAAAACGATCCTTGTTTGAGTAGGCTAAATCAAACTCAATAATTTTAATTCCATCAACGGTTCCTTTGCGGCAACCTCGAACAAAAGGTTGTGAAAGTCCTGTTTGGGCGGCACCATAACTACCACATACCATAGTTACCTGATGTCCACGCTTAATAAGTTGCCTCGCCATTTCATAGGAACGAATGCCAGTTGTTCCTTTGGGTGTAGAAAAATGCTGATGAAAATATAAGATCCTCATATTACCCACTATACTCCATTACTATAATAAATCTCTCTGCTTGTTATTATCCAATTCCAATACGGGTAACTTGTTTTTTGAAGAGAACAGCGCGATTTTTTAATATCTACTCACTTAAAACAGATAATATGCAGACTGGCATTATATTTCAATATGTTACTTCACTTTTATGCTTTAAATTTTTATTTTGCCCGGAATATTAAATATCTAAGATAATTTGTTTTGCACATATTATTTCCTTCATATGCCATATGAATTATCCATTGATTTCCCATGCTAAAGATTGGCGATATGATACTGAAGCTAAGTGCTTTAGCTATTCTATGAAATGGAGCAGATTAAGAAGCGATTTTGTCGCTTTTCTATTTGCTCATTTGGTATAGCTTTTAAAAAGCATTGTTAAGCTCTATACCTTATTAAAGTTGTAAGCGAATGATATGATTGAATCTGAATTTTATAACGGAAAAAAATATTAATATATGAAATTATAATAAATTCATAGATAATAAAAAAATCGATTTATTAGCCAGCGAATAGGCAGATAAGGTTATAAGGGTATCTTGGGAAATTTCGTACCTTCCTGCAAAGAATCCTAAAACATTCATAGACCTAGTGAGTTCCAAGAGGAATCCGTGCAAAACTCATACAAACCTCAATTATCTAACAGCTATCGTCCTGATATAGATGGTCTAAGAGCATTGGCTATTATATCTATAGTTGTTTTTCATTTTAATAAGACTTGGTTGCCAGGAGGATTTGTTGGAGTAGATATTTTTTTTGTAATCTCAGGATTTTTAATTACTAAAATAATACAGAATCAAATGATAGACGGAAGATTTTCGTTTGCGTCTTTTTATGCACGTAGAGCCCGACGAATTTTTCCTGCAACATTATTTCTTGTTTTATTTACTTTGTTTGTAGGTATAATTTTCTTATTACCTTCTGATATAAAGAAGTTGTGTCAAGCCGCAATAGCTGCTTCTTTATCAAGTACGAATATTTATTATTGGAAATTTCTTGATACCAGTTATTTTGCCCCTTCATCAGAACTTTTGCCTTTACTCCATCTATGGTCTTTGGGGGTAGAGGAGCAGTTTTATTTAATATGGCCTTTGACTTTAGTACTATTGCATAGAACAGGGGGAAAATTACTTGGAATTGGAACTTTAATTTTAGCCAGTATTTCATTTGTAATTAGTGCGATTGCTCTTAAGAATGATTCTGTTTTTGCTTTTTACATGCTTCCCTCAAGAATGGGGGAATTTTTAGCTGGAGGAAGTCTGTGTACCGCCTCTATTTTACTAGAAAATAAAAAAATTCCTTCTTGGGTATATCAAATCACTGCAATTTCCGGTCTTTTACTAATAGTCTGGTCTCTTTGTTTCTTAAATGAAAAAACAGGATTCCCAGGTCTTATTTCAATAGTACCAACTTTAGGTTCTATGCTATTAATTATATCTGGAAATGGAAGTAATCTGCTTACCAAATTGTTATCTCTCAAGCCAATAGTTGCAATAGGGTTACTCTCCTTTTCCTTATATCTATGGCATTGGCCGATCTTGGCATTTTATCGATACGCCTACGTAGAGTTAGATTTGCTTGGATACTTTATATGTTTGGGTTTAATAACTATATTTAGTATATTTTCATACTATTTTATTGAAACAAAATTTCGATATAATCAAAGAGGATTTATTTTACCTGCAGCAGGATTTAGTGCTGCATTACTTATTCTTATTATTGTCCCCGGATGTTATTTCAATTCAACTGGTGGTTTTATAAGTCAAAGTGCAGCTAATAAGTTTATATTGAAAGCAAGGGCAATAAATGCTCTCAAGGCTCCTGCATATACATACCCTTATAATTGTCAGGATAAACCAGAAAAACTAAAAGATGTAAATTGTATTTTAGGACCTACAAACGTAGAACCTCGCATATTATTATGGGGTGATTCACATGCTGCTCATTATGTTGGCTACTTAAAAATTCTTGCTGAACATTATAGAGTAGGGATTAGAAACTTTACTCGTTCTTCCTGCATCCCATTTTTTGTAAATACGAGAAGATACGTTAATCCCGCTTTACAAGCATCTTGTGAAAATTATCATAAAGTAATCCAGGGTATAATCTCGCAATATGACACTATTATTGTCGGCGCATCTTGGCTTAACTATAACAAAGGTGATTCTATCTATAAGAAAGATATGGAAGTGTTTATTGATGAGTTATCTCGTACAGGAAAGAATGTTATTATTGCATTGGATGTTCCAAAATTTCCAAAGTATGACCAGAGTTGTGAATTAAAATCAACAAAAATACCTCGGTTAGACTGTGAAAAAATGGGCCAAATTATTTTAAAAGAAGACTATGAAATTAATAAATATATCGTTCAATTAGCCTCAAAATATAAGAATGTCTCAACATTTTCATTACGCCAATTGATCTGTAAAAAAAATACTTGTTCGGTTTATTTTGGTGGTAATCCGATTTATTTCGATACAGGCCATTTGAGTATGGCTGGGTCTACATCATTAGGCGAAACATCCCTCAAGAAACACATTATCCCAGATAATATTCGTTCTCTTTTTTTGGTGTAACATAAATATATAGCTGGGTTAAATATTATATCTTCGACGTAGTATGTCCACATAAGTTTTGCCATAATATTGAAGATGGTGTGATGGTATTTCGTGATGATGACCATTTATCTAAGGAAATGGTCATAAAATTAATCCCCTCAATTAGAGAGCAGCTACATCTTGCTTTTGTTGCGCAATAATATCAGCCAAAACGGGTGGAATACGTTTCTTTGCAATAGCATACTTCCCTAGAGCATGGGATCCATAAAGGCTTAAATGTTCTTTATCAAAATAAAGTGCTTTGCCATGCATATAAGCTGAGCATCGATGATCCTTACAAATCAAATCATTAATAGAAAGAACATAAACATTTGAGTAGCGCTGAGATATCTCTTGCACCATTCGATTCCACCTAGTTTCACCATTCCATTCATATTCGCTTTGAGAATTACAATCAAGTGAAGGTACTTTGAGTTTTTTAAATTTACAAACCTTATCATACTTAGGAAAATGAGGAACATCCAAAGTCAAAATAACTTTTTTGCGTGCTTCTGATAATTTTCTAACGAAGTTATCCAGATCCTCATCTAGCGTTTTATGTCTATTACCATACATTTCCCAATTTGCAGCAACTATTAAAATATCATAGCCGTCAATCAATTGCGCAATACGCCTATTAAATGTCCTGCACGAGTCTACTACATCATATCGAAGATATTTATCGACTTCAGTAAAAAAAGGTAAGCATTGTGAATGGGAAAAATTAGTAATACTTATTTCCCAATGTTCTGCAAGTTCTTTCATAAAACCAACATAATGAGCAGAGTGAGAGTCACCCCACATGAGAATTTTAGATTGTTTGGATGCATCACCTAAAATACATCGTTGTTCTGAGAATAATTCCTTTTTATATTTATCCACCTGGCATGTATACGATGCTGTAGACGAAGGGGCTTGCTGTGCCAAAACCTTACGCATGGCAATTAAATAGTCCCTACCTGCATCTTGATTAAGAAATCCGCCCTGATGAATAAACCAAAGTGCTGGCATTAAATTGACCAAAAACAAACATGCAATCTGAACTAATTTTGTCAAAGTCCGGCCGGTACTATACCGGAATCTCTTTTCTACAAAAAAATATGAGCAGATTGAAATAGTTAATATAAGAACCATACAGCTCACCATATCTAAACTGTTTAATTCCACATAGACATAGCGATAGAAGGAAAGAATGGGCCAATGCCATAAATAGAGTGAGAATGAAATTAAACCAATAGATACTAGTAACTTATACGATAATAAATGCGAAATAATATTGCTAGATATCCCATTAGCAATAAGTAAAGTTGCTGCCGCTAAAGTTGGAATACTAACAAGCCATCCTGGGAAAGCCATATTTTCGTTTAACAAAAACATGGCTGCTATAATCAGGAAAAAACTTAATATCGCGATACCATTTACAAATCTAACTTTTTCTCGAGTATTAAAATATTCTGCTAGCAAAAAAGCTAAGCCGCCGATAATTAACTCAAAAGCTCTTGTCGGCAACATATAGTAAGCAAATAGGGGGTGGGAGGCGGTTATCTCAATACTTAAACACAGTGATAACAGTGCTAAAAAGACCAATATCCATTTTATGGATTTGGGCTTTAGCCCTTTGTAAGCCACCATTAAAAGGACTGGCCATATTAAATAAAATTGCTCTTCAACTCCTAATGACCATAAATGCAGTAATGGAAATAATAATGAAGAATCTGCAAAATAATTTGCATCTAAAAAGTACCAATAATAAATATTTGTAACAGAAAAAACTGCTGTTATCGCTGTTTTAGACAAGCGAGATAAATCCTGTGGCAACATAATGAAGTAGGCAACCAACATTACCATTGCAATCATGCAGAGTGTTGCAGGTAATATGCGTTGTACCCTACGCCAAAAGAACTGTCTCATTGAAAATGAGTTATGATTCAATTTTTGAATAATAATTCTTGTAATCAAAAAACCAGAGATTACAAAAAATATATCAACGCCAACAAAACCACCAGGAAGCAAGCTCACATTCAAATGGAATACAATTACGGCGAGAACAGCAATTGCTCTTAACCCATCAATATCAGCCCTATAATCAAAACTATATTTTCTCACTTAAGAAGCCAAATATTTTTTATTCAATTGTAGCCAAATTTCTAGGGCTAAAGGATTAAAAATGTCACGGTACCAAACTGTGGAACTTTTTGATTTATTAGCGCAATAAATTCGATATTTTTCTAATAACTCGTTCCGTTCAACTAATTGATATTTAAATATAAGTGCACTTTCATTAAAATAACTTAATACCGTTTCAACCAATTCATTTCTTAGCCATTCCTCTTGTGGATTCACAAAACCTTGTTTGTCTTTTCTCCAAACAATTTTCTTAGGCAGATAGGCTTTTATTGATTCTCTAAATATCAATTTAGTCCAACCCTTGCCTAGTTTCTTGTGAGGCGGCAAATTAATGAATAACTCCATCAAACGATAATCAAGGAATGGCAAGCGAATCTCTCTTGACCAGGCCATAGACATTCTGTCTTCATAGTGTGTTAAAAAAGGAACCGAAAACTGACTAAGATCTTCAATTTGTCGATCAGTAATTGTTTGATGTTGTTTCAAACCAAGTGCTTTGGACCGATAATTTTTACGTATCATAGCACCAGAAATATCAATATCTCGCCGTTTAATCCAGCGTTTTGGAAGATAACGCTTTGCTTCTTTCCAATTAAATTGAGTTACAACACTACGATTAATTAAAAAACTCCATCCTAATGAAAATGCACGCCAGATTTTTTTTTGCCGTATTAGTGATTGAATATAAAAACCAAGATATTTCTTATAACCACACAGCAATTCATCAGCCCCTTGCCCACTTAATATGACAGTAATTCCCAGCTCATGCGCTTTCTGCATCATTAAATAATGTGCAACATTAGAAAAACTTCCAAGTGGCGCATCATTATGCCAAGTAGCTTTTTTTAACAAATCAATAGCATCTGTCGGCGACCATGATAGTTCTAATTTATGTACTTTAGCGCCTAAGAAATGAGCCATTTTATCAATAAAAACGGACTCATCTAACTTACTCCCAGGCGATACAACTGATAAAATATTTAAATTTGCCGCACTTCCCAAGTGTTGCTGCATCATCGCTGCGATACTCGATGAATCAAGCCCTCCAGAAAGTGTCACACCAATTGGGACATCACTTTTCATACGAATGTTCACAGCATCTTGGAACAAAGAGGCAACATGCTCATGCAAATTATCTCCCTCAAAAGGCTCGGCATCTAAAACATTCCAATAGGGTACGAGATTAAGTTGCAGCTGTTGATTTTTCAAATCAATTTCTATGTAGTGGCCTGCCGGAACAGCTTTAATTGCCTCAAAAAAAGTATTATTAGATGTGTCCTGTATCGACTGAATTAAATACTCACCAACAGCTTGATAATCCAAATGAAATTGCTCACCGGACATTTCTAAAATCGCTTTAACCTCTGAGGCAAAGTAAAGCTGATTATCTTTCAAATAATAATACAAAGGTTTTACACCAGCGCGATCACGGCATAAATACAATTTATTTGTTTTTTGATTGAGCCATGCAAAAGCCCACATACCATTAAAAGCACGTACAGCCGTATCAATGCCTTGCTCATCCAGCGCACAAAGCACCACCTCAGTATCAGTTTCACTATGAAAATGTGTTGTCTGTAACGAGGACTTAAGAGTTAAATAATTATAAACCTCACCATTATATATAATGCATGAAGACGCAGAAGACATAGGTTGTGCACCTGCATCAGACAAATCTAATATTGACAACCGTTGATGAGCAAATCCTAGCTGCCAATGCTCACATTTAAAATGTGCTATATCTTGAATATCCGGACCACGATGCTTTTGAGCTATCTCAGCTCGTTTTAAGCAAGATACAATATCTTTATCCGCAAAATTTGTAACAACTCCAGCTATGCCACACATAAAAATACCTTTTAAAAAAATATCCTTTGGATATAAGCTTCTGACATGATCAAATCTTAAAAAATAGTTTAAGCAATTAATGGTATCAACTTAAACTGTAAGAAATGATTAGTTCATGTTCGTATATTGAATTTGATTCTTCTTTATATTTTTATCTAAAAAACGTCGTGAAGATGCATAATAATTTGTTATGGCGTAGCGTACACCATCGATAATAGGTTGTCCTCGATGCAAGCCACTTGTATCACATAAAATTACAGTTCCTTTTGGAGCTAAAAAAACTTTTGGTGATACATCCATTATCTGCAAATATTCATCAATATTTTCTTGGTCATAACGTGGATTATTAGCATGTTTTCGCGTTTTGGAGCGTAATTCAAAGAGTATTTTATTGCGTAGTTTATGAGAGCCCGTGATGTATTCAAAAGGACCATTTAATTCGGAAACATCTGACAAATAACAAATTGCCTTAAATTGTGATAAAAATGAATCCCTATGCCATCCTCCCCCAGATCCAAATGCTTTAGCATCAGAATATATTTTGGCCGCCATTGTTGTAGTTAAGAGCTGTGGGGTTTTAATATATTGCTCACCAATGATTTTTAAAAATGCTGAATCAGAAAACAAATGACGATGATCCGCACTCATTTTTTGTATCGAAAAAATTCTACGATCGTTGTCTATTATTTGAGCCGTACTTTCCAATGAATTAAAAATTGTGATCAGTCGGTCACAGATATCCGCAGGAAGAAAGGAATCTAAAACGGCATACCCATTTTCTCTAATTTCGCCAACAAGCGCCTTCTCTGAAAAAGGATTTTTGCCAATTTTAGCTATTGAATGCGCAAAAATTAACGCAAAAGAATGAAAAAATGCGGTTCTTTTGATATCTATACTCATGGAATATTCCTTCGATTTTGGTAGAAATATAATGACACAATGACAAATACAACCATTGCAATCATTGGTGATGACAAGGGGTTTATCAACGCTGCCGGGTTCAAATATAGTCCTCTTAATAAGTAACCATAAACAACGACACCAACTACCGTTACTGTTATTGGACGATTTATTCCAACAACTACATCCATTATTGCAGCAACAATACTATAATAAAAAACAGTTATCAGCGGCACTAAATACAAAGGAAATAAATATGCAGTAGCGCCCAGCACTCCAGGTGATGCCCCTCCACGTCCGGAGTCATTGATTAAAATATTTGAAAAATTAAATCGCGATATGGAGCCAAATGAGTCCTTAAATATACCACAATTTCCATCATTAAAAATGACACAAAAGCGGAAGTTAATCTCGTTGCTAATAATTTCCCAGGCTTTTTGTAGTATTTCAGGATTATCACTATGACTATTAATTGCAAAACCAGTTGAAAAATAAATGGTAGACAATCGATCGATTAACCATATGATTTTACTGATATAATAGTCTAATAATAGGGCTGGATCCGATGGGAGCCCTCTTTCCTTAAATGCGATACCAAGAACAAATAACAGGAAAGCAAGTATTAAAGCGAAAAACTTATATTTCAGTCCATTTAAAAGGGGTGTATTAATAAATTTTGCAAACATTGCTGGAAAGTATATATACCATAGAATAATCCCAACTAATATTACTTGTGCCATCCCATCAATTGTTAACAATAATGCTATTGTAATCAACATCCAATATGATTTTCCAAACGTACACTGAGCAGAAAAAATGCCGGTCTTCCTTGCGACAATCATGTAAAATACTTGTGCACATAGTACGGCGTTACCCAAAAAAATGATTTCAACCAAAAATGTTCTAGAGAGATTACTTGATGCTGAGATACCATCATAACGATTAAAATGAAGCCCGGAACTAAAATAAACAATTGCTGCAATAAAATATCCGATAGCAAACAGTAAAAAAAAATGTCTACTTATTCGTGGAAATAGCCTAAACCAAATTCGAACCCATGAGGCTATAATTTTAGTTAAGGGTTCAGCAAAAATTATCAAAAGCAATAAGGTACTAATCAAAACTGTTACAAACTCAAGTGTTACTTGAGGATAAACAAACTCATTGCGTAAATCACCTTGGATCAATCCATAAATAAACAAAGGAGCAATAAGGGAAAAAAAGAGATCTCCCAGTGCAATTTTGATTCCTATTTTAGTAATTTTCACTGTTACTCCCTGCATTGACAATATACGCAGTGCCTTTAAAACTATAAATTATCAGCAGTAAACAAGACAAGCTAAACAGATTAACAAGTACCACAAAATACAACCAGTTATCGCTCCAAATACCGCTATATTTTAGTAAAAACATAATACATTGGAAAACAACAATAACGTTCATCCATAGTAAAAATATGTTACGAGTATTTTCATTGATAAAACTAGAAATTAATGCGATCGCATATCCTCCCAGCAATCCTAGCAATAACAGGAAAAATAGCCCCATTTCATTATTATTCCCACCTCTAACAAAGCAACTTAATAAAGCAAGCAATAATAATGCCCCATGTATTATCCATAAATAAAATTCAACTCGCCCAGATTTAACCACTCTTTGTTCAAAAAGCAACATAACACGTGATAATATCATCGTAAAAATTCCAGAGATCAAAATAGCATCAGAATATATAATAATAATCTCTTTCTGGGTCTGAGCAATATTGAGTATCAATTGGGAAAAAATATATCCGGAGAACACAATTAAAAAAGAAGAAACCTGCATACCCCAATATTTTTTAGATATTTTGACAAACAACTTCATTCCTTTGGAATAATTAAGCTTGCTCGATGGTCGTTTGATAAAGAACATGCCAATAACTAAAGCACAAACTTCAATCATCACATTGCTTGCTGTTTCTGAATGATAATCAGCATATATGCACCATCCTCCAGCAATAAAATTTATAAAAAACAATACCACCGAATAAAAACACGCCTCAACTATATTCTTTTGTACCAAGCGCAATCCAATTAACAGAGTTAAAATTGCATTTAAGGCGCTAATTATTGGGAAATAATAATTTTTCATTACAAGCAGTGAAACAATAGACAGGGGCGGAAAAATAAAAACCCATATTCCTATAATATAATTTTCTACTACATTTACTATTCGCTGGCGGCCACATAAAAATTCTTTTCTTAAACCAGCTCTCATACCTGCTTGAATCAAAAACGCTAAGAATGCAGTAGTTGTTTGCAAATAAATTAAATTTATTAATCCATGATTATTAAAAAATACGCGCGAGCAATATATTGCCAAAGAAAAACCTACTGCACCAAGAAATACCATGAAAAAGCAAATTATATTTACAATTTTTTTCACATCGTTACTCAACCGTTTGAAACATTATATTTTCACGTTTAGAAAATGCATCAATAATCAAATTATAATGTTGAAAGAGCTCGGTTTTTAATGCTGTGGTTCTTAAGGCAATACATTGTGTCTTTGGAAAAATGCATGATAATGAATATAACGCTGTTGATATTACAGAGTATAATTTCTCTGGATACCACTGGTTTTTAAGTAAATAATATTCTATAGCTACATCCGCACGTAAAATATGAACACGTGGGATTGACGCAATGCGTTGAATAACCTCGCTACTTTCTGCCCTATGTGGGATATAATGTACAGTCACATCAGGTGAGTTATGTACTGCAAACTCAACGAGACGGACATAAGCATCTAATTCAATAGCAGACATGTCTACTAATATTTGACCTATAAAAAAAATGCAATTATCCGGATGGATTGAACACATAAATTTATTCGCCAACGAATTAAAACTATTTAAATAAACCTGTTTATAATTTTCTTTCTCTAGTTGAAAAATACTGAAGGCAAGATATTTTTTTATTTCCTTATTTTTTATGATCCTATCCGCTAAAAGCGTAGCCACTCCATCATCGAGTAATACAACTTCCTTTTTTACTACTATATTTGAAAAAAACTTTAAGACACCTGAAAAATAACTCCCCAAAACGACATGATTGTAAGATCGACGTGTTAAAAGAAGAAAATTTATCGTAGAAAATAAAATACTCTTCCAATTTTGGGGTTTAACAAAGAATGTTTTTTTTACATGAACACCAAGGGCTTCAAGCATAACGCGCATTTGCTCATCATTGGTTCCTACTCCACTGTTTCGCACAAAAAAATCATAATATCCTGGATATTGATTCAGATATTCATATGCACACAATAATTGAAATGGGGTTTCTACTAAAATTAGTCCTTTTTTTCTAATTGCCATTGCCTTAATTACTCCGAATCATGCTTTTTAGAGGCGAAAAAAATTATATTCTAAAGTTGTCGACTATTCATCTTCACTGTCTAGGTTCCGTTACTTGTTCGTGACAATTGATCTGATTAATATCCAAACATTTCAACTTTATCCTCCATTTCTGGATTCCGCGAACAGGTCGCGGAATGTGGACCACGATGAATTGTCACAACCCCTTAAAGAGATGGTGATCGATATCACCATTAATTAGCTATTTCTTAGTTAAATAGCTCGGAGGTTAATGCGGTACCTATAGCAATATTTTTTGTAGCTCGTTTTCCTAAAATTTCTTCATAAAACTTAGGTTTTAACCCATAACCAGGTCGAATGGAGCGGATATTTTCTGATGTAAAAACATCTCCGGCCTTCATGGGCTTCACAACGTACAACGAACGGCGAAATTTAATATTATCTTGTTCACTTTGTTTTCTTGCATAAGTAACCTGTCCCAACGCAGACCATGCCACCTGACTATCTCTGCAAAGAGCAGCGAGTTCATCGGGTTCCAATGAAAAACTATCATCAGGCCCCCCCGCGGTTCTATCTAACGTAAAATGCTTTTCGATAATACATGCGCCTAAAGCGACGCTGGTAATTGCTGTTACATTATCTAATGTATGATCGGATAAGCCAGTAACTAAACCGAATCGTTCCCTCAGGTTTGGTAATGTTCGCAAATTATAATCTGCAGCAGGGGCTGGATAACCACTTACACAATGTAAAATAGCGAGTTGTTTACATCCGCCTTCTTTAGCAGCATTAATAGCTTCTTCAATCTCAAGTGCGTCTGCTAGTCCAGTAGATATAATCATAGGCTTACCTGTACTTGCCACATATTTGATGAGCGGCAAATCAATTGCCTCAAACGATGCAATCTTATAAGCAGGGGCATTTAATGATTCTAAAAGGTCTACAGCTGTATTATCAAATGGCGAACTAAATATAGTGATCCCTATATCATGAGCGTAATCAAATAGCTCTTTATGCCAATCCCACGGCATATGCGCTTTTTCATATAACTGGTATAATGTAGTTCCCTGCCACAATCCTTCACGAATAAGAAATTCATCTGATTGGCAATTTATAGTAATGGTGTCTGGCTTATAAGTTTGTAGCTTAACTGCATGAGCTCCTGCATGTTTTGCTGCTTTAATCAAAGTTCGCGCATTCTCTATACGACCATTATGGTTAGCAGAAATTTCTGCAATGATGTATGGTGGTTGTTCTGCAGAAATGCGTCTACCATCTATTATTATTTCAGGATTATTATTCATTCCGTTTAAACCGTCCTTCTTAATTATTCCATTCGTTCTTTAATAAGCCCAAACAAATGACTGCTTGATAATTTGTTCCGTCAAAATATTGATCTCGTAAAATACCTTCCTGTCGAAATCCTAATTTTTCATGGAACTGCAGTGATCTTACATTAGAAGCAATAACATATCCCATCACTTTGTGTGTACCAAATGTGGAAAATGCATAATCTAATGCATGCTTACCTAAAGCACGGCCCGTACCTTTAGGAGCATCAGGCGCTATATAAAATCCCCATTCGACAGGCAGTGTTGAGCAAGACCGAGCAAAATTTACAAAACCTACGGGGATATTATTCTC
Source organism: Legionella qingyii (assembly GCF_003990155.1). Lineage (NCBI taxonomy): Bacteria > Pseudomonadati > Pseudomonadota > Gammaproteobacteria > Legionellales > Legionellaceae > Legionella > Legionella qingyii. The sequence continues at coordinate 71,676 of NZ_RZGX01000008.1, forward strand.
TTCAAAAATTAATAATTTTTTCTTATCATTTATTGATTCTTTTTCAAACCAAACTATATGTTCGTCTAAACTAATTTCATGATTAGTATACATATACTGCCGAATATCGGGGTGATTGCGCCAATTTAATACCATCCGCAAATCATCACGAATCATGGGACGAATACCATATCTTTTCTGTTCCAGATTAACTAGCATTTATTCTCCCTACCTGCTAAAAAACACTGAAAACCTTTGAACTATCCATCAACTTGATCAAGTTATATTGATGGTTATCATTAGGAAATATTAGGATTACATTCCATTGCTCGTACAACCCGAGCCACACCATAGCCATCAACAAGACTTTGGGCACGATAACTGATTGTATTTAATAAAGCAATATCTTTCATGATGTCCATAAAAGTTTGCACAAAAAACTTTGAAAAAGCTGATGCAGAAGGAGTACCTACATCGATCGCTGCACCCATTGCACTTAATTCAGAAGCAATAGACTTTTGATTATCAGCCAAGGTTACCATAATGGTAGGAAGCCCCAAACAACACCGTTCCCAAGAAGTACTTCCCGCGGCACCAATAGCCAAATCAGCTTCAGCCATTAATTGCTCCATAGTACTAATCCCTTGAAGAACTTCTGTTGCCCAAGGTAATGTTTTAGCTTTAGTATGAACTGAGGCTGCAAAAGGGGCATTAGCTCCTAATACTACGCCTAATTGACAACTGCCTGGTAGTTCAGTTAAGAGCAGCAAGTCTAAAATTTTTTCTGTTACATTAAATTGATCAACTCCGCCCATAGAGATCAAAATTTTGTTAAGAGCTGCCACAGAACGTCGGCCTAAACTATACTCTCGAATTGCGGCAAACTCAGGTCGAATTATTGCAAAATTAGTGCCTGTTAATAAGGAGCAAGATGCTGGAACCCAAGGGCTATAATCTCTGTTTGGTCTATTTAATGTTTGATCTAATAATAAATCGCACATATGACTTCGGTTTGCCAAATCATCGATTACCATTAGATGTTTACAAAATGGCTTCAATACTTCTTCCCAAGATACATCAAGAGCGTAATGATCTACTACCAACCAATCAATTTTGGATGATTTAATTGCAGCGGCAGTTTGTCCTGCATCAAGATTCCAGGTACATCCCAACCATGCATCATAATCGCTTGGATTGCTTTCTTGCTTCGTTAATGAATTATTTTTATCTTTCTGTCGCGGTAAAATATGTACTTTGTAATCTTGCTGTATAATACTTGATATGAGATTACCTGGCAGATCAGCGCAGATAAATACACAATAGTGACCATGGATACGTAATGCATTAGCTAAGGTTAAACACCGCATAACATGACCATTGCCAATCATCAAAGAAGCATCAACTCTAAATGCAACATTCATAAATTTTAATTATTTTGTGGCGCTGAGCAGAAATATATCATATTCAATTTTGACGTAACAGGTCATTGAACGAAGTATACCTTCGAGAGTTTACTTAGGTGTATAATAAAATTTTTCTTCAACATAAAATATCATGAACATAGCAATTATCCCTGCTCGTGGCGGCAGTAAACGCATCCCAAGAAAAAATATAAAAAATTTTCATGGCAAACCTATTATTGCGTACTCTATTGAGGCGGCATTAAGGACCAATTTGTTTGACAAAATAATTGTTTCTACTGATGACAAAGAAATAGCGGCAATAGCCAATCAATATGGAGCAGAAACCCCTTTTATAAGGCCGCTAGAAATCGCTGATGATTATGCGACAACGTTAGATGTTATAGAACATGCCCTAAACTGGCTAGACTCCAATAACTATTATATCAAGAATCTATGCTGTATATACCCAACGGCACCTTTTTTGCAAAAAGAATATCTCGAGGAGTCTTATAATCTTTTAACTAAAGGTGTTCATTATGTATTTGCTGCGACAGAGTATGCTTATCCAGTCACTAGAGCATTCAAATTAACTGAGAACCGTACCATTCAAATGCTTTGGCCTGAGAATTATGAGCAACGCTCTCAAGATTTAGATAAAATATACCACGATGCCGGTATGTTTTATTGGGGAACTTATGAGGCGTTCAAAAAAAAGCTCCCTATTTTTTCTCAACACTCAACCCCCTTATTGCTTCCACATTACCGAGTTCATGATATAGACACATCAGATGATTGGGTCATGGCAGAAATTCATTATAAAATGTTACAAGAAATGTGATGTTTACTCGTTTAATATTCTTTGCAAAGCATCAATTACTGTATCGTGCTGTTCGAGAGTCATCGATGAGTACATAGGTAAACTAATAGCTTCTGAATAATAATCTTCTGCCTCTGGAAAATGCTCTTTTTTAAAGCCCATTTTTTGGTAATATGGCTGACGATAAACTGGAATGTAGTGTAAGTTCACCCCAATGTTATTCTGCCTTAAAGCATCAAAAACCTGTCTATGCGTTAATTTGATACGATCTAGCTGCAAACGGATCACATAAAGATGCCATGACGAATAACTGTTAGCATCCTGAAAAGGGCAAATTAAAGGTAACCCATCTAAAGACTGATTATAACGAGCAGCCAATACATGGCGTTGGGTTATAAACTGCTCTAATCGCTGCATTTGACTAAATCCTAGAGCCGCCTGAATGTCTGTCATTCTGTAATTAAAGCCCAAATTCAACTGCTGATAATACCATGGACCATCAGACTGTTGCGTCATTTTACCCTCATCGCGGGTAATCCCATGACTTCGCAACAAATTAATATATTCTGCATATACAGGATTATTCGTCAGCACCATACCACCTTCTCCGGTGGTAATAATTTTAACAGGATGAAAACTGAAAATAGTAATATCACTATAACGACAGTTTCCTATCGTCTCATTTTTATAACGTCCTCCTATAGCATGAGAAGCATCTTCTATGATCTTAAAACCATAGCGCTGACTCAACCGATAAATAGTTTCCATCTCACAAGGTTGACCAGAAAAATGTACGGGAACCACAATTTTGGGTAAACATCCGTCTAATTCAGCCTGAATTAATTTATTTTCTAAGGCATGAATGCTGATGTTATAAGTGTTGGGATCTATATCTATAAAATCTACTTGCGCCCCACAATAAAGGGCACAATTTGCGGAAGCAACAAAAGTAATCGGGCTAGTCCATAACCAATCACCGGGCCCCAAATCTAAAGCAAGACAAGCAAGATGCAAGGCAGACGTTGCACTATTAAGTGCTATCGCATACTCAGCGCCGCAGTAATTACTAATTTCTTTTTCAAATATAGAAACGGCTGGTCCTTGAGTTAAATAATCCGATTTTAATACTTCAACAACCGCATCAATATCATCTTGTGTTATATTTTGGCGCCCGTATGGAATCATTAGTAAATACCCGATAAATGATTAAATTGTTTTATTTCATGAATATCTAGGAACTTCTCATTTGTTCCTGAATTATATTCAAAACCTTGTTGTACTGGAGTTCCTTTTTCACCTAACTGATTTACTACAAAATCATTTTCACGTCCAAAAAAAGTGATAGTAGGTCTTAAAACATAATGATCTCTAAACTCTAAAGTAAGATGAGAGTCATCCGCAGGGCACATTATTTCATGTAATTTTTCACCTGGCCTAATGCCCATTATTTCAATAGGAAGTTCGGGAGCCATTGCTGTTGCTAAATCAACAATACGGATAGAGGGGATTTTAGGAACAAAAATTTCTCCACCGTGCATGCGGGCAAAATTATTTATCACAAAATCAACGCCCTGTTGTAGGGTAATCCAAAATCGAGTCATTCGTTCATCAGTAATAGGTAAATAACTTGCCTTCTCATCAATTAACTTTTTGAAATAAGGAACTACCGAACCACGGGAACCTACTACATTACCATATCTTACTACCGCAAATCGGGTTCTATGCCCTCCTGAGATATTATTTGCGGCGACAAATAGCTTATCTGAAGCAAGTTTGGTAGCACCATATAAGTTGATGGGGTTTGCTGCTTTATCTGTTGAAAGTGCAATAACCTTCTCTACATTACTTTGTAATGCAGCCTGAATTACATGTTCTGCACCATGGACATTGGTTTTAATACACTCCATAGGATTATATTCAGCTGCAGGAACTTGTTTTAATGCAGCGGCATGAATGACAAAATCTACATCTCTCATCGCTTGAGTTAGTCGCTGCTGATCGCGAATATCGCCAATAAAATAACGCATACACGCATGATTATAAATTTGCTGCATTTCAAACTGCTTCAATTCGTCACGCGAAAAAATAATTAATTTTTTGGGCTGGTAACGCTCCAAAAGAGTTTGTACGTATTGTTTTCCGAAGGAACCTGTTCCTCCAGTAATTAATATTGACTTACCATTAAACATTACATCTCCATTATAATTTATTGAAACCATATCCCGCGCAGATCAAGAACAATACGATCACGAACCCGTTCTGGTGGCAATTCTCTAAACTGCCGATGATCGACTAATAACAAAATAATATCAGCCTCTGTATAGGCATGCTCCATAGTACTTAGCATGACATTACCACTCAATACTTCAGGCAACAAGCTTATATTGGGCTCGACAACCATTGTATATCCCTTATGCATTGCACTAATTTGACTTACTATCTGTAACGCAGGACTTTCTCTTAAATCATCAATATCTGCTTTAAAGGATAGTCCCCAACATGCGATGGTGACGTCCTTGATTGTTTTTTCTGGATTGTTTTGTAAGAAATCAGCCACTGCGGTCTTAACTTTTTCAATTACCCATTCAGGTTTACCATCATTCACTTCTCTCGCAGTCCGAATTAATTTAGCATGTTCTGGACAGGAATTGACTATAAACCAAGGATCAACTGCAATACAATGACCACCAACACCAGGACCTGGCTGTAAAATGCGAACACGTGGATGACGGTTTGCTAAACGGATAAGTTCCCAGACATTAATCTGTAATTGATCACATATAATTGATAATTCATTTGCAAATGCAATATTTACATCTCTAAAACTATTTTCAGCCAGTTTACACATTTCTGCAGTACGAGAATTAGTAAGAATGCATTCACCCTCAACAAAGGTTTTATAGAATAATGCGGCCTTTTCTGAGCATTTTGGAGAAATACCTCCAATCACCCGGTCATTTTGTACCAATTCATGTAATACGTGCCCTGGCAGTACTCGCTCAGGACAATAGGCAATTTGAATGTCAGCATGTTCTCCATGAAGATGAGGGAACATTAAATCAGGTCGTTCTTGAGAGAGCCAAGATGCCATTTGCTCTGTGGTGCCTACTGGTGAGGTCGACTCTAATATAACCAGATCTCCCTTTTTTAAAAAAGGGGCCAATGACATACTAGCTGCTTTAACATAACTTAAATCGGGCTTATAGTTTTCTTTAAAAGGAGTTGGAACCGCAATTAAAAATACATCTGCAGGTTCAGGCCTGTTAGTTGCCCTCAAATATCCTTCAGTTACTACTGCTCGAACTATAATATCTAATTCAGGTTCTACAATATGAACATTTCCGGAGTTTATAACATCAACTGCATTTTGGTTAATATCAACACCAACAACGTGTATTTTCCGAGCTGCTAAAATAGCTGCTGTAGGTAATCCAATATATCCAAGACCAATCACTGCTATTTTATGAAAAGGCATAGTGCTTGGCATATTTATTGAAGTCATTTCCATTTTCCCTAATCTATAAATATTTCTTTGTCGCTCAATTTATTTTCAAGAGCATTTTTATTTGACAGTTGATAAATAATTTGGCCAATGCGTACCGCAGCGAAGCCATCACCATAAGGATTTTTTACTTGGCTCATACGTTGATATGCTTCTGTATTTATTAAAAGCTCTTTGACATGCGCAACTATTTCTTGGGTATTAGTGCCAACAAGCTTTACTACCCCAGAATTAACAGCTTCTGGTCGTTCTGTAGTTTCACGCATCACTAAAACAGGTTTGCCTAGAGAAGGAGCTTCTTCTTGAATCCCTCCTGAGTCAGTAAGGATTATGTAAGCCGATTTCATAAAATATACAAAAGGTAAGTAATCGATGGGCGCTATCAAATGAATATTACTAATGGCCCCCAACAATTCATTGACCGGTTTCTGTACATTAGGATTAAGATGAACAGGATAGACAATATCAACATCGGGAAAAAGCTGGGCAATTTCTTTTAATGCACAACAAATATTTTGAAAGCCTTGTCCAAAATTTTCTCGTCTATGCCCAGTTACGAGAATCATTCTTTTTTCAGGCGCAAAAAAAGGATATTTTTCATGCAGTTTACGAACAACGTCAGGTTGTATTTCAATTTTATCAAGAATGGAATATAACGCATCTACAACAGTATTCCCGGTGAGATAAATACTATCTGAATTAACTCCTTCATTTAAAAGATTTAATCGTGCTAGCTCTGTTGGTACAAAATGCATTGAGGCCAATCCTCCTGCTAATTTGCGATTAGCTTCTTCCGGCCAAGGTGAGTTCATATTTCCAGATCTAAGGCCCGCCTCAACATGAGCTACAGGGATACGGTGATAATAGGCCGATAAAGAAGCGGCCAAAGTTGTTGTCGTATCACCATGAACCAGAATAAGATCAGGTTTGTATGTTTTAAATATATCTGACAACCCAAGTAATATTTTTGCAGTTAAACTGCTAAGATCTTGATTAACTTCCATAACCTGCAAGTTAAAATCAGGGGTTATTTCAAATAAATCCAGTACGGAGTCAAGCATTTGTTGATGCTGTCCTGTTACACAAACTTTGCTACAAACTGTTTCTATGCACTGAAGTTCGCGAATCAAGGGCGCCATTTTTATCGCCTCTGGGCGCGTACCAAAAATTGATAAGGTATTAAATGACATAAAGAACTCTTTAAGTTTTATAATTTTATTCCCTGGCCCAATGTTTTAGCATCCCAATAAAGATGCCTCCCAAGGGCCCCAAAATTAGCCTAGTAATTAAAACCATAGCTTTTTAGACAAATCAGATGGCTTAATCACTCCATCCGGATAAAACAGCTGAAATTTATCCAGATTTTCTATGTCGTTTTTATAAAAATCATACTTGCTTTGTAGAAGAGGTATAAACGTACGAGCTAAATTATATTTTGTTGATTCTGCGAATAAATCGTGGGGAAATATATTGTAAGTTGTATCTATACCAAATGGTTTTGGTAAATGACTAAACCTTACCTCACGTTCATAATTAAAAGTATCAATATTCGGTGTATCTGCAGGTAAAATCCATGCTTGAACTTCGTATGCAGGCTTGGTGAATGCGATATATGCGCTCGCCGTCAGAACGCTTATAATGATTAACCACTTTTGCTGCCACAAGGAGTGTAATAGCCCAAGAGAATCTATTTCCTCATAAGAGGAGGCGTGATTTATTTGTTGTTTCAACGTTAACTCCTTTTATTAACAACAGTAGTCCTCGTAGGGTAAATAGTTCGTTTAAACCATTCCTACATGTAAGAACGTATAAGAACTATAAGTTATTTTTCTATATAACTTTTGCCCCAATGTACGGATTCTACAATACCCATATGCAAATTCAAAGAACAAATTTATTCATGATTGGAGATTCAATTTAGTCCATCTCTGGATAAAGAATTTTTATGAAATCAAGTGGATAAATTATGAGGGTTTATTGCAAAACTTTTCCTGGAAAAAGCGATTATTATATAATGATTATCTTCTGGCCTGCAGCGTTTATAGAATTCGTTACTACGGCTTTCTGTTCAGTGAGTTAGAGGGTAATTATTAGGTGTGTTAATGCTAAAAATTTTTGCAAAAGAGATGATTATAATCAATAATTGGGTTCATTTGCTATAAGAACAAAAGGTAAATTTATAATGTCTTCTCTAAAAATATGCTACATACTCTCAACTACAGAAGGAGGGACATGGGCTTTTGAACAATTACGGGAGCTTAGAAATACTTATCGGTATGATGTTTCAGTTATATTAAGTGGGACTTCCGGAACTTTAGTTGATCGTTTTAGAGCAGAAAATATTCCTGTTTATACTGCGGATTTCGATTTTATGCGTCCGACAGACTTGTTCTTTTTACCGCAAAAGATCTTAAGGCTAGTTAAGTTACTGCGCCAAAAGCGATTTGATGTAATACAAACGCATCTTTTTCCATCTATGGTTATTGGTCGGATTGCGAGCTGGATTGCCGATGTGCCGATTCGTCTTTCAATGATTGCAGGCCCATTTCATCTTGAAGCAGATACACCACAATGGATTGATAAAACAACCAGCTGGATGGATGTGGCAGTGATACCTTCCTGCAATTATTCGAAACAACTTTATTTGAAAATGGGCGTTCCAGAACATCGACTTCATGTCATTTATTATAGCCCGGATGAACGACGTTTTGATGCAGAGAATACCCTTCCTGCAGGCTTGAGGGAGGAATTTGGATGGCCTGCAGGCACGCCATTAATTGGGATGATTGCTTATTTTTATCCAAAATTGGGAAAAAATAGATGGACTCCACCATTTTTGCATGGAAAAGCAATTAAAGGTCATGAGGATGTAATTCGAGCAGCTCCGACCATTCTTAAGGAGTTTCCAAATGCAAAATTGCTTCTAATCGGCAGTGGCTGGGGCGACGCAGGGCAGGAAGTAATGCAATCCATGCAGGCTTTGGTTGCAGAGCTTGGGCTGCAAGATAGTGTGATTTTCACAGGGCATCGTCAGGATATCCCCCGCATTTATCGGGATCTGGATGTATCGATACAAGCCTCACTCAATGAGAATCTCGGTGGAACAATCGAGGCTTTATTAATGGAGTGTCCTACCGTTGTAACCCGAGTAGGTGGTTTAGTAGATACAGTAATTGATGGAGTAACAGGTGTGCAAGTCAATGTTGCTGATCCTGCAGATTTAGCCGAGGGCGTTTTACGCTTGTTGCGAGATCCTAAAGCAGCAAAGAAACTTGGAGAAGCAGGGCGTGCCTACATGCTTGAGAAGTTTACTCTTAATTCCACGGTTAGTGATTTAGATAAGCTTTATCAACATTACATAAAGACAACACCTGTCGGCTATCGATTTTATAAAACGATTTATCGTTTTCTTTTACTCAGTGTCTTAGGATTTTTTGTTTCCTTACGTTTTTTTATTTTAGATATTTGGTTTCTTCCTCGATGGGATATGGGGTGGCGCCCATGGAAACAGATAATCATCCGTTCCAAGATGTTGTTTTATCGATTTTGGTCCCTTATGGTTACTCGCCCCAAGATGTTGCTCTATCGATTTTATTCCCTTGTTGGGCGAGTGGCGGCAAAGATTTCCCTTAAATCTAAGGATTAGGCCCAATAATGCCTAGTAGATAGGGGTGAGATTCCATTTAAGATGATGCCTGATACTTAATAGAGCGAGATTATTGCAAGTTAACTACTGCATCACAGTGGTTAACTTGCTGGCCGTTGCGATGAACTAGGATTGTAGTACCATGCTATTACGTTTGTTCATTGCGTCTTGGAAAAGTACAATCATACACGACAATAGAAACCCTAAAATTAACCCTAATACAATAATTAATCCCTTTTTAGGTTTAATTGGTTTGGAGTCAACCAAAGGCTGGCCGTCCATTGCAAACAGAGTGACTCCATTCACATCGAAGGATAATGTCTTTAGACGTTTAAGCTCAAGTTGTAACTGTTCGATATTTTTTGTATAGGGTCTATCATCTTTTCGCTCACGTAACGCGATAATTTTTTTGTCATTTTGTACAATGTGGAGCTTTTCTTGTAGTGCAGAGATCTGTTTATTATATGCTAAAGTATGGGGGGTTGCTTTCAGAAGAGCGATTTCTTTCTTGAGGTAGGTAGTTCCTTTTAAATAAAGATCATTATGATTTTGATTTACATCCACCACTATATTTTGACTTTTTATTTTCTGAACTTGGTTGGGGTATGTAATTCCCAAAAGTTGGGCGACTTGTAGCGCTTGATCTAATTCCTGTAAGCGAATTTGTCGATCGCGTTGGTCTCGTTTCGTGAGAGCCTCAATGCTGTTGTTTAATTGTGCAATGGATAAGTTCTGTTTATCAATCAGTTGTTTGATTTCATTGCCCCGATTTGCAGTAACAGTGGCGATACGTATCTGTATTTGTTCTGTTAATTTGGTTATTTTACTTTGAATAATTTCTCGTTGCGCTGAAATAAGATTTTTTAACACTTTTTGATTTGTATAGGCCAGATACGCTTTATTAGCAGTAGCTTGTAGATCAAGTGTAGGGAAAAAAGTGATCAATTCAGCTTCTTTACCACTATCATTAAAGCTGTCTTTTGTATCGCCTTTAAAATGATTAATAACAACTATTTGGAAATGTTTTGATGCAACATTCAATAAGTGAGAAAGTTTCTCTTGAGATAGCTGGGCTTTTTGATCTTTAGGGATTACTAAATTATTTTCGCGTAAAAAAGAAATAATATTACTTTTTTTCGATAATAGCTTGATAAATTTATTAAATAAAACAGGTCCCTGTGCATTTAAATCAGCATTTAGTATTAGTTTTTGAAATTGATTTGGGTACGGCTCAATTAAATTTGATTTAGCCTCATAAGTCTTCGGAAGTAAAAAAGCAATCGATATAGCACATAAAGTGCAAAGGCCAGTAACAGCGGCTATAAAAGCTCTTTTTTTGAACAGAACTGATAATAAATCAAAAAAATCAATAGATTGACTGGTATCTGTTTGGTCATGTACAAGCAAATATTGGGGATTAATTGCCTGCAGTTTCTTAGAATTTTCATCCAACATAATTTATTTCCTTACCATTTAACTGAAACAATGCCGACTGCAGATCTAGAAATTGTCGATATTGATCCATGATGCATATTATATTTTGAATAACTCTTGATGTTTCCAATGTTTGAACCAAAGGGAGCATTTTGATGGCTTCAGGAGGGGCTCTAAAATTGCAAAAAGTATTAACAGTCATGAAAATCCATTTAAATTTTGTCAAAATCTATATCACAAACAACTCAGAATCTACGAATGTTTCATCGCTTACTTAGTAGTTTCAACTTTACTGCTTTCTGTTAAGCAGCATAATAAATACCATACTCTATTGAATTTGAATAGCAATTTTTTATCATTCTCAAAACAGTAGGACATAATTGATTTTCCTAATTTTCGCGAGTGTAAAAAATGAAAGATTTTTGGCTAGAAAAATAGGAAGTTAAAATCTTAGAAAAGCCTCAAAAGCACTTTTATATTGTAATTTCCAAACGAGGAAAGTGAACATCAGTAGGTTACTTTTGCTCCTGGCGCCAAACGCAATGATACTTAGTTAAGCTGGTTGTACTTTTCCTTCGTAAACATCCATCACCGAATTAACGTCACCAAACATTTTTACGCTCCCGTGCTCTAGCCAAAGTACGCAATTGCAAAATTGTTTGATGATTTCATTTGAATGAGATGCAAGCACCATAATATTCGATTGATTTACATATTCATTCATGCGGTTTTTTGCTTTTTCAATAAAACTTGCATCACCTACCCCAATTACTTCATCTACAAGAAGAATATCGGGAACTAATGCAGTAGATAAACCAAATGCTAAGCGAATCATCATCCCACTAGAGTAGGTTTTAACAGGCATTGAAAGAAAATCACCAAGTTCTGTAAATTCCTCAACATTTTTGATAATGCTCTTTATTTGACCGTTTGATAAGCCAAGAATTAGTCCTCGCATGCGGATGTTTTCATAACCCGTAAGCGTGGGCTGCATGCCTACACTGATATTAATTAAAGAAACGATATTTCCCTTAATGTATATATTTCCTTGTAGTGGTTCATAAACACCAGAGAGAACACGAAGTAAAGTGGATTTTCCGGCGCCATTATGGCCTATTAATCCTAAACGATCCCCATTTTTTAAGTGCAGAGAGATATTATTTAAAGCCTGTACTTGTAATTTGCCACTTTTCCCATTACTTAAAAGACCACCGGTTGCGATATTGGCGATTCCTCTTTTTAAAGAACGCGCATCAATATCATAAACAGGATATGTAAGTGAAAGATTTTTACAAACAATGTAAGACACAACGCACTCCGTAATTAAATCCAAAAAGGAATATTTCTTCTAAATCGTGCAAACAGGACGAATGAAATGCACGATGAAACTATCGTTATTGAAATGCAGGTATTCCATGTCATCAGATCGGGAACTTGTCCTAACAAAGGCATTCTAATTAGATCAATAAAATAATTTAATGGATTGAATATGATAATGGCAGAGTTTGGCAGCAAATTTGCATTCCAAGAAATGGGAGTAATAAAAAACATCACTTGAATTAAGCTATTAATGATGGGAGGAATATCACGATATTTTGTACCTAATATCGACAAGATTAAGCCTGCTGAAATTAAATTTAAAATAATTAGAAATAAACCAGGAATTACATAAAAGATTGCCCAATTGAGCGGTACTTGAAAATAAAGCGCAACAGCACCATAGACTAAGGCATTATGAAAAAATATGATGACATGACGCCAAGTCAACCTGAATACATATAAAATATAGGGCAACTTGATTTCATTAATAAGTAGGGAGGCTTCAACAAATGTATTACAACTCTCTGCCAGTGCTGCTGAAATCAAGACCCACACTAAGTAACCGGTTGTAAAAAAAGGGACATATTCTGCTATTGATTGATGAAACAATCGACTGTACACAACTGAAAAGGCGACAATAATAACAAGCATACTGGCCGTGATCCAAAATGGACCTAATACTGATCCGCGATAACGAATTTTTATGTCATTCCAGCCTAGATAGGTCCATAGCTTCCACTTTTTTATTGAGTCGAATAAGTCAATAACAGCAAGCTTAGATTGACTGTTTCTTATTTCTTGAGTGGGTATATTAATATCAATAGTCTCAGTTAATTCGTTCATGTACCTTACACCTGGGTTGCTTGAAGCATTACTTCTGTAAGAACTTGGCAGGTTTTATCAATTTCTGATTTTAATAAACTTGGATGAACTAAAAACATCAAGCTGGTTTCTCCAAGTTTGGATGCAACTGGAAGTCTATTATGCGGACGCCAGCCAGTATTATCAAATGCTTTTTCTAAATATACTTCAGAGCAGGAGCCTTGATAACAAGGGACGCCACGATCATTAATTTCTTTTAAAATACGATTACGATCCCAGCCTGCTGCCAGTTGGCTTTCTTCTACAAATACATAACATTTGTAAGCGGCATGCACAATTTCATCAGGAATTTGGGGAACTCTAAGGCCTTTTAAAGTTGAGGCAACTTCATAAATTTGTTTTAGATTGCCTAGTCGTTGTTGATGCCAAGTGGGCATTTTTTTAAGTTGTATGCGGCCAATTACGGCTTGAATTTCAATCATCCTTCCATTCATACCAAAGCTTCGATGTAGCCAACGAAAACCAGGTTCAATGGGTTCATTATATATGGCATCCCAGGATTTTCCATGATCCTTATAAGACCACATGGACGACCAGAGTTGTTCATCATTAGTCGTGACCATGCCTCCTTCGCCTCCGGTGGTCATAATTTTATCCTGGCAGAATGACCAGGCTCCTATATGACCTATTGAGCCAACTGAACGACCTTTGTATTGAGCGCCATGGGCTTGGGCACAATCTTCAATGACATATAAATTTAATTCTTCTGCCAATGCTAGAATGGGATCCATATCACAAGGCCAGCCAGCAAGATGAACGCAGATTATTGCTTTAGTATTAGGGGTTACCACGGCGCGAATGGTCTCGGCGGTAATATTTTGACTGTTTTCATCGACATCAGCAAATACAGGAGTGCCGCCGCAAGTCACTATAGATGAAGCAGAAGCGATGAACGTCCGTGAGGTCACAATGACTTCATCCCCTGCTTTTATTCCAATCGCTTTTAATGCGACATCAAGTGCAATAGTGCCATTTGCTAATGCTACGGCATATTTTGTACCTACCCACGCTGCAAATTCATTTTCAAATTCCCGGCATTCATTTCCAGTCCAATAATTTACCTTATTCGATAGCAGCACTTGATGTATTCGCTCTGCTTCTTCTTCAGAGTAATTAGGCCAAGGTGAAAATGCTGTATTTAACATATTTAATCCTTTGAATTTTTTTTATAAATTTTTGCGGGTACGCCAAAAGCGGTACAATAGTCTGGTAAGTCATTAACAACAACCGAACCTGCTCCTACCATCACTTCGGCACCAATTTTAATACATTGACGTACACAAGAGCCAATACCAACCCAACTTAAATTACCTACACTTACATTTCCTGCTAAACTGACTCCTGGAGAAATATGTACCGCGTGCCCAATAGTACAGTCATGCTCAATAATTGCACCCGTGTTAATAATCGTACCTGCACCAATTGTGCAATCAGGATTTAATACGGCTCTGGCAAAAACAACAGAGCCTTCGGCTATTTTAGCTGAAGGACTTATTATTGCTGAGGGATGAATAATTGTTGCTAATGGAATTTTTTCATTTAAAAAGTACGTCATTTTTTCCATGCGAATAGAATTATTGCCAATTGCAACAACGAGGCCATCAAATTCAGATGCTTGTTCCAGAAAGGATTGCGTCGTTCCACTAACCTTCCACGCCCCAACTTGGTTAATATTTGGCCATCGGTCATCAAAAAGAACAATATTTTGCCAACCAGAACAGAGTGCTGCATCAGCAACAACTTTTGCATGCCCACCTGCACCAATAACAGCAAGAGACTTCATGGATTATTACCTGTAAATTTTTCGTTAGTGACACTTCCTTGACCTGTAATTCCTTCTCGAATCAACACTTTTTTAATGGTTAACATTAAGATTTTAATATCCAAATAAAAAGACTGATGATCCACATACCATAAGTCTAATGCAAACTTTCCTTCCCAATTTAGGGCGTTTCGGCCATTAACTTGAGCTAAACCAGTAATGCCAGGTTTGACATCATGCCGTCTTTTTTGCTCGCTATTATAAAGGGAGAGGTATTCGATTAATAGAGGTCTAGGGCCTACGAAGCTCATTTCACCTTTAAAAACATTCCATAACTGGGGTAACTCATCCAAACTACACGCTCTTAAAACATGGCCCAGGCGAGTGATGCGATCTTTATCAGGTAATAAATCCCCGTGTTTATTAAATGAATCCTTCATTGTTCTAAATTTAATCAGACGGAAGGTTTTGCCATGTAATCCTGGGCGATTTTGATAAAAAAAGATCGGTGAGCCTAAATAATAACGTATTAATAATGCAACAATAATCAATACAGGCATCAACATTATTAATAATGTACCTGATAAGATAATATCGAAAATACGTTTCAGCACAATAATCTCTCCAGTAGTCCTATACTTAGAAGGGTCAATAGATCATAAAATTTTGAACTATTTCTTACAAGGCTTAACTAATAAAAGATTTTTGTTTGGAGTTATGTTTTATCTTATCTAGCTGACAATGAAGCATTGCTCAAGAATATTGATAAAGACCATGTGTTTAATCGCATATGGATTGTAATCAGAATATAAATCACTTTGAATTACCCCAATTTTTGGGGCAAATCACTTAAGTTCTGACTTCCGGTACAAAACATAGCCACTTTTAATTCATACTCAATTGTCTGCATGCATAGGCTAACATGTTCAGACGATTCCAATGCGGCTTCGAGCAGGGGTCTTGCATAACCAACAGTTGTTGCTCCAAGTGCAAAAAGCTTGGCGGCGTTTAAGCCATTAGTAACGCCTCCTGAACCCCAAATTTCGAAAGAGGGTTTTAGTGCTGCAGCTTGTTTGACAGCGGTTACCGTATCAATTCCCCAGTTGCGAAATGTAATCGCTGCCTGTTGGCGAATAGGGTCATTGATTGCTCTATGTCCTTCAATTCGTCCCCAGTGAGTGCCTCCCAAACCACCTACATCAATTGCGGCAATGCCAATATCATTTAAACGTGACATCGTTGCTCGAGAAAATCCACAACCAGTTTCTTTAACGATAATCGGTAAAGGCAGCTTTTTAACTAAATCAGCTAAGGCTTGCCAACCTCCCTTATAGGTTGTTGTTCCTTCAGGTTGCATGCACTCTTGTAAGGGATTGCAGTGAATAATTAAACCATTAGCCTGCAAAGCATCGGTTAAGCGTTGTATTTCACTTAGCGATGTTGTGATTAATTGTGCTATTCCTAGATTGCTGTATAAGTTGACTTGAGGGAAGTCACGACGTAAATCTTGCCATTCAAAAGCTGCTTTGGGATCCGTGAGCTCTCGTCTTTGTGAGCCAACTCCCATTGCCCATCCATTCAATGCACATGCTTCAATAAGATTATGATTGATGTGCTTTGCTCGACGATGACCTGCAGTCATAGAGCTAATGAGGAAGGGTTTTTCTACTACTTGGCCAAATCGGGAGCTTTTAATACTGATTTCATCAAAATTTAAATCAGGCAGAGCATCATGAATTAGATTGATGCTTTCGAACGTACTGAGTTCTGCGGTTTGATTTTCAGGCATTAAGGCTAATTTGATGTGATCTTGTTTGCGTTGCTCAAACTGTTCATAATTATTCGTCATGGATTATATGCCTGCTTCGTTATCTGTAGTAAATACACCAAAAAGAATGGGAGCCTCTGCAATGTACCTCTTTATGCCTGTATTTTCCACTTATTTTACTTTGTGAAGTAATCTATTATGTGAAATAATTATACTATTTTTATGTCTGAGAACCTAATTGGATTCAATCACGAGGAACTACTCATGAGCACACCGCGAATAATTGTTGGAATTACTGGTGCCTCAGGCATGATTTATGGAATACGTCTTTTAGAGCTATTACGTACTACATCCATTGAAACTCATTTAATAGTTAGTAAATCGGCTCAATTGACACGCAAATATGAAACTAACTTGTCATTGGCCGAAGTAAAAGCACTGGCCGATGTTTATCATTCCTGGAATGATGTCGGTGCAAGTATAGCCAGTGGTTCTTTTCAGACAATGGGAATGATCATTGCTCCCTGTTCAATGAAAACTTTGGCAGAAATTGCGCATGGAACGGGTGATAATCTTATAGGTCGGGCAGCGGATGTGACCTTAAAAGAGCGTAGGAGATTGGTACTCATGCCTCGTGAATCTCCCTTGCATTTGGGGCATTTACAAAATATGGTTTCACTGACCCAACAGGGGGCGATCATATGTCCTGCAACGCCTGCATTCTATACCAATCCGGAAACGATTGATGATATTATCAATCACAGCGTAGGTCGAATACTTGACCTTTTTAATATTGATGTAGGAATAGTAACACGTTGGCAGGGATAACGCTCTGCCAAAAAAATTCATGCCGTATCCAGGCACAATGTATTTTATTGTGATTACCCTTTGGGGTTTAGTTCAACCCAATTGGCGTAAGCTTCCATAAATTTTTGCAAGAATTTTTGAGTGTCTTCTTTTGTAATATTTCCTTGCGCATCAAACAAATCTCCTGCCATTCCTATGTATGTTTCGGGTTGTTGCAGCGTTGGAATATCTAAAAAGACAAATGATTGTCTTAAATGATGGTTTGCTCCAAATCCTCCAATAGCACCAGGAGAAACACTTATCACAGCGCCAGGAAGCTTGCTCCAAATACTTTTGCCATAAGGGCGAGAGCCCACATCAACTGCATTTTTAAGTACCCCAGGAACTGAACGGTTGTATTCAGGTGTAACAAAGAGCACGCCCTGATATGTTTTCATTTGTTCACGAAATTGAACCCAAGCCGCAGGAGGTCTATTGTCGTCATCAAGATCCTGGTTGTATAATGGCAAATCACCAATTTCAACAATGTGTAGGTCTAGAGATTTAGGCGCTAGAGAAATAAGCACTTTTGCCATTTTTCTATTGTAGGACTCTTTGCGTAAGCTTCCTACAATAACTGCGATTTTTTTACTCATTTATACGGTTCCTTGTATTATAAGACTCTATATAGGTTATACTGGATGGGTTATCCAAAACAACCCTAAGTTCTTTTTAAACAGGAAAACTTCAGGGCTGGCTTATTGCATTCTTTAATGAACATAATTTTGCCTCGACCTTGGGTTTTTCCGTAAGTCCTGATTATGTGAGCCTCGTTAGATTTTTCATTCACTTAAGCACTGATTCGGGTTTCCAATTTTATTATTGTTTATGTTTTTAATAATGCCAGCCACGTCGATGGCATGATTTTGATTAAAATGTCCATACAGCCATCGCAACAGTAAATGATCGTTTTAAGTGTAATCTACGTTGTTGTTGGCAAGATGATGCTCTATAAAAGTCGAGGTGTGCGCGATATTGGTTAAACGTAAATTGCAATGATTTAATTCAACATGAATAAAATTAAGTATTGATAAATCGAGACAGCGCAAATCGAGGTTATGCAATTGGATTGATAGCTTAAAATCGAAGTAGATGATGATTGATTATTGAGGATGAGTTTGACATTATGAATGTTAATTTTACAAATAAAAAACTCCCTATCCTCTAAAATACTCTCATATTTAAGTGAATAGGAAGTTTCAGGAAATGAATTAGACTACTTCAACTTCTTCAGCTTGAGGACCTTTTTGTCCGTTGCTTGGTTTGAACGTTACTGTTGCACCCTCAGCAAGAGTTTTGAACCCTGTACCTAGAATTGCACTGAAATGCACAAAATAATCTTTACCGCCACTTTCTAAAAAACCGAAACCTTTGGACTCATTAAACCACTTTACTGTACCACGAATTTTTTCTGACATGTTAATTTCCTAAATTGTTACCAGGACATTGTAGCATTATTTTATTAATTGTGCTGTTTTTTTATTAAATATTTTTAAATTTTTTTACATTTAATGCAAAAACATAAAATAACGCTTCCATATCATAGAGTATTTTGATTAAAAACTCTAATACTTTACAATCTTTTAGCCTTTTGATGTTTGTCAGTGGAATTTCACCTCTAGAACTGGAAAGCATTTACTTATTTATTGGGTAGTAAGAAATGAAATCATCGTATCTTAATTCCGGAAGTCTTAGCTGAGGGTGAAGGACTTCTATAACGCAGCAAAGTGACTTAAGTATTTTAAAAAATTAGAGGCGATCAATGTTCAGGGAGCTGAATTAGCTCAAGACCATCTTCTTTTTTTAGAAAAGTAAAAATAATTCCTGAAAAAAAAGTAAGAATCCCTAGCATTAGAAATGTATCATGAAATATTTGAACCGATAGCGCATGGCCCCCAGAATACATGGTAGTGAAAATGCTAAGTAAGATTGCTGATACGGCAACACCAAAACTTTGAGCCAATTGTTGAATGGTACTCATAATACTGGTTGCGGCACTCATATTGTTTTCTGTAATGTTGGCATAGGCCAAAGAATTCATGCCTGTGTACTGTAGCGCAATGAGAAATCCATACATAAAAGTTAAAAATGCGATACTGTATACGGAAGAATGTTGATTGATGGAAAAAAAGGACCAGAGAGAGATACTTACGAGGATTGTATTTATAATTAATAAATTTTTATAACCAAACCACCGTAATATAGAGAAGGATAAAGGTTTGACTAAAAAAACTCCTAAAGCAATTGGAGCGAGCAACAACCCTGATAGACGAGGCGAATAGCCCAATCCAATTTGTAACAGCAAGGGTAATAAAAAGGGGACGCCGCCAAATCCTAGGCGTGCTAATATATTCCCTACAACTGAAATACAAAATGTACGTGTACGCAAGAGCTCCACTTTAACAATAGGGTGTTTTCTTTTATGGGAGTGTTTGGTATATCCACCCAATAAAAGCAAGGCAACCATGAAGGTACTAAGGATTTCTATGGTTGAAGCAGTTGACTCACTAACCATGGACAAACCAAAAGTTAAGGTAGCTAACCCACTGCCGAAAAAAATAAAACCCAGTTTATCAAGCGGAGGAACTGGGCGAGGGGGCATAGAAGGTAATAATTTGCTTGATAAAATTACAGCAAGTACTCCGAAAGGAATATTGACCCAAAAGATCCAACGCCAAGAAAAGCGATAGGTAATAATTCCACCTAGCAATGGTCCAAGCATCATTCCCAAAGAGGCAACCATCACCACGATACTCATCTTGGTGATTAATTCATGTCGTTCACAAGTTCGTAAAATAATGAGCCTGCCAATAGGTATAGTTAGCGCCCCCCCCAAGCCCTGAATGATGCGCGCACAAATTAATTGCCCTAAATTGTTAGTAAACCCGCACCAAATTGAACTTAAGGTGAATACAGAGATGGCCACGATAAAAACAGTTTTCATCCCAAATTTATCGGCAATCCAACCGCTAATCGGGATAAAGATCGCTAAACTCAAAAGATAACTGATTAGTGCTAATTTCAAGTCAATGGGATTGACATTTAAACTCTGTGCCATCACTGGAATTGCGGTATTAATAATGGTGGTATCAACCGCTTCCATAAACATGGCGAAAGAAATAATGAACAAGATGATATTTTTCTTCATAAGTTCAGTATAGCAACAGGCATCAATCATGCATATAGTTGTACTTCTAATGTAGCCTGGGCGGATGCCGCGAAACCCAGACTTGAGTTTAATTTATGATTCAGCCAACAAATTTTTTAATCCTGCTAAATGAGATTTAGCCAGGTTTTTTGATTGTTCCTCAGAACGTTCTACGTTTTTACCAAACCATTCCAAATGTTCTGGCGGCAATTCATCCAGGAATCTGCTTGGTAAACAATCTTGTAATTCACCTCCACGTCGTCTTTGTTTGGCCAAGGTAAAGCATAATCCTTTTTGGGCGCGAGTAATCCCAACATACGCCAAGCGTCTTTCTTCTTCAATTTGGTCTTCATCAATACTCACTCGATGTGGCAATAATTCTTCTTCCATGCCGACCAGATAAACATAAGGAAACTCCAGGCCCTTGGATGCGTGTAAGGTCATCAGTTGTAAGGACTCGTTATCCTGCTCATCTGCTTGCTCAAGAATATCGATCAAAATTAATTTATTAATAACTTCTGCTAATGTTTGTTCGGGCTTTTTGGCTAATAAACGCCCGACCCACTCTAATAACTCCCAAACATTGTCCATCTTTTTTTGTGCTTTTGCGGGAGTATCGCATTGTTCATAAATATGGGCTTCATAACCGCTGTCCTCAACCATCTGTTTTAAATGCTCTACAATCGAGCCTACGGTTAAGCGTTTTTTTGTTTGTTCTATCCATGATTTAAAAGCAAGTAATGCCGCACGAGGTTTTTCTGCAACATGTTCACTAAGCGCGAGATGGTCTGCGGAAGCGTAAAGACTAATCCCGCGGCTTTGCGCATAGTGTCCTAGGGAGTCAAGACTGGCTTCGCCTATGCCACGCTTGGGGGTGTTTATTACCCTTAAAAAAGCAGCATCATCAGCCTCATTACATAGTAGTTTTAAATAGGCAAACACATCTTTAACTTCTGCTTTAGCGAACCATGATTGTCCTCCGCTAATAGTATAAGGAATACCATAATGACGGAGTACTTTTTCAAATACACGTGACTGATGATTGCCGCGATATAAAATCGCATAGTCACCATATTGGGTTCTGGTGCGTAGTTTGTGGCTTATTAAATCAGCCACCACCTGTTCTGCTTCATCATTTTCATCTTTACAACGAATCACTCGCAAGAGTTCTCCATGACCAAATTCACTCCATAATTTTTTTTCAAACAGATGCGGATTATTGGCGATAAGGTGATTGGCCGTATTTAGAATAATATTGGTTGAGCGATAATTTTGCTCTAATTTTATTATTTTTAGTTGAGGGTAATCTTGCTGCAATTGCTTCAAATTTTCCGGTTTAGCGCCTCGCCAGGCGTAAATAGACTGATCATCATCTCCTACCACCGTGAAGCGAGCCTGAATTCCAGTTAATTTTTTTACCAAAAGATATTGGCTTGTATTTGAGTCTTGGTATTCATCCACCAATAAATGGCGAATTTTGTTTTGCCAATAGTCCAATACGGAAGAATGTTCATTTAAAAGGCTGACAGGAATACGAATTAAGTCGTCAAAGTCAACGGCATTGTATGCCTTAAGTGCTTGCTGATAACGTGGGTATAATAGTGCGGCTTCTTCATAAAAAGGCATATTTGAGCTGTTTTTAATTACTTGCTCTGGCGTAAGAAGATCATTTTTCCAGCGTGAAATGTGCTGCTGGATTTGGAAAATAAATTCTCGTTCAGTTGCTTTATTTGCAGGTAAGAAATTGCGTAAAATTTGTAAACAATCTTCACTGTCAAAAATTGAAAACCCTTTTTTCAGCTCGCATAAAGCATAATCACGCTTGAGAATGCTTAATCCCAAAGTATGGAATGTTGCTATTTTTAAACCTCGACGATTAGCTGCCGGCAGAACGGCGGCAACCCGAGCACGCATTTCGTTGGCTGTTTTGTTCGTAAATGTTACGGCACATACTGTATTGGCGGCATAGCCGCACGTGTTAATCAAATAGCCTATTTTTTGCGTTATTACTCGTGTTTTACCGCTTCCAGCTCCAGCAAGAACTAATAATGGTCCGTCTATATAACGTACCGCTGCCATTTGTTGGCTATTCAACATCTTAAAGGGACTCGCTCAAAAAAGCGCAATTATTGCCCGCTTAGGCATTGTGAATCAACTACTAATTAATAGAACGTTCGACATCAAATTCTTCTTCAGTATCAATTTCAATAAATTCAGGTTTAGTTTCTGGTTCATTTGGTTCTTTGATACCAAAAACGACTTTGTCAATTGTTTTGAATAAAGGTGTAAGAATGTTTTTATCTATCATGATTAGTCCTTTAATTTTTCCTGAGGGAGATTTTAAAAGCATAGTTCAAAATCATTTTTTCTCCAGGAAAATTACAAAAAAATTATGATATACTTTGCACAATCACGAGATTTTCTTTAGGGTCTTGCAATCTACTAGTTTGACTCATCCCTCGACTTTTTGTGCTCCCATACTCACATACTGTGTATGCATGCTTCGCTTCGATGCTCAAAAATAAAGAGGGGATTCAATCTGGTGAGGTGTAAAGCAGGTCCTGTTTGCCGTAATTTTATATGAGTCCATTATGAAAGAATCCGACACCCTTCAGCGTTTTATTTTTGAACATGCCAATATTCGTGGTGAAATTGTTCATATTGAAAATACGTACCAAACTATTATGAACCAACGGAATTATCCGCCAATGGTTAAAAATTTGTTGGGAGAAGCGATCGTTTCTTGTCTTCTTTTAGCATCCAGTATTAAATTTCAGGGCAGTTTAAATTTGCAATTTCAGGGGGATAATCGGCTACCTTTATTATTGGTTCAGTGTGACCATGAGTTTAATGTGAGAGCTTTTGCCCAGTTTATTGAACATTTGGAAACTGAAGAATATGCCGCAGCTTTTCTTGAAGGACAGATGGTAATTACTATTAACCAATATAATCAAACAAACTCATATCAAAGTATGGTTCCCATTCAGTCGACATCCATGAGTGAAAATTTAATGAGTTATTTTGCTCAATCCGAGCAGGTATCCACGCAAGTTTGGTTAGCCGTGAATGATAATGCCGCGGCTGGAATGCTACTGCAGTTAATGCCTGGCCAAGATACAGTACAAAGAGAGCAATTTTGGGAGTATGCGGTGCATTTAGGCCAAACGGTGAGTGAACATGAATTACTTACTTTAGATAATGAAACATTGCTTTATCGCCTTTATCATGAAACAGAACTGAGGTTATTTGATAGCCGTAAAACTCAATTCAAATGTCGCTGCAGTTTGGAGAAAATGAAACAAGTGTTAACTGTTTTAGGCGAGGATGATGCAAAAGCATTGTTACAGGAAGAAGGGGAAGTTGCGATTCGATGTGATTTTTGCAATACGAAGTATACGTTTGATCCAATTGATGTAACGATGTTATTTCATAAAGGATGAGATGGCATAATCTGGGGGGAAGGCAAAGCAATAACTGAGAAAATGTTCCTCTGCATCCCCAGATACTGCTACGCTTCACCCAGGCTATAGAACGTTATTTATTGTAAAATAAATTTTATAGAAGATACGATTCCTTTATCCGATTGAATGAGCTGTACGCACTCTCCACGCATGGCTTGTAATACTTGTTGCAATCTAAGAAATTGCTCGCTGAGTTGTGTGTATAGATCCGCCGTATGTTTTCCTTCTAACTCACCAATAGTCAAATAAGCGGCTTGTCCCATTTCAGAAAAATACTCAAGACTGACGTGTCGCTTTTTTGCCATTCCCGGAAATAGTCCGCAACAGAGTAAGCTTTTATCTCCTATATCGCGTAGTAATTCCATTTGCAGGGTTTTCGGCCTATGTATGGACTCAAGAAAATCGAGTGCGATAATGGATTCGATGAGTTTAGGTCCCTGAGAAAAACGCATTAATAAAAATACCAGATAACTTTCAGTATTTTCAGTGAGCATAAGCTGTGTCGCAGCTTGAGCTTCATTAACCAATGCATGCCATTGGCTAATGTCAGTGGGATGTAAAATTAGTTGTTTCATAATTACTCCCTATTTTTTTACCCCTCTCTTTTATTTTAGCAGTTAAAAAATAATTGGTAGGCTAGAAAACGAGTTATTGAGCAGTACTTTGTACACCATGTTTCAAATCACCAGACAGCAAATTCAATTTGCTATACCATAGTAATACCCACTAAGTTTAATACGGCGTTACAAGTTCACTCGGTTTCAGTCATGTACAATTAGGTACACTCCTTCGCCTCGTTCACTTGCACCCTGTCTAAAACATAGTGGGTAATGCTATAAAATATGAGAAGCAGATAGGTTTTAGCTGCTTAATGATGTATAATGTCAAATCTATGAACAAATACTCTGCTTTTTCCTTCAAAGGTTATTTATGATTGATCAGATTCGCAATATTGCCATTATCGCCCACGTTGACCACGGTAAAACCACGTTAGTAGATAAATTACTGCAACAAACCGGTACATTAAATGAGAGAGCGCCCAAAGTTGAGCGCGTGATGGATTCCAATGCTTTAGAAAAAGAGCGAGGAATTACCATTCTTGCCAAAAATACTTGTGTGTATTGGAAAAATCATCAAATTAATATTGTTGATACCCCAGGACATGCTGATTTTGGTGGGGAAGTCGAGCGTATTTTATCGATGGTTGATAGTGTATTGTTGCTGGTGGACGCAGTTGACGGGCCTATGCCACAAACACGTTTTGTGACGCAAAAAGCGTTTGCTCGCGGATTAAATCCTATTGTGGTGATTAATAAAATCGATCGCCCTGGGGCACGGCCTCATTGGGTTATGGATCAAGTATTCGATCTTTTTGATAACTTGGGCGCAACCGATGCGCAATTGGATTTCCCTGTTGTTTATGCATCTGCATTAAACGGTTATGCCAAGTTAAATTTGGAAGATGAAGCGACCGATATGAGCGCTTTATTACAGACCATTATCGATAAAGTTGAAGCACCTAAAGTGGATGCGGAAGGCCCTTTCCAAATGCAAATCAGTTCTTTAGATTATTCATCTTATGTAGGGACTATTGGTATCGGCCGTATCACTCGTGGACAAATTAAAGCAAAATCCGCAGTGAAGATTATTGATAAAGATGGCAATATTCGTTCAGGCAGATTATTGCAATTATTAGGCTTTAAAGGACTGGATCGCGTTGAAGTTGAAGAGGCCGGTGCAGGTAATATTATCGCGATTACCGGTATTGATGGCATTAAAATTTCCGATACGATTTGTGATCCCAATATGGTTGAAGGTTTGCCAGTTCTTTCGGTTGATGAGCCAACAATTAGCATGACCTTCCAGGTGAATGATTCACCTTTTGCAGGCCAGGAAGGAAAATTCGTGACCTCGAGAAGAATTCGTGAACGTTTAGAAACAGAATTATTACATAACGTGGCTTTACGGGTTGACGACTGCGACGATCCTGACAAGTTTCGCGTGTCTGGTCGTGGTGAATTACACTTATCCATTCTTATTGAGACGATGCGTCGTGAAGGTTATGAATTAGCGATTAGTAAACCTGAAGTGATTATTCGTGAAGTAGATGGTGAGCAACAAGAACCTTATGAACATCTGACTGTCGATGTGGAAGAAAATCATCAAGGTTCCATTATGGAAAAATTGGGTGAGCGTCGTGGTGAATTACAAAATATGGTTCCAGATGGCAAAGGAAGAGTGCGTCTTGACTATATGATTCCTACCCGCGGCCTGATTGGATTTCACAATGAATTCTTGTCATCTACCTCAGGTACCGGTTTAATGTATCATGTCTATGATCATTATGGTCCGGCAATTAAAGGACGCATAGGAAAGCGAGCTAACGGGGTGCTGATTGCCAATTGTCAAGGAATGGCTCGCGGTTTTGCTTTATTTAACTTGCAAGACCGAGGTAGATTATTTGTTGAGCCGCAAACCGTGTGTTATGAAGGGATGATCGTTGGGATTCATGCTCGCGATAATGATTTAGTTGTGAATGTGACTAAAGAAAAGCAATTAACTAATATGCGCGCTTCGGGTACAGACGAAAACATTATATTAACTCCTGCTGTCAAGTTAACGTTGGAGCAGGCATTAGAATTTATTGATGATGATGAATTAGTTGAAGTAACTCCTGATTCGATTCGAATAAGAAAAAAATCATTGAAAGAACATGAACGAAAAAAAGCATCAAGAACAGCAAGCATTGAAGAATAAAGTTAAATTTAAACGAATTGTCTTGTATGCACGCCAGCACCGAGCCAATCAAGGGGTAAACGAAAGTTTATACCGTTTGATTGACTTTCTGGAACAGCAAGAAGTGCAAGTTTATCAAGATATTGATACAGCTTCAGGCTTTGATGCGAACATTCCCATATTGGCCAGAGACGATATGGGTAAAAAAAATGATTTGATCATCGTTGTTGGTGGTGATGGAAGTTTGCTTTCAGCTGCCCGGATGGCGATTAAAGTGGATACACCGGTAATTGGAATTAACCGCGGGCGGCTGGGGTTCCTTACCGATATTTTGCCTCATGAACTGGAAAAGCAACTGGGTGCTGTTCTTAGAGGTGATTATGAAGAAGAAAAGCGCTTTCTTTTACATACTCGAATTTATGATGAAAATCATATTTATTTTGAGGGAGATGCGCTTAATGATGTAGTATTGGGGCGCGGAAAAGAAACACATCTCATTGAGTTTTCCGTGCATGTCAATAAGCAACTGGTGAGTCATTATCGCTCTGACGGTATGATTTTATCGACACCCACCGGCTCTACTGCCTATGCTTTATCCGCAGGGGGGCCAATCATGCATCCACAATTGAATGCGATTGTTCTTGTACCTATGTTTTCTCATAGCTTGAGCTCACGTCCATTGGTGATCGACGGTGAAGCTAAAATTGAACTGCATATCAGTAAGTTTAATGAAGCTGATTTGCGAGTGAGTTGTGATGGACATGAATCAAGAATGGTCAAACCCGGACAAAAAGTTGCTATTCAAAAAAATGGCCATCAATTACGGCTGTTGCATCCTCTTGATTATCATTATTATGATACATTACGATCAAAACTTGGTTGGGAATCTAAACATCAGGGATAGGATAGAACATGCTCACCACTTTGTGCATTGAACAGTTTGCGATTGTACAACACCTAGAGTTGGATTTTACTCAAGGGATGACTGCTTTTACTGGTGAAACGGGGGCAGGCAAGTCAATCATGATCGATGCTTTAATGTTGGCTTTAGGTGATCGGGCAGATGCTTCAGTTATCCGGCCTGGCCAGGAAAAATGTGATATCACTGCTGGATTTTTTGTGGGACAAGGATCGGAGCCTGCGCAATGGCTTGCAGAACATGATATTGCTTGCGATGACGGTGAAATTTATTTGCGACGGGTGATTTATGCCGAAGGTCGCTCCAAATCCTATATTAATGGCCAACCATTCCCGTTACAAAAAGTAAAAGAACTCAGCGAAAAACTGGTCCATATTCACGGACAGCATCAACATCAAACACTGATGCAGCATGCAACGCATCGTCAACAATTGGATCAATATGGCAAAAACCAGGCGTTACTTGAAGAGGTTGCGCAACTCTACAAACAATGTCATAAAATTCATCAAGAGATAGAAACATTGCAAAGCCAGGAGCAACAGGCAGATAAAATTGCATTATTGCAGTTTCAAATTGATGAGTTATCTGCGTTGAATCTGCATGAAAATGAAATTGAAACTTTATATCAAGAACATCAAATGTTGCATCATGCAAAAGATTATTTGCAAAAAAGTCAGCAGATCCATGGATTATTAAATTCTGAAGATGAGCCCAATATTTGTACCAGTTTAAACCAGATTTTGCACTTATTGAGTCAATTACCGCAGGAGCAAGCTCAGATCAAAAATACTGCGGAGTTGATCAATGGGGCACTGATTCAATGCGAAGAAGCAATTGATGAAATGCAACAATTCGCCGAACGTGTTTATTTGGATCCAGAACGATTGCATGAAATTGAAACACGTATGAGTGTCATACACCAGCTTGCGCGTAAATATCATATTGATAGCAGCCAACTCCATGAGCATGGACGAAACTTGCAAAACGAACTAGACCATCTGCAAGACAGCGAAAGCAGACTAGCGCAATTAAAAGCTCAGCATTGCCAATTGGTTGCAACTTATGAAACAGCCGCATTTAAATTAAGAGAGATACGACAAGCACAGGCAAAAAAACTGGCAAAAGAAATCACAGCCAGTATACAAAAGCTTGGCATGCCTAAGGGACGGGTGGAGATAGAACTATCTCCCTTAGAAAAAATGCAACCCCATGGAATGGATAAAGTGGAATATAAGGTGTGCACCAATCCGGGTATGGAGCTTGATTCTCTAAGTAAAGTGGCATCAGGTGGTGAGCTTTCGCGAATTAGCTTGTCCATTCAAATGATTACTGCTCAGCAAGGTACAACGCCTACCTTATTGTTCGATGAGGTGGATGTAGGTATTGGTGGCGCGACAGCTGCTCTTGTGGGGCAAATGCTTCGTAAATTAGGTGAGCGGTTGCAAGTATTTTGTGTGACACACCAACCTCAGGTTGCTGCTGCAGCGCATAACCATTTCATGGTTGAAAAGCGAAGTGATAATAAAGAGACGTTTACCCATATCTCCCTACTGCAATCTACTGAAAAAATCGATGAAATTGCACGCATGTTGGGAGGATTGAAAATTACAGAACAAACTCGTTCTCATGCCAAAGAACTGTTGCTGCAAAGTAATTAGAGGGTGTTAAATTTCCTAATTTGTTAAAGCTTCGTATCCTGAATGAAGGCGTAAGCCATAACCCGGGAAATCTTTATTAGGAAAAATCAGATTTCGCTTTCTGAGGTATCGTTACTCTTTTTTGAATGGTTTAAGAGTCATTAATGAGCAAATTGCTCATGTATCGTGTCATTCCCGCGCAGGCGAGAATCTATCCATCAAGCTTGTTCATGACTTTGTTTGCGAGATGGATTTTCGCCAGCGCGGAAATGACATCAATTTAGAGTAGAATGAATTATTAATGTTGGCATTGAATATTAAAAACTCTAGCCTTTAAAAGGTGACCATACTACAGGGTTCCCTTCAACAGGACTACAATCGCAAGTTGACGCCCAGTGAACCTGGGCTAATATATTTCCAGATTTCGCGCTGTTTTATCTCTTTATTAAGTTTTTAATGCCTCAGCAAGTGAAATAAAGTGATAGCCATGTTCTTCAAACATGTGTAGCAAATCATCTAAAAAATAACCATTCAGTAAATTAGCATGGATGAGTAAAATTTGCTTTCCAGGGGTATCTTTTTCGGCAGTTAATGTGCGCTGCCAAACATATTCAAGATAGCGTTGTTTAAAATCAGTTAATGATGCATTTGGATTTTGCTTCATGAACGTTAATAATTTCGAGTTAAACTCGAAATCTCTGCTATCAATGGTCACTGGGGCAATAATGTAATTATTTTTACGTAAATAGTCACGAACAATACTTTTTTTCCAAAATCTTCCTTCGGAAAGATAGGGATAACGAAAATATTTTGGCTGTGACATAAATGGTGCAAGCACTGTTTCTGCCTTACTCAGATCGTTGATGTATTCTTCATAAGAAACACGTTTTAATCTCAGATGAGAATAACTATGGTTTCCTAATTCAAATCCATTTTGTTTAAATACCTGAAATTGCTTGATGGTTTCATTGTTAATTCGATTGCCAATGATAAAACCTATTGCCGGAACTTGATGTTTTACAAGGCTATTAACGATTTTTTCAAACGCTTCATCAGACGTACTAATAAGAGGTAAGTCATCAATGGTAATTGCAATATTCCGTTGTTCTGCATGACAGATACCAACCAATAGAAAAAAGAAAGCAAAAGCAAGGTACCGAATTTTTTTCAAAATATCACTCCAAACATGGTGTTGGTAACATGGTATTGTTCGTTGTTAAATTCTAATTTGATTACAGGGTTGCCTATGTTTGCATAGAAATGTGATAGTTCCAATAGCTAATATGAGATCTGGTGAGCAACCCTATCTATGGTAGAGAGGGCGCTTGCGCAGTATGGTTCCTCATGAATCAACTAATTATTAGATTGCATTAACCCGTTCAGGTAGTGCTTCAATGAATTCTTGTGTTGTAGTTTTTTCATCTTTCCGCAGAGCAAATAGTCGAGGTTGATTATAAATAGGATTATCTTTTTCTTCTGTAAGCACTGCATATATTGCAGAATTATCAGAAAGGGTTGCACGAACTTTATTTTTTAATTGTTCTAGTTGGTCTTTTTTATCATCTGCTACTGTAGTGTTAACCCGGACGGAGTCCAAATGCTTTCGCTCATATTTTTCAATGAGCGACAAAGTATGCTCAACTTTCCATTCTTTTGATGGCTGTTTTGCATCTTTTGCCAATGAAACATTAATCTCCTCTGGAATTCCTAATTGCTTATTCCATGCTTGAGAAAAACTGAGCATCTTCGGTTGAGACTTTTGCACTGCATCGTGCGAAGCTGAGTTCATTTTGCTTGCCAAGTAATCCCAACCGGCAGCAAGAAAATATAAAGGGGAGGCTATAAATTTAAGAAGTTGAGTCGGAATGTCGGTGCCTTGTTCGTGACCTGCTTCAGAGCCCAGACGTTCTTCCAATAATGTTTTCTGTTTATGATTATTAGAACCAATAAAATAGTGGGCGTCTTCAAAACCTTCACTAATAATTGCTACTAATGCAGATATTATTTGAGGGATCCCAGGCATACGATCTGAGGTTAGCGCAACACTCACTAAATGGCCCAAAAAAAGTAAAATACGTAATGGTGCAACCGTTAATTTTAATATAATGCGAAATGGGTTAATCATCTGCAGCCAATTCTCAGTATCCCATACATGGGTGAGCCCCTCGGAAATTGTCTTGTATGCGCGTTGAAATATATTCCCAGTATTACTATCTGTGGCCTCATACACCATTTCCAGTGATTCGGAAGAGTTTTGTATATTAAAAAATATAGCGGACAAGCCAGTGATGATGGGATTAATAAGGCCCATAACGAAACTTGGAATTTTTTTCATCCATTCAAATAAAGGGCGGGCACTGGTTGCTACAGTCCACCAGGTACCCGCAGTACAAACTGTAAGCGCAATAGCTAAACTAACTAAAAATATGGCTATGGAAGCTATAAGCACGTTACGGGCAGTTAAGCCCTGACTCAAATCATTGCTTAGTTTGGTGTACCATTTTTTTATGGTGTCATTGTTGATGAGATCGGTAATCGTATTATACGTCAACATACCATAAGCTGCCCCTGCAATTACCGCCATAGGAACAACGAAAATTGGCCATAAAGCAAAGGGAATAGCGGCTATTAACGGAATCACGCTAAAGGCTTCAACAATGAGATAGGTGCTACCAAGCCCCATAAACGTTGCCGCAAGCAGGCTAAAACCTTTAACAAAATTAAAAGTGGACTTGCGTTGTTCTAATCGCTCTTGCCATTGATTTTGACCATGATTTTTAAGCCAATCTCTTAAGCGTTGCGTATAATGTGATAGTTTTTCCGATTCTTTTGTCTTCGCCGCAAATAATTGTAAAGCGAACCATTTTTCCATATCCGACAATGCTTTTTCTATTTGTTTTTTGCGTTTTCTGCTCTCTTTATCAAGTGGTTTGTTATTGAACTCACTGAGCAGTTTGAGTTGGATTTCATAATCTTTGAAGAACTGAGGACACTCTTCAGAGTTTGTATTTTCCGGGAAATTTTCAAGCAGATACTCTTTAGCTAAATGATTCTCTAGATAATTACTTTTAAATAATTTTTTGAAGGATCCTTTTAGATTTTGTAAATAAACTTCACCTTCATAGGCTACCGAGAGGCCAAAAGCAGCAAATGCTAAATATAAGGCGGGATATAAGGCATACATCCCACTAAAACTTAAAAAACCAAGAATTAAACTAGCGCCTACAGTAAGGGATGCCAGAGCAAGGTAATGAGGAATTTTTTTGAATCGTTTTTTTGTTACTGCCATTTATTTGCTCAATTAATGGATTGGGGTTCAACTGTATCCCAAATGAAAATGATTATCAATAGCGTTAAGTTTAAAAAAAAGACATGTGGTTATTTTTTTAGTGAAGAAAACTTAAATTAAACAGTGGATTCAACTGCCGAATTTAGGTAAAGTGATTTTCGCGATGTAAATATATTTAAAATTTAATTTAACTTAGGAGTAGAAATGCGTTTGAATCAATGGATGACCTATATTGCAGTGGGCTCAGTGTTGGCCAGTGCTAATGTTTTGGCAGCAAATGCCCCTGTTCATGAGCAGTTACAAGTACCTCAATGTCTTGCAGCAAAAATTGCTACTCCTTATGAAGTTTTAGCAGAAAATAAACAATTTAAAATTATTGATATCGCTGCGGCCGATGTAGATGCCCTGACTCATTTGGCAGATGAGACAAATTGTGGTCGTTTTGTGAATGTAAGCCACCATATTATCGGTTCGTTACTGGAAGCAAAAAAACAATCGGCGCAAAGAGTTCTGCAGAAAAAAACAATTAAACCAGTACAATCACAAAGCACGGTTTATGAGATTAAGCACCAGGATGAAGTCAATGCAGCATTGCAGGATGTGACTCCAGCAAATATTTGGAATACTTTGACAAAACTTACTTCATTCCATAACCGCTCCGCCACCAAAGATACAGGCGTCGATGCCGCAAGATGGCTAAAAAAGACTTTTGACGATATGGCTCAAGCAAGCGGTCGCACTGATACAGCAACATTTTTCGTGAAAACAGGCACTTATTATAAGCAACCCTCATTAGTAACGGTTATTGGTAAAGACATCAATGCACCAGGTATCGTAATTGGAGCGCATATGGATACATTGGATGGTCGTATGCCAGGCGCTGGAGATGATGGCAGTGGTTCTGCATCGATTATGGAAATGGCTCGGATTTTGTTGTCCTCTAAAACCACGTTTAAGCGCCCAATCTATATTATTTGGTATGCAGCTGAAGAACGAGGCTTAGTAGGATCTCAATATGTAGTTGAGCATTTTATGGATAATTCAATTCCAGTAAAAGCCGCCATTCAGTTCGATATGACTGGATATCGAGTGGATGCCAACGATCCAACGATGTGGGTCTTTACTGATTATACCAATGAGAATTTAAGTAATTTCGTCGCAGAATTAATCAGCGCTTATGTTCAGGTTCCAGTTGCTTATTCAGAGTGTGGCTATGGTTGTAGCGACCATGCTTCATGGGATGAAGTAGGTATTCCAGCTGCATTCCCATGTGAGTCTAATTTTGAAGATCACAACCCGTACATTCATAGTTCTCAAGATACTATGGATAGATTAAGTCTTGATCATATGACTAATTTCTCTAAATTGGCGTTGGCTTTTGCTATTGAAATGGCATCTGAGTAATTTTTAAATGCCTCTATAAAAATTTATGGAGGCATTATTTTTCATACTGTAAATAGAGGTAATCATGTTGTATCGCGCTGTACTAAGTAAAGTAGGGCTTTCTTTCGGCATATTTTTTTGTTTGATCCTAAGCTGTATGACGTCTACAGCCAATGCTGGAAATATGTTACTTCCTCCTTGGTACACATTACAAACCCGATTAAGCGCTGCGTTAAATGCGGATCCTTGTGTTCATGTCGCTAATTTAACGGGTGAAGGGCGTGATATGGAAATTAAAATTACGGTGTGTAATGAAGATAAAGCTCAGGCATTAGCTTCTTTTGTTAATCGAATTCATGAGTTTGGAGAGCAATTAGTAGTGACGGTTAAAGTTTATTCGTCTGATTCAATTCCTGTTGAAGCAAGTGCTTCAAGCAGTATTAAGGAGTCTGTTGAATTACTTACTCGAGCACTGAAAGGTAATGAATATTTTATAAAAGCAGGAATAGGAATAAGAGGGCATGTTGAATCAGCTTATGCAGTCTTTAAGCCTCAGATTATCCAATATTATTCAGATGATGTTAGTGATTGGTTTCTTAATAGTAATGAAATTGCAGCAAAATTGTTTAGCGACATTTTCAATTTAAATCCTTTTGCTGAAGATGCAATTAAAATATATGCATCTACTGCGATTATTGAAAAATAATGAATCGAAGAATCATTTTATCACTATTTTTGTCTTTAATCGTTTTGCCTCTTTGCGCTGAAAAAGTCGATCAAAAAAAAGACAAAATATCATTCTTTAATAAATTAATAATAAAATTGTGATAGACTATAGAAAATACAGCCAGTTAATTATTTACCCATCTCGCGTTATATATTCGGAACGATCTTATGCCCTTTGTTAAGCCAAAATGTACAATTGGATTATTACTCAGTGCTGCACATCTTGCGTATCGCGTGGTGGGAAAAGACAATGATTTGCGAGATGAGAAGCGTGATGCTTATGTCACTACAGAGCAGTTAGAATGTGATATTGATAAGTCAGGATATCGAATAACTAAGAAAACAAATGCTGATGTAATAAATTCAAATGGA
This sequence comes from Legionella qingyii, assembly GCF_003990155.1. Classification (NCBI taxonomy): domain Bacteria; kingdom Pseudomonadati; phylum Pseudomonadota; class Gammaproteobacteria; order Legionellales; family Legionellaceae; genus Legionella; species Legionella qingyii. Next base: position 106,706 of record NZ_RZGX01000008.1, read on the forward strand.
TTAACGGCCGTTCGTCTTGAACCAAACGATAATAAATCACCTATTATCATTTCTTTTAGGGGGACAGATTCTATTAGAGATGTGTTTTCTGATATCAATGTACTTTTAACGGGAACAGTAGAAAGAAAATTACAGAAAAAAGCTTTTTCTTTTTTAAAGAAACAAAAAAAGATTTTCCCGGTAGAGAAATAATATTAGTAGGACATTCTCTAGGAGGACACTTAGCTCAACATGTAGGAGCTATAGCTTATGCCGAAGATCCAAACTTGATAACATCAAGAAGCGTACATGTTCGAACGTTTAATACGGCACCTATCGATTCACCTCATGGACGATGGTTGAGTAGTAAACACCCTTCTATTTTGAGTCAATTTTGTAATTATAGACTGGACAAAGACGTAGTCAGCCAAACACCGGTTCAACAATATTATGGAAACACCTTTTCTTTTTGTACCGAAAAAGGTAGATTTGAAGCCCATCCTTTGAGGGCGATGAGAACTGTTCTTCCTGAGTCGGTAAAAAATTTAGAAATAGGGGGAAGCAGTGAAGTGCAAAGGGACTTGAATACCCTAAAAGAAGCAGTTATAGGAATAAAAGAAGCCTATGCAGCCCATATAAGGGGACAATGGTTTTCTAAGCTTCGAATGGGTAGTGAAAATAAAAAAATTATAGATGAGGCATTAGACCAGGTTACAAAGGAATTAAATAAAAATCCGCCCGATTTGGAAACAGCAAAGGTTCTTCTAAAACTTTCTAAGCTTGGTACACATGGATCAACATCGCGCAATTGCCTGAATTGTTTAATAAACGATGTTGATTATGTTCAAAATGAATTTGAGAAACTGCCTAAATGCTCACAAGAGCAATGTGAGGGCGTCCAAGCTAGAGAAGAGTCATGCTCCCCCCGTTTGATGTAAGCTACTATTGATTTATATCTTCCAATTAAACATTGTATGCACATCGCCATTCTTTCGGATGACATTGTGTACAAGTTTTGCGAGAACACCAAAAAAGAACACTTAATTTTCCTGAGCCCTTGTTACGTTGATGTATTATGCAACGGTGGGCAATGATACTCTTCGGTGATCTCATTTTCGGGATTGACTGCTTGCAAAACAATAGGAAATTTCCATAAAGAATAGAGATGTTTTAGTACGTCCGCGGTAGTTTTTCCTAAAGGCACTCTGTTTTGTTGGGTATACCTTAAGGTCATGGAGCGATCACCTTGTACGTCAACAGAGTAAATTTGAATATCGGGTTCCAGATAACCTAAATTATATTGTCGTGACAAGGCTTCTCTTATTCTCTGATACCCTGACTCATTATGAATTGCATTGACGTAAAGATCGGGACTGCGATCATCATCCACAATATGAAATAATTTTAAATCGCGAATCAATTTAGGTGATAGATATTGGGCAATAAAACTTTCGTCTTTGAAATGGCGCATTGCATTATCCAAATTGCTTAACCAATCGGTATTTGCCAAATAAGGAAACCATGCTTTATCCTCTTCGGTAGGATTTTCACAAATCCGCTTGATGTCTTGCATCATATGATATCCCAAAGTATAAGGATTAATGCCACTATAATAAGGGCTGTTATAAGACGGTTGCATAATGACGTTGGTATGGCTTTGCAAGATTTCCAACATAAATTCGTCTGTAACCAAACCTTCATCATAGAGTGCATGTAAAATGGTATAGTGCCAGAAGCAAGCCCATCCTTCATTCATGACCTTGGTTTGGCCTTGAGGATAAAAATATTGGGCCATCTTGCGTACAATACGCACGATTTCTCTCTGCCATGGTTCTAACAAGGGCGCATTTTTTTCGATGAAATACAAAATATTTTCTTGGGGTTCTTCGGGGAAGCGTTTTTTCTTGGCTTGTTCGGTGACTTGTCGGCTCTGAGGTATTGTTCGCCATAATTCATTAACTTGAGATTGCATATAGATTTCGCGATTTTGTTGGCGAATTTTTTCTTCCTGGATGGACAAAGGAGCAGGGTGTTTATACCGATCTACCCCATAGTTCATCAGGGCATGGCAGGCATCCAGGATGGCTTCCACTTCATTGATGCCATAACGTTGTTCGCATTCACTGATGTATTTTTTTGCAAATACTAAATAGTCAATAATGGCATCAGCAGAAGTCCACATTTTAAATAAATAATTGTTTTTAAAAAATGAGTTATGACCATAACAGGCATGAGCAATTACCAAAGCTTGCATAGCCATGGTATTTTCTTCCATCAGATAGGAAATACAAGGATTTGAATTAATGACCAATTCATAAGCCAACCCCATCTGTCCCCGTTTGTAACTTTTTTCAACGCTGACAAAATGTTTGCCATAAGACCAATGGTGATAACCTATAGGCATACCTACGGAAGCATAAGCATCCATCATTTGTTCTGCAGTAATAATTTCTATTTGATTGGGGTAGGTATCTAACTTAAAGTCTTTGGCTATGCGTGCAATTTCACGATCATAGTCTTGTATTAATTCAAAGGTCCATTCTGCCCCCGTGGATAATGGCTTCTTCTTCATGCAGTTTTCCTTTTAAATAGCTCATGAAATACCGGGTAGATGTCTGCTACCGTATCAATATTTTCCATAGCAAAATTAGGATAGCGCTCTTTTACCAGTTGATAGACTTCCCATAGACTTTGATGATGGCGTGGCATGATTTCAATGTAAGCAAAATATTGCAACAAAGGCATAATTTTATCTTGCAATAGCTCCTGACAATAGGGTGAATCGGCATTCCAATTATCTCCATCTGATGCTTGGGCTACATAAATATTCCATGCCTCGGGAGGATATCGCGCATCGATAACGGCACTCAGGAGTTCCAAGGCGCTGGAAACTACAGTACCCCCGGTTTCTCGAGAATAAAAGAATTCTTCTTCATTCACTTCCTTGGCAGAAGTATGGTGCCGGATAAATACTAATTCAATTTTTTCATAATTTTTGGTAAGGAACATATAAAGAAGGATAAAAAAGCGTTTTGCAATGTCTTTTTTCGCTTCGTCCATTGAACCGGATACATCCATAATACAAAACATGACTGCTTGAGTTGATGGTGAAGGGATTCGAACGCGAAAGTTATAGCGCAGATCAATGGTATCAATAAATGGCACGGTTTGTATTTTCTTCTTTAGATATTCAACTCTCTTTTGCAGATTTTTCAAAGCTTCGGTATCTGGAACTGGTTGTGCATGTAGTTGTTCGAGTTCTTCTTCAGCTTCTTTTAATTGTTTTTTATAAGGGGACGCCAAAGCAACTCGACGTCCAGTTGCTTGTTTCATCGAACGAAGAACATTAATATTGTTCGGGATACCGCTGGTTGTTACTCCAGCCCTTACTGTTTTAAAGGTGCTAATGCGCGCCAACTCTTTTTTAACTAAATCAGGTAATTCCAGATCTTCAAAGTACAGATCCAGGAATTCTTCCCGAGATAATTCAAAAACAAAATTATCTTCACCTTCGCCACTATCACTGGCTTCAGAACCATCACCACCACTACCAGAACTGCCATTGGGCCTTCTTATTCTATCGCCGGTTATAAAATTATCATTGCCTGGTAATACACGTTCTATGTGTCCACCTTGGCCTCGGTGAAACACTGGCTCAGAAATGTCTTTGGCTGGAATGGTGATTTGTTCGCCTTGATCAATTTCGGTAATACTTCGCTTGCCTACAGCATCAGAGACAGCACGTTTGATCTGATTTTTATAGCGGCGAAGAAAGCGTTGGCGATTAACCGTACTTTTTTTTCCCGCATTTTGTCGTCTATCAATTAATTGCGACATAATTTAGCCCCACATAAAATATTTCTGCACCTATTTGTAGTTTGGGCGGAGGCAAAAGCCTTAGCTCAAAGACACGTTGATTATAGGTCTTGAGCTACAGCGTCGCGTTTGCTCAAACTACAAAATATCCAGTATTAGCTTTCTCTCATAGGTGCGAGAGAACCGTTTTTATTATTGTGACTTACGTACTCGCAAATACCATTCGCAAAGCAAGCGTACTTGTTTGCGTGTATAACCTTTATCGATCATTCGAGAAATGAACTCTTCATGTTTTTTCTTGTCATCTTCAGATGCTTTAGCATTGAAAGAAATAACAGGTAACAAATCTTCCGTATTGGTGAACATTTTTTTCTCAATCACGGATCTTAATTTTTCATAACTGTTCCACACAGGATTTTTGCCACGATTATTAGCTCGAGCGCGTAAAACAAAATTCACCACTTCATTACGAAAATCTTTTGGATTTGATATCCCTGCGGGCTTTTCTATTTTTTCCAGTTCTTGGTTTAATAAAGCACGGTCAAAAATTTCACCGGTATCTGGATCTCGATAATCCTGGTCTTGAATCCAGAAATCAGCATAAGTTATGTAGCGGTCAAAAATATTTTGACCATACTCAGAATAGGATTCCAAGTAAGCGGTTTGAATTTCCTTGCCAATAAACTCAACATACTTGGGCGCCAAATATTCTTTAATAAAGGCCAAGTACGATTCTTGTACTTCTTGTGGAAATTGTTCTTGTTCAATCTGACGTTCCAGAACGTACATTAAGTGTACGGGGTTTGCGGCGACTTCACTATGATCAAAATTAAACACTTTGGAAAGAATTTTGAAAGCAAAGCGGGTTGATACGCCACTCATTCCTTCATCAACACCGGCGAAGTCACGATATTCCTGATATGATTTTGCTTTGGGGTCGGTGTCTTTTAAACTCTCACCATTGTACACCCGCATTTTGGAATAAATGCTGGAGTTTTGTGGCTCTTTTAAACGGGTTAAGACTGAAAATTGCGCCAGCATGTCCAAAGTACCCGGGGCGCATTGCGCATGAGTCAGAGAGCTGTTATCAATGAGTTTTTGATAAATTCTAGTTTCTTCAGAAACACGGAGGCAATAAGGCACTTTGACAATGTTGATACGGTCTATAAACGCTTCATTATTTTTATTGTTTCTAAATGATTGCCATTCTGATTCATTTGAATGCGCTAAAATAATTCCTTCAAATGGAATGGAAGATAATCCTTCAGTCGCATTGTAATTGCCTTCCTGAGTAGCAGTTAATAAGGGGTGTAGCACCTTGATTGGCGCTTTAAACATTTCAACAAACTCTAAAAGACCGCGGTTTGCTCGGCATAGGCCACCAGAATAACTGTATGCGTCTGGATCATCTTGAGAAAATTCTTCCAGTTTACGAATATCAACTTTACCAACTAATGAGGAAATATCCTGATTGTTTTCATCGCCTGGTTCTGTCTTGGCAACGGCAATCTGTTTTAAACGTGAAGGTCTGACTTTAACTACTCTAAATTTACTGATATCGCCATTATATTCATGTAATCGTTTGACCGCCCATGGTGACATTAAGTAACGCAAGTATCGGGACGGGATCCCGAAACGCTCTTGAAGTAACTCAGCATCTTCAACCGGATTAAATAAGGACAGAGGAGATTCAAAGACAGGCGAACCTTTGATGGCATAAAATGGTGTTTTTTCCATCAAGTCTTTTAATTTTTCAGCAATAGAAGATTTCCCCCCACCAACAGGTCCCAAGAGATAAAGTACTTGTTTGGTTTCTTCCAAGCCTTGGGCTGCATGCTTAAGAAAACCAACAATTTGCTCAATGGGCTCTTCCATGCCATAAAAATCTTGAAATACAGTATAACGAGGAATGATTTTATTGGAAAAAATTCTGGATAAAACAGGATCATGGCGCGTGTCGATCATCTCTGGTTCGCCTATAGCCATTAATAAGCGTTCTGCTGGATTGGCATAGGCAGACGGATCATTTTTACACAACTCCAGGTATTCCTCCAAACTCATCTCTTCTTCTTTGTTATCTACAAAGCGTTTGGTATAACCGGTTAAAAAGTCTTGAGTATTCATGTGCCATCCCCTTTTATCCTTAATATAAGGATATATAGTGTTACTTTACATTTATTGCATTTTACTGGTAAATGCAATAAATGAATTTTCAGCTAACTTCGTTCCATTTATAAAGATTGACCTAAGAAGTTACCCCTTTATAATCATTATAGGCTAAACTAGAAAAATTGTTATATAACTCAATAAACTTAATCGCATTTTGCATAGGATGTAATGATCATGCCTAACACAACCGTTTTTTTAAAAAACTACCAGCCCCCTTTTTTTACAGTGGAGACTGTGAATTTAAATTTTGACTTGTATGATGATCACGCATTGGTCCATAGTGAACTCAAATTAATCCGTCAACATAAAGGTCCTTTGCACTTATATGGAGATGAGTTGGAATTGATTAGCGTGCATATGAATGGCCAAAAGCTGGAACCATCGGCTTATACTGTGCGCGATGATGGGTTAATTATCGAAAATTGCCCTGATGAACTTATATTGAATATAGTAACGCGTATTTACCCGCAAAATAACACGCAATTATCCGGACTTTATCGCTCGAATCATCTATTTTGTACGCAATGCGAGGCAGAAGGTTTCCGACGCATCACTTATTTCCTTGACCGGCCGGATGTTTTAGCCACTTATACTACGCGTATCTCTGCAGATAAAAAGCAATATCCTATCCTATTATCCAATGGAAATTTGATCGAATCCGGTTCGACTATGGATGGACGTCATTGGGTGGTTTGGAATGATCCTTTTAAAAAACCATCGTATTTATTTGCTTTAGTTGCCGGGGATTTAGCTTGTGTTCACGATCAGTTTGTTACGTGTTCTGGTCGAACTATTGATTTGCGTATTTATGTTGAGCCAGGAAATGAAGATAAATGTGCTCATGCAATGGAGTCTTTGAAAAAATCTATGCGCTGGGATGAAGAAGTCTATGGTCGTGAATATGACCTTGATATTTTTATGATCGTAGCGGTTAGTGACTTCAATATGGGGGCGATGGAGAATAAGGGATTAAATATTTTTAACTCCAAATACATTCTTGCTCGCCCTGATACTGCAACGGATCAAGATTTTGCGGATGTCGAAGGTGTGGTTGCCCATGAATATTTTCATAATTGGACCGGTAATCGAGTTACTTGCCGTGACTGGTTTCAGTTAAGTTTGAAAGAAGGACTAACAGTTTTTCGGGATCAGGAATTCTCTCGGGATATGAACTCACGAGACGTGAATCGCATTATGGATGTCAGAATATTGCGAAGCGCTCAATTTCCAGAAGATGCAGGAGCAATGGCACACCCGGTGCGACCTGAGTCGTATCAGGAAATAAACAATTTTTATACTGCAACGGTTTACAATAAAGGTGCTGAAGTAATCCGCATGCAGCATACGCTGCTTGGCAAGGAAGGCTTTCGACGTGGCATGGATTTATATTTTAAACGTCATGATGGTCAGGCGGTCACTATTGATGATTTTGTTGCTGCAATGGAAGATGCCAATGATATTGATTTGACTCAATTTAAACGATGGTATAGCCAGGCAGGAACTCCGGAAGTAACAGTTACCAGTGAGTATGTGAAAGGGCAATTGACCTTAAAAATGAAACAAAGTTGTCCTGCAACTCCTGAATGCCATGATAAAAAACCATTCCATATCCCCATTCAAGTTGCCTTATTTGACTCTAATGGGCATCAAATGCCAGTTGAGCGGGACATTTTGGAGTTAAAGGATGTGGAGCAGAGTTTTACCTTTACTGGTTTGAGCGAAAAACCGGTCATTTCATTATTACGTGAGTTCTCGGCCCCTATTAAATTGAAACACGATTTGAGTCAGGACGAGTTGCTCTTTCTATTGCGACATGAGGTAGATGGCTATGCTAAATGGGATGCTGCCCAAAACCTCATTCTGAACTGTATTAAGGAATGCTTGCATGAACCATCGAGCAAATGGCAAATTCCGTCTGATTTAATTTCTGCTTTGCAACATGTATTGCTTGATGAGTCATTGGATGCCGATCTTCGTGCAGAATTATTAACTCCTCCAGGATTTGAGGATATTGCTACGCGATTAGAATGTGTGGATGTGAGTGCTGTAGAAAACGTCCGTGATTTTTTCCACCAACAATTAGGTTGGTATTTGTATGAAGCGGCCCAATCATTGTATCAAAAGTTGTGGGAAATTGAAGATCACCGTATGAATGGCCCTGCTTATGGACGTAGAAAATTACGCAATGTCTGCCTTTGGCTGATGATGAAAGCTAAGGAAGCTTCAACATTAGACATATGCCAACAGCAATTTATAGCTGCACAAACTATGACTGATCAAATTGCCAGTTTTTCATTATTAGTTAATTGCACGAATCAAGGGTTACGCGAACAAGCAATTGATGATTTTTATAAGCAATGGTCCAAAGATGATTTGGTTTTAGATAAGTGGTTTACTATTCAGGCGACTTGTGAGTTACCGGAAACTTTAACCCATGTAAAAGTGTTATTAAAACATCCTGCGTTTTGTATTAAGAACCCTAATAAAGTTCGAGCCTTGATTGGTGCATTTTGTATGGGAAATCCGCGTAATTTTCATGCCTTGGATGGAAGTGGCTATTCCTTCTTAGCTGAAATGTTAGTGACCCTGGACAAAATTAACCCACAAATTGCAGCACGGTTGGCTAATCCGTTTACTCGCTGGATGCGCTATGATAAAACCAGGCAGGCTTTGATGCGAAATCAATTAGAACAGTTGGATAAGTTGGAATTATCACGCGATTTGGCTGAAGTAGTTTCTAAAAGTTTGATGGTGAGTTAACGAGTTTTTTTTAGTCTGGGTTAGGCGAGGCCATAACCCAGGCTATAATGCGACTTTAGTATTTTCAGCGGGAATTGAGTTCAAATCATTACAAAAATTAGTAGGATTTAACGTGTAATACAGGCCTAAACCTACTTCACATAAAAAAATAAACAAAACAAGTGCACCAAACAAAACATAAAGAATTTGTTTATTTTTTCTCTTTTTTTCATGTATCTTATTGAGAATGGTTTCATTGCTGTGTAGCAAACGGTCGCTAATTATTTTTATGACTGACGCTACAATTGCACCATGGCACTGATGCTTTTCCAAAGCATGTAATTTGCTTATAGATGTTTGCAGTACAACGGTTGTCTCAATTGCAATTACAGTCAGGGCGCAGGTGCGGTTTTGTATAACTCTCATTTCATCAATTGTTTCCCCTGTGGTCAGAGTTCCTATCAATTCAGGAGTAGACGTTTTATTTTCTTTTTTATAAAGTCCGACAGTTCCAGAAACAATAATGAAAAAGTCATCATTTAGCTCTCCTTCTTTAAGCAAAATATGGCCTTTTCCAAAAGTAGACCTTGATGAGATCTCGATGAATGCTTGATAGTTTTCATCAGATAAATGATTTAATAGCGGACAGTTTTTTAAAATATGTTGTTCATTTTCGGAAAAGTCGCCCATTGAATTTTCCTTAACTCAACAAGAGTATCTTATTATGCTTCTTTGTTTTTCAGTATCATTGGGAGATATTGATAGACAAAAAAGCTCAGTTAATTTAATTATTTGTAGAGAGAAGAGGTTTTTTCAAGAAAAATCAATTTTTGAACTATTTTATTGGAAATACGGCTGGCTACTTGATAATTTGCCAGCTCAAAGTTGATTGATAAGCTTTTTGCTGTCAACGTATTGGCAATAAGGTAACAATTCACCAGAGTAGGAGCATATAATGAGTCAGCGTTTTGCAGTTATTGGTAATCCCATAGCGCATAGTTTATCTCCGATAATTCATCAGTATTTTGCCAAACAAGTGAAAGTGCAACTGACTTATGAAAAAATTAAGGCCGATGATTCAACTTTTGAGCAACAAGTATCTGATTTTTTTACTCTGGATGGCAAGGGGCTTAATGTTACTTTGCCATTCAAACAGAGAGCTTTTGCGATGGCACAACAATGTAGCTTACGCTGTACAAAAGCTGGAGCGGCGAATACATTGTGGATGGAAGCAAATCAATTGCATGCGGACAATACCGATGGTGTTGGATTTATTCGTGATTTGCATCGGTATATCGCTGTGGAAAACAAGAGGGTATTAATATTAGGAGCTGGAGGGGCTGCTCGTGGAATAGTTTATCCTATACTGGAACATCATCCTGCGGAGCTTGTCATCGCTAATCGAACTTTAGCTAAAGCGGAGGAGTTCCAGCGTGCTTTCCCGCAAACAAAATGTTTGAGTCTTCATGAGGTTGAAGGACCGTTTGAATTGGTGATTAATGCAACTTCTGCCAGTTTGGCAGGCGAGTTTGTAGCGTTACCTGCAGAATGTATGTCAGCAAAACCATTTTGTTATGATCTGTCTTATAAGCAAAATGATATTACGGCTTTTGTTCAATATGCACGAGGATTAGGTTGTGAGGCAGTGGATGGTTTAGGCATGTTGGTTGAACAAGCTGCTGAGTCCTTTTTTATCTGGCACGGAATTATGCCGGAAACTGAAGAGGTTCTGACATTATTACGTACATCAATGTAGCCTGCGAAGGTAAAGCCCTAACCCGGGTGTTGCAGAGCTGAACCCGAGTTAAACATTGTTTTATGGCGCGATTACTCAAAAAAAGCCATAACTTCTTTGGCGTTATTGATGGTGTCTTGAAAACCTAGCTCAAGCAATTCACGCGTGTAGTCTCGTTCAAAAAGAACAAAACTTAAAAGATCTCCAGAATGTTTTTTCTCTCCTAAAATATTGAGGAGGTAGCGGAGCAAAGTGGGTAGGGCTTTAAAATGTATTTGAGCTAAAGGAGCTAAGTCTTTGCTAGGACGTAAATGCAAAGTAGTAATGGGGCGCCATGGAGAGCGACGTTTTTTCCACATTGACAGCAACATCGCTATTTCATTCATTCGATTGACCATTTCAATATCACGATCAAGATTGTCTAAAAACAGAGCATTTAACATGTTCCCAAAAATATGAGAAAAAGGAATGTCATCATGATTACGTAACGTTTCCTGCTCAACAAATGTAGGTAGTGCTCGGGTTCCTACAATTAGAATTTTGTCGACTTCAAAACGAATAGATCCGCGAAGCGGCGCAGCCAGACCCACACTACCGTCACCATAATGAAAGCCATCAAGTAATACTGTTGGAAAAAATAAAGGCAGGGCACTGGATGCTAAGATATGCTCTGCCTGGAAACTAACACGCTTGCTGCCGTGTCGCGGGTAATTCCAGTCCATAAATTCAGGATTATTGTGCTCGTAAAAAGAAATAGTCTGGCGAGTTTCGTAGCAATTGCTGATTATTTCTAGAGTCTCGAGATAGCCCCCACTTATATTTTGTGCAATTTTATTAAAATCAAGGCCATCTGCTATCATTTCTCTAAGTGGCGTAGTATCAAGTAAATGAGCCGCTTGCCGTTGCTTAATCATCATTGTGCTCATGTTGCGCATTACTGATTTACTTAATGCAAGGTTACTGGCTTTATAGACTTGTTGGCAATGAATTTCACTCCAAATAGTCTCCAGCTTATCAAGCGCCGTGGGAAAGTCATCGGCATTTTCCGCAAGCACCGCTGCATTCATACTTCCCACACTTACGCCGCTGACCATTTCGAAAGGTAATGTTTTAACTTGTAATATGTGGCCAATTGCTTTTAAAACTCCGGCTTGATAAGCGCCTCGAGCACCACCACCTGCCAAGTAAAGGGCTTTTTTAGACATAATGATTTTTTTTATCGCATTGATTTGGTCTCTATGAAGAAATATAGTTGAGTTTATACTCGATTAGCAAGTTCTCGTTTATATTGGAAAAAAATTACTTTATTTTCGCGCATCTGTTTTTTTAGTCTATCGCTCATTGCAAAAAATTAAAAACTCCTTTAACTTAAAAACTTACCCTCTAAAGGAAGAAACTCATGGTGAATATACTTCGCGAGCAACCCCGTGCATTTCACATGATTTTTATGTTGGAATTATGGGAGCGGTTCGGGTTTTACACTGTTCAAGGGATTTTAACTTTATTTTTTATTCGTCATTTGGGGTATAGCGATACGATTTCTTATTATACATTTGGTGCTTATTCGGCTTTGGTTTACGGTATGGTGGTTATTGGTGGGTATTTAGGGGACAGAGTATTAGGCACCAAACGTACCATCGTTCTAGGGCTTATTGTTTTGGCAGCGGGGTATTTTTCTTTAGCTCTTACCGACAAGGAACATGTATTTTTTGCACTGGGATTAATTTGTGTAGGGAATGGTTTGTTTAAAGCAAATCCATCGAATTTACTTGCTAAGTGTTACGAAGCAAATGATCCGCGTTTGCATGGTGGTTTTACCTTGTATTATATGGCAATCAATTTGGGAAGTATGATTGCATTATTTGCTGGCCCAGCAATCTCAAGTCGCTATGGTTATTCTTATGCTTATATGATGAGCGCAATCGGTTTATTAATTGGCTTGGCAAATTATTGGCTTCAACATCAATTTGTTGCCCATATCAATACTGATGCGGACAAACGAATAATCTCGTTGTTCCAGTGGCTTATGATACTGATTGGGATAGTCTGTCTCACAGCGAGTTCTGCGTATTTATTACAGCATGTGATGCTTACAAAAAACTTGTTTTGGTTTATTACCATTACGGTAATTGTTTATTACCTCTTCATGATCCGTAAAGAAAGCAAAATTATCAAAATGCGTATGTTGGTTGCTTTGGCATTGATGCTGGAAGCTATCATTTTCTTTACTTTATATCAACAAATGCCAACATCTTTGAATTTATTTGCAGTACATAATGTAATCCCAGTTTTCTTTGGAATCACGATTGATGCACAAAGTTTCCAAGCGCTAAATCCTATTTGGATTGTATTGATGAGCCCTGTTTTGGCTTATTGTTATGACGTTCTTCATAAAAAAGGCGTAGAGTTTTCTATCCCTTATAAATTTTCTTTAGGGATGACGATGTGTGGGATAAGTTTTTTAATGCTCTTTTTTGCTCGCTATTTTTACACAGATCAGGGCATGGTTTCTTCCTGGTGGTTAATCATAAGCTATTTATTTCAAAGTATTGGCGAATTATTGGTATCGGCGCTTGGAGTGGCTATGGTTGCGGAATTAGTACCTCCCCAAATTGCCGGGTTTGTAATGGGAATGTGGTTTTTAACTTCCGCAATTGCTGGATTTATTGGTGCTACAGTTGCATCTTATACGGCACTCCCTGAACAAATTAAACCCGGGGTCGGATCTTTAATGATTTATACGCATGTATTTGCTTGTATTGGCATCGTCACGTTAATTATTGCGTTCTTCATGTGGTTAATGTCACCACGATTAAGTCGTTATATTTCAGGAAAAAAAACAGACTTGCAGCAAGAGACAAAAGAAGCAGAATACTCTGTATCTAAATGCTATATGTTTCAGTCCGGATTTGAACATCATTCAGATATCCCTTAATTAAAACACATAATTAAGGGAGATAGAGCTTTAAAAGAATGTATTTTATCTAAACCTTAGAGTCAGTTGACATTTCATTTAATTCCGCCCCTTTATGCGTAGGCTAATGAAGCAATTGTCAACCGAGCCTAGTCATTGAAGATGAGTCAAGCTAAATTCATAGCAGAATTTAGCTTGACTCAATTTGTTTTATCTCCAGTGACCACCATGCCAACCGCCACCATGCCAACCAGCTCCGTGCCAACCTCTATACCAACCACGGTTACCCCAATAGCCTAGGCCAGAATAATAGTAACGGCTTGGATAATAGCCTGAGTAATAAGAGTAGCTTGGATAATAGCTTGAATAATAATAGCCATTATTAGGATAAGCAGTAACATAACAACCGCTTAAAAGAAGTGTAGGAACAAACACTAATACTGCGATAATAAGCTTTTTCATAATCGCTTCCTTACTCAATGTTCGCACATTAATTATACTCCATGGTTGCAAATTGATCAAAACAAATCCTATTGCAGATTGTTAGTAATTTGTTTATTAATTAAGGCATTTTTTAAGATAACTTGGATAAACCATGTTCATATCGAGGGGTTCTATTGTACTATGCAGTGTAATTACGGAGTAACGTTGAAAGCTGTTATGAAAAAATGAATATCCAACTCAGTCTGCATTCTCAAAAATTAATAAAGAAATATTTATTAGAGTCTCACGTCCATTCACATGAGCTTAGCTCTATTACTACATCCGCTGATCTTGCGGCGTTGATATCTTGGTTAAATAAAGAGCAAAAATACCCCAGGAAATCAAAGAAGCAACAGCAAAAAATTGAGTTTATTCTTGTATCCTTACGGACTGCGTTGTTGCACGATTTATTCCTTTCGATGAAAGGGGATGACATTAAGCTACCCAAAGAGGAAGAACACAATACTCCGATAGACAAAATCAAATTCACATTACTCACTATCGCAGGTATTTTGGTCGCCGCATGTCAGGGGTTTGATGGTATTGTGACGATGCTAAGTATTTTTAATCTATCCTCCTCAATGATTCTTGCAGCTGGATTTGCATTTTCCTTCCTTTCTGTAATTGTTTTTTGTGGATTTGACTTGGTAAAAGTCTCGAAGGCTTTAGGGGTTAAACTGAGTGATGCTTATAAGTTATTAGATGCATACTTGTTGCAATTACAAATGATTAAATCCATTAGAAAAAAAATAAATGAATATAATCTTTCGGATTTGTCTCAAGATAATTTAAAACAGCTGGAATGTATTATTTCCATGTTGCAAAAGCGTTTTAGCTTGCTCACCGAGGCAAGTCAGCAATTTGGGATGGCACTCGAAAGTGAGAACATGAAAATGGCTAAAACGCTTATTTCCGGCGTGTCCGGAATTCTGTTTTTTGGTGGTGGTTTCTTTGCTGGCCAATCAGTAGCCCTCTTTATGTCAGGTCTTCTTGTAAATCCATTAACACCCGCATTTTGGCCTGTAATACTTTTTAGTGTCATAGTAGGGTTCGCGGCATTTAGCATTTATTGGTATGTTGAGCGTCCTGGATTGGACAAATTGGTAAGTAGTTGGTTTGGCCTCAATGAAGAGAATATACAGAAGTTATGTGATAAAAGTATGATAAAAAAAGAAATTCACAAATTAGAGAGTCTAAAAAGAAAAATAATTAGCGCGGCTCGATTAGCTAAAAGAGTGACTCAAGCAGAGCAGGCTGTTGATGCTCATGATGAACTGCTCATTGATGGCTCAGTTCATGAGCGGACTGTGATTGATATACGAACAAGTGGTAGTTATTATTCTTTTCTTAAACCTCAGGAACCTGCGGATTTATTACCGAAAATTTCTTTGGAGCAAGAACCTATAGACCAGTCGTGCTGTTTTATGTAATTTATATACTATATCGATAATCTTCAATGCGCATGATCCATGGTTTGCATTGAACGTTTAAAGTTAAATATTTAGGGTATCTTTTACAAACGGGATCGTTATTTTTCGCTGTGCTGCCAGAGAGGCATCATCCAATCGATTGAGTAAATTGTGCAGGTCATGCATATTTCGAGAGCATCTATTGAGAAGGAATTGACCTACACTTTCTGGTAAGTCGAATCCTCTTTTTAATGCATGCAGTTTTAAAGTATTAATTTTATCTTCGTCACTTAATTCCATCAATTGAATTACCAACCCCCAACTTAACCTAGAACGTAAGTCAGCAAGTTGGATGGGAATTGTGGTTGGTGATTGATTCCCGGAAATGATCAAAATACTTTTTTCCATATCTTTGATTTTATTATATAAATGGAATAACGCTTCCTCCCACTCGGGATCTTTGGCGATAACATCTATATCATCAATACAGATTAATTCTTGCTCTTCGACTCCTTCTATGGCTTGTGGACCCCATTCCTTGAGAAGAGTCAAAGGAAGATAGATTGCAGATTGAGAATCAATGGCTTGACAACACGCTTGTAATAAATGAGTTTTGCCACTACCCGAATTTCCCCAAAGGTAAAGCAATCGGTCTTCTTTCTGAGTGAGCATGTGCTGTAATTGCTGTTGCAGCAGTTTGTTACTTCCCCAATTGAAATCAACAAGGGTTGCTTCATCGTTTAATTTTATCGCTAATGCCAACTGCTTATTCATTATGATAGTTCTTTATTGGACCACGCTTTTCTGCCCCAGGTCCATATATAATCTATATAAGTAATCGCTGTAGTAAATGTCGTCAAAATGATCAGAACATTGAGCAGATAGGGCGAAAATTCAAAATAGGCTAATTCAAACAAACAGGAAGTAACTAGAATGAGCTGTAATGCAGTATTAATTTTACTGAGCAGTGTGGGTTGAAAATCCAGCTTGCGGCGAACAAATTGATACCAGGCAACTACTCCTAAGGAAATTGTTACATCTCTGAGGAAAACCAAAATGACGAGCCACCAGGGAAGTACACCAATTAAGGCCAAAGAGATGAAGCTGGAAGCAATTAATAATTTATCCGCCAGAGGGTCAACAAAAGATCCAAAAAAGCTTTGCCAGTTAAAACTACGAGCTAAAAAACCATCCAATCCATCACTCAATCCAGCAAATATAAATAAATAAAAAGCAATAACGTACTCGTGATTGTATAAATAAAATAGAAAAGGCGCGATTAATATGAGACGCAATAAAGTTAGAGCATTTGGTATGTGTTTTAGTATCATAGGGCCATACGATAATTTATTTACCCTTATTTGACCAGCACCTTTTAATATCAAGATTGGTTTTTGAAGGGAATATATGTTTTGCTAAACTGTAAATTCTAGTTTATACAATACTCGTAGTTCTGTCACTTATGTTTCTCTTCATTTTTACGATACATAATCACTGTATTACCAATCATTTGTACGAGTTCGGCATGTAATTGCTGGCATAACTCATCTGCCATAATGATTCGATCTTCCTTTTCTGCACCGTTAATTTTCACTTTTATTAGCTCATGTGAAAGCAATGCAATATCTGTTTCTGCAATAACGGCTTCAGTTAATCCTTTCGCTCCAAGAAGCACGACAGGTTTTAAATGGTGTGCTTGGGCTTTAAGCGATTTTTTGAGTGCAGTATCCACTGTAATGTTCCTTAAATTCACTCCAATAATGCAATTATTTTGGAGGCTCAATGATAAAATGGTAAATTATTGCACGTTTTGCTGGGAAAAGGTAGTGAAATTCAGTATCATAGTTCAAATTGATACTCTATATAAATTTATGAAACGTACTAAAAGCAGTAAGCGATGGTTGCAAGAGCACTTTGATGATGTTTATGTAAAGAAAGCACAAGCAGAGGGCTATCGCAGCCGTGCTATATACAAGTTAAAAGAAGTAGACGAGAAAGAGTCCTTGCTCAAACCAGGGATGACGGTAGTTGATCTGGGAGCAGCTCCTGGGGGGTGGACACAGTATGTTTCCGAACGGTTGCAAGGTCGAGGACGTATAATTGCCCTCGATATTTTGCCCATGGATGCCTTACCTGATGTCGATTTTATTCTTGGTGATTTTCGGGAAGATGAAGTGCTGCAAAAGTTAAAAGATTTAATTCCAGAACACAGTGTTGACTTGTTATTATCAGATATGGCCCCAAATATGAGTGGTACTACTGCAATTGATATCCCACGAGCTATGTATTTGGTGGAGTTGGCTTTCGATTTTGCAGAAAAAATGTTAAAACCAGGTGGTTCCATGCTGATTAAAATTTTTCATGGGGCTGGTTTTGATGATTTAGTAAAACAAGCAAGAGCTTCTTTTGAGAAAGTCGTGATTCGAAAGCCTTCAGCTTCTCGCTCTCGCTCAAAAGAAACCTATTTGCTGGCAAAGGGATACAATTTATAGTAACTTTATGATTTAAGAATTCGATCATAATATAAAAGCTGTACGTCACTAACGAGGTTAATACTTTGAACGACATGGTTAAGAATTTATTTTTATGGCTGATTATAGCGATCGTGCTTGTTTCAGTTTTCAGTAATTTCGGCCCTCGAAACTCGGTTGCTGAGAAGCTTTCTTACAGCCAATTTTTGAAAGAAGTCGATCAAGGTATGGTTAATTCAGTCACCATTGAGGATGATAAAATCATCAAAGGGATGACTAAAAATAACAAGCGCTTTGTAACATACATGCCTATGCAAGATAATGCTTTATTAGGTGAGTTATTAAAAAGCAAAGTCGATGTAAGCGGTCAAGAGAAACAACAAGAAAGTTTCCTCCTCCATTTATTTATCAATTGGTTCCCAATGCTGCTTTTAATCGGGGTTTGGGTATTTTTTATGCGTCAGATGCAAGGCGGGGGTGGCCGAGGTGCTATGTCTTTTGGTCGTTCACGCGCACGCTTGCTCGGCGAAGATCAAGTGAAAGTGACTTTTGCGGATGTTGCAGGGGTAGATGAGGCTAAAGAAGAGGTTAAGGAGCTAGTCGACTTTTTACGTGATCCCACCAAATTCCAAAATCTTGGGGGACGTATTCCCCGCGGTGTATTATTAGTTGGTTCTCCCGGAACAGGTAAAACCCTTTTGGCTCGAGCAGTTGCTGGTGAAGCAAAAGTGCCATTTTTCACAATTTCGGGTTCTGATTTTGTTGAAATGTTTGTCGGTGTTGGTGCATCTCGTGTCCGCGATATGTTTGAACAAGCAAAAAAACACGCTCCTTGTATTATTTTTATCGATGAAATTGATGCGGTAGGTCGTCATCGAGGTGCGGGTCTTGGGGGCGGTCATGATGAGCGTGAACAAACGTTAAACCAATTGCTTGTAGAAATGGATGGTTTTGAAGGGAGTGAAGGAGTTATTGTTGTTGCAGCAACGAACCGTCCAGATGTTTTAGATCCTGCATTATTACGGCCAGGTCGTTTTGATCGTCAAGTTGTAGTTCCTTTACCGGATATTCGCGGCCGTGAACAAATACTAAGGGTGCATTTGCAAAAAGTTCCTGTAGATAACAATGTAGACATCATGGCAATTGCTCGGGGAACTCCAGGGTTTTCTGGAGCAGATCTTGCCAATTTGGTTAACGAAGCAGCTTTATTTGCTGCGCGTGCCAATAAACGCAAAGTCAACATGATCGAGTTGGACAAAGCAAAAGATAAAATTATGATGGGAGCTGAACGACGCTCCATGGTAATGGATGATAATGAGAAAAAGTTGACTGCTTATCATGAAGCAGGTCATGCGATTGTTGGATTATGTGTACCAGAACATGATCCGGTTTACAAAGTATCTATTATCCCACGAGGGCGTGCTCTTGGTGTGACGATGTTTCTGCCAGAGCAGGATCGCTACAGCCATAGTAAGCGCCGTCTGGAAAGCCAATTATCCAGTTTGTTTGGTGGTCGTATTGCTGAGGAACTGATTTTTGGACCCGAAAGCGTGACCACAGGTGCATCGAATGACATCATGCGTTCTACTGAAATAGCGCGAAAAATGGTTACGACCTGGGGACTTTCAACCCTGGGGCCACTTACTTTTGGTGAAGAAGAAGAGGAAGTATTTCTAGGGCGCTCAATGAATAAGCATAAAGAAATGTCAGACAGAACGGCGCAGCAAATTGATGATGAAGTACGTGCGATTATTGACCGAAACTATAAACGAGCAAAAGAAATTCTGGTCTCAAATATGGATAAATTGCATTTAATGGCACAGAGTTTGATTAAATACGAAACGATAGATCTCAATCAAATAAAAGAGATTATGTCTGGAAAGGAACCTTCTCCACCAGAGGATTGGAACTCATCAAAACCTCTTGATGGAGCTGAAGTGACTAATCAGCCATCAGAGAAGTCAACAGAGCATGAGGTTATCGTAAATCCTGCTGAAGAGCACTGAGATTATTAGTGAGAAAAGCAGGTGAATCCAACGCAATTTTCAGGTTGGCTTGAGCATCAATGCCAACCTTCTCCAGATAACTCGATCCAAAAACCTTTAATTATGGGGATATTGAATGTCACTCCAGATTCGTTTTCTGATGGCGGCAAATTTTTATCCTTGGATATGGCCTGCGAGCAAGCATATCGCTTAATCAGTCAAGGAGCTGATTTAATTGATATTGGAGGGCAATCAACCCGACCCGGCGCACAACATGTTCCACTCGATGTGGAATTGAGTCGAGTCATACCTGTTATTGAACAAATCCGAGCTAATTCAGATATTTGTATTTCAATTGATACAAATAAACCGGAGGTCATGCAAGCTGCTGTAAGTGCAGGTGCTAATGTAATTAATGATATTTATGCTTTACGCACAGAAGGTGCTCTTGAGATGGCTGCAAAACTTGCAGTTCCTATTTGCTTAATGCACATGCAAGGAGAGCCACACAATATGCAACATGACCCATATTATTCAGATGGCGTACTTACGGAAGTGATGCGTTTTTTTATGGAACGCATTGTTGAGTGTGAGCGTGAAGGCATTAAAAGAAACAATATAATTCTGGATCCGGGCTTTGGATTTGGAAAACAAGTACAAGATAATTTGCTCTTGGTCAAAAATCTTGATAGCTTTGCAACATTTGGGATGCCCCTACTTTTAGGAGTATCACGTAAAAGTACTATAGGGATGGTACTTAATAAAGAGGTGGGTGAGCGTTTGATAGGAAGTATCGCGACTGCTGTTTATGCAGCACTGAAAGGCGTGGGGATCATCAGAACGCATGATGTAGATGAAACAAGTCAAGCGTTGCATATGATTACCATGATTAGTCAGGCCGATGTATATCAGCTCACGCAAGCTAAAATTCTTGATAGAGGTGGTTAAGGATGAGTCAACGTAAATATTTTGGTACTGATGGTATAAGAGGACATGTGGGTTTATCTAATATCAACCCTGAATTTGTGTTGAAGTTGGGTTGGGCAGTTGGTCGAGTACTAGCTAATTGCCATCGCAAAAAAGTAGTAATTGGTAAAGACACCAGAGTATCAGGTTATATGCTGGAATCCGCTCTGGAGGCAGGACTATCCGCTGCTGGTGTTGATGTTGCTTTGTTAGGACCTATGCCAACACCGGCCATTGCCTATTTGACTCAAACGCTGAGGGCTAATGCAGGTATCGTGATTAGTGCATCGCACAATCTGTTTCAGGATAATGGAATCAAGTTTTTCTCCTCAGAAGGGGGTAAATTACCTGACAGCGTTGAATTAGCAATCGAAGCAGAGCTGGAAAAGAAAATGCAAACAGTGCCTTCGCAAAATTTGGGTAAGGCAACACGAATTAATGATGCAAGTGGACGTTATATAGAATTTTGTAAGTCAACGATTCCTTCATTAACACGATTATCTGGTTTAAAAATTGTAGTTGATTGCGCAAATGGTGCGACCTACCATATTGCCCCTAATGTATTTTCTGAACTTGGGGCCGAAGTGATATCCATTGGCAATCATCCTGATGGATTTAATATTAATGAAGATTGTGGCTCAACATCTCCAGAGCTGCTAAGACAGAAGGTCATAAGTACAGGCGCGGATATTGGTATCGGTCTCGATGGTGATGGGGATCGTGTTATATTAATTGATTCAGATGGTCGTTTAATTGATGGGGATCAAATCCTTTATATTATTGCAAAAGACAGGCATCAACGAGGGGTCTTAAATGGCGGTGTAGTTGGTACGCAAATGAGCAATTATGGCCTGGAAATCGCAATAAAAAATTTGGGTATCCCTTTTGTGCGAACACGCGTAGGTGATCGATACGTTTTAGAGGCCCTACGAGAAAGAGATTGGAAGATAGGTGGTGAAACCTCAGGGCATATTGTTTGTCTGGATAAAACTACAACAGGTGATGGGATTGTTGCTGCGCTGCAAGTATTGTCAATTATGGTCAAGCAAGGAAAAACTTTAAAGCAATTAGTTGAAGGGATTAATTTATTACCACAAAGCTTGATGAATTTAAAAACCAATTACGCGGCCTTGCTTGCTGAGCATACACAGGTAATCGAAATAGTTAGGGCTTTAGAAACAAGCTTAAATGGAGAAGGAAGAGTGTTACTTCGACCTTCAGGTACTGAACCCTTATTACGTGTTATGGTAGAAGGTATGGATGAAACTATAGTAAAACAGCATGCACAAAAGCTGTGTGATCATATAAGTCAAATTGAGAGAAATTTGAGTTTTTAGTAAAAAATTAAAACTCACGGTAGTTAATATATAGTAGCTTTTAATAAAAAAAACGCGATAAGACTACACATCGGCTATGAGATTGGGTATAGTCCGCAGTTGAAGCGAGGGGGTGTGCTGATGAGACACAAGATAGTTGCCGGCAACTGGAAAATGAATGGCCAGCTGCAGCAAGTGATTCAATTAAGTAGTGAACTTAAAGAATTGCTTAACTCTATTAATGATGTCCAAGTTATAGTAATGCCTCCAGCAATTTATATTCCACAAGTTAGGGGTATAATTGCTGAATGTAAAATTGAAATAGGTGCCCAGAATGTATATCCGAAGGACTCTGGAGCTTATACCGGAGAGATATCTGCGCCTATGTTAAAAGATTTCGACTGTCGCTATGTTTTGGTGGGGCATTCTGAACGCAGACATTGTTTTCATGAAGATGAAAATTTTGTAGCGCAAAAATTCCACCATGTGAAAGAACATGATATGATACCGGTTCTTTGCGTCGGTGAAACGCTGGTTGAACGTGAAAAGGGGCAAACAGAGCAAGTAATTGCCAAACAATTGCTCGCAGTAAGTGAACGAGACAAAAATTGTTTTCGTGATTGTGTTGTAGCTTACGAACCTGTTTGGGCAATAGGAACAGGGAAAACTGCGTCACCCGAACAAGCACAGGAAGTACATCAGTTTATTAGAAAGCTGGTTGCAGAGATAAATCATAGCGATGCGGAACGGCTACCTCTTTTATATGGAGGGAGCGTGAACGAAAACAATGCCAGAGCATTGTTTACCATGCCAGATGTTGATGGTGGCTTGGTAGGAGGTGCATCGTTGAACGCGAAACAGTTTGTGGAAATTGTGAAATGTATCAATTGATATTAATGATTCATGTAATCGTAGCTGTAGCCTTAATAGGCTTAGTTCTTATCCAACATGGTAAAGGTGCTGATATTGGTGCTGCTTTTGGATCGGGCGCTTCGAATACTATATTTGGAAGCCAAGGGACAGGTGGTTTTTTATTTAAATTAACTGGTGGTTTGGCGATAACCTTTTTTATCACCAGCTTATTGCTGTCATATTTGGTGTCTGTTCAATATCAAAAAGCAGATCAACAAATAATTCCTCAACAAACTAGTGTACCTGCGAGTTCAATTCCAGTACCAGTTGACAACAGTAAGAAGTAATAAATAAGAATTTTTTCTCCGGACTTAAGTACAGAGAGAAGATTAGGAAAGTAAGTAATTACTAATAAAAAGAATATGCCGAAGTGGTGGAATTGGTAGACACGCCGTCTTGAGGGGGCGGTGGCGAAAGCCGTGCCGGTTCGAGTCCGGCCTTCGGCACCATTTTAATCCGTGCAAGGTGAAAAAATGCTATCTCAATATTTACCTGTTCTAATTTTCATAATTATCGGATTGGCATTGGGCTTGGCAATGATAGGGGCTGGTTCTCTTTTGTCAAAGCACAACCCTGATAGCGCTAAAAATTCTCCCTACGAATGTGGATTTGGTGCATTCGAAAGTTCTCATATCCCATTTGATGTTCGCTTTTATCTAGTTGCCATCCTATTTATTATCTTTGATTTGGAAACTGCATTTTTCTTTCCATGGGCTTTAGCTTTACGCAAAATTGGTTGGTTTGGTTTTGCTGGAATGATGTTGTTTTTAGGGTTATTAGTTATTGGTTTTATTTATGAATGGAAACGAGGCGCACTAGAGTGGGAATAATTTAAATGTGCGTAATAACTCACTTCTGATTGTCACTTCAAACGAAGAAAACAATTAGAGGTGGTACCTTTTTTATTAATATTTTAACTGCTTAGAGGCTAACTATGGCGGTTGCAGAATTGCAAAAAAGTGGCTTTGTAACGACTTCAGTCGAGAAACTTCTCGGATGGGCACGTAGTGGTTCTATGTGGCCTATGACTTTTGGATTGGCATGTTGTGCTGTAGAAATGATGCACGTGGGTGCTGCACGTTATGATTTGGACCGGTTCGGAATTATTTTTCGTCCAAGTCCCCGTCAATCAGACGTAATGATAGTTGCTGGTACCCTGTGCAATAAAATGGCTCCTGCTTTGCGCAAAGTTTATGATCAAATGCCTGATCCTCGATGGGTTATCTCTATGGGATCTTGTGCGAATGGCGGTGGGTATTATCATTACTCTTACTCCGTAGTTCGTGGGTGTGATCGTATTGTCCCAGTAGATGTATATGTACCAGGTTGCCCTCCAACTGCAGAAGCACTGCTGTATGGCATTATTCAATTGCAGAACAAAATCAGGCATAAAAAAATCCTAGAAGCTTAAGATCATCAAAGGTGCAAATAGATGACAACAAAAAATGATTATTTGGTTGAACAACTCAAACATGAATTGGCAAGCCAATTTAAAGATATAAGTGTTGCTTATGATGAAGTAACTATTGAGTGTGACGTATCAAATTTAAAAGCAATGATGTTGGAACTACGTGATCTGGAAGCATTTCGTTTTGATCAGCTCATTGATCTTTGCGCCGTGGATTATTTGCTTTATGGTGAGTGTGATTGGGAAACCGATTCAGCAACAGAAAGTGGGTTCTCGCGCGGTGTTGAGTGTCAAGAAGCTAAAGTTTATGCTCTGGATAAACCCCGTTTTGCCGTAGTTTATCATTTACTCTCAACAAAAATGAATCATCGTTTACGTGTTAAGGTATTTGTTGATGAGTCTCATTTAATTGTCCCTTCAGTGCATCATTTGTGGAAAGGCGCAAATTGGTTTGAGCGCGAGGCTTATGATTTATATGGTATTTTATTTGAAGGCCATCCAGACCTAAGACGTATTTTGACTGATTATGGATTTATCGGACATCCATTCCGTAAAGATTTCCCACTCAGTGGTCATGTTGAAATGCGCTATGACGCAAAATTAGAAAAAGTCATATACGCTCCAGTAGATATTGAACCAAGAGTTTTGGTGCCCAAGGTTATTCGTAATGATAACCGGTATATTGGTGATAAAAGGGGCGAATAATGATTGAATTAAAGAATTACACTTTAAATTTTGGTCCACAACATCCTGCAGCACATGGAGTATTACGTTTAGTTCTTGAGCTTGAAGGTGAAACCATAGTTCGCGCAGACCCACATATAGGATTGCTGCATAGAGCAACAGAAAAATTAGCAGAAACAAAACCTTATATTCAAAGCATCGGTTATATGGATAGACTCGACTACGTATCCATGATGTGCAACGAGCATGCCTATGTACGCGCAATAGAGAAACTTTTAGGTATAGAAGCGCCTATTCGAGCTCAATATATCCGTACTATGTTTGATGAAGTAACTCGTATTTTGAATCATCTGTTGTGGTTAGGGGCTATAGCTCTGGATATTGGTGCGATGACCGTATTTTTATATTGCTTCAGAGAGCGCGAAGATTTATTCGATTGCTATGAGGCAGTATCTGGAGCACGGATGCATGCTACCTATTATAGACCTGGTGGTGTTGCACGAGACTTGCCTGATACTATGCCCAAGTATAAAGCATCTAGATGGCATAATGAACGTGAGGTTGAAAAGCTTAACGAAGAGCGCAGCGGTAGTCTGCTTGATTTCCTCGAGGCATTCACAGGACGTTTTACTCGATGTGTTGATGAATATGAAACGTTATTAACTGATAATAGAATTTGGAAACAACGCACAGTAGATATCGGTATTGTTTCACCCGAAGAAGCATTGCAATGGGGTTTTACAGGACCAATGCTTCGTGGTTCCGGAGTTGCTTGGGACTTACGTAAAAAACAAAGTTATGCAGCATATGATCGTGTGGATTTCGATATTCCCGTGGGTAAAACTGGAGATTGTTACGATCGTTATTTGGTTCGTGTTGAAGAATTAAGACAATCAAATCGAATTATTAAACAATGCATCGAATGGCTCAGAGCAAATCCTGGCCCAGTTCGTATTGATGATCACAAGATTACACCTCCACGCCGCGTAGAAATGAAAGAAGATATGGAAGCATTGATTCATCATTTTAAATTGTTTACAGAAGGTTTTTGTTTGCCACGAGGGGAAGTATATAGTGCTGTTGAAGCCCCTAAAGGTGAGTTTGGTATTTATATGGTATCTGATGGGGCCAATAAGCCCTACAGATTGAAAATTCGTGCTCCTGGATTTGCTCATTTGTCTAGCTATGATGCAATGACCAGAGGACATATGATCGCTGATGGTGTCGCGATTTTAGCGAGTCAGGATATAGTATTTGGTGAAATTGATCGTTAATTTTGGGGGCGGTCAGTTTACGAACGTTAAAGTGACATCCCATAAAATTGCAATTTAAATTAATAAAGGTTTAGAAATGTCTGATAATTCAGCAAAAATATTAAATCAATTGGTGTCAGCTCAAAGAATAAAGGACATCGATCACTGGATTGCAAAATATCCAAAAGATCAAAAGCAATCAGCTGTAATGAGCGCACTACGAATAGTCCAGGAAGAGCATGGTCACCTGACTACCGAATTAATGGACGCTGTTGCTGAATATCTAGAGATGCCTCCTATTGCCGTATATGAGGTAGCGAGTTTCTATACAATGTACGAACACAAACAGGTTGGCAGACATTCAATCAATGTATGTACCAATATTTCTTGTATGCTGCGTGATTCAGCTGCGGTTGTTGAACACTTGGAAAAAAAGCTGGGTATAAAATTAGGTGAAACCACAGATGATGGGCGCTTTACTTTAAGATCTGTTGAGTGTTTAGGTGCCTGTGTTAATGCACCGATGATGCAGGTGGACAAGGATTATCATGAGAATCTGACTCCTGAATCTATAGATAAAGTGTTGGAACAATACCAATAAAAGATAGAGGTGGTTGCCGTGGTTGAATTAAATCAAGTTTGTTATCGAACATTTCATCTACCAGAGCCTTGGACACTATCTGCTTATGAAAGTGTTGGTGGATACAGTGCATGGAGAAAAATATTAAAAGAGCAAACTTCTCCACAATTAATTATTGATGAGTTAAAGACATCTGCCCTGCGTGGTCGAGGGGGAGCTGGATTCCCAACAGGATTAAAATGGAGTTTTATGAACCGTAATACTCCAGTACAGAAATATGTAGTTTGTAACTCCGACGAAGGTGAGCCAGGTACGTGTAAAGACCGCGAAATACTTACATTAAATCCACATCAACTCATTGAAGGCATGGCAATTGCTGGATATACCATGGGTGCTACTGTTGGATATAACTATATTCGCGGTGAATTTTGGTTGCCCTATGAGCGTACAGAAGCAGCAATAAAAGAAGCTTATGCGGCAGGTTTATTAGGTAAGAATATTTTAGGTACAGGCATCGACTTTGATTTATATAATCATTTAGGGGCTGGCGCATATATTTGCGGTGAAGAGACCGCATTGCTTAATTCCCTTGAGGGAAAAAAAGGTCAACCAAGATTTAAACCCCCATTTCCTGCCAACTATGGTTTATATGGAAAACCCACAACGATAAATAATACCGAGACTTTTGCTTCTGTTCCGGTCATTATGGAAAAAGGTGGTGAATGGTTCTTAAAAATAGGCAAACCCAATAATGGCGGAGCCAAGTGTTTTAGTGTTAGTGGACACGTTAATAAGCCTGGAAATTTCGAAATCCCCTTGGGAACACCATTTAAAACTCTTCTTGAATTGGCAGGTGGCGTTACAAAAGGCCGAAAAATTAAAGCAGTAATTCCTGGGGGTACATCCATGCCCGTTTTACCTGGTGAGGTAATGATGGGGCTCAATATGGATTATGACAGCATACAAAAGGCAGGTTCAGGATTAGGCTCCGGTGCTGTGATTATTATGGATGAAACAACCTGTATGGTCGATGCACTTTATCGCATTTCCGAGTTTTATATGGAGGAGTCTTGTGGGCAATGCACTCCATGTCGCGAGGGTACCGGCTGGTTAGTCCGTTTGCTACACCGCATTAAGGAAGGCCATGGTGAACCTGGGGATGTAGAGAAATTAGTCAATGTTGCGAATAATATCGAAGGACGCACTATTTGTGCATTAGGTGAGGCAGCAGCTTGGCCGGTACAAAGTTTTGTTAAGCATTTCCGCGATGAATTTGAATATTTCGTTAAGCATAAACGCTCAATCGTCGCAGCATAATTAAAAGGTTTGACCCATGACTACTACTATTGAAATCGACGGTAAAAGGTTTGAAGCAGAAAACGGTAAAATGATCATCGAAGTTGCCGATGAAGCGGGTATTCATATCCCACGTTTTTGTTATCATAAAAAATTATCAGTGGCTGCAAATTGTCGCATGTGTTTAGTTGAGGTAGAAAACGGCCGTAAGCCGGTTCCTGCATGTGCAACTCCAATTACCAATGGTATGAAGGTATTTACCAAATCGAAGGAAGCATTACATTCACAAAAGGTAGTTATGGAGTTCCTTCTTATTAACCATCCGCTTGACTGTCCGATCTGCGATCAGGGTGGGGAATGTGAATTACAAGACATATCCATGGGATATGGGGCAGACGAATCTCAGTATACAGAAAGCAAACGTTCAGTTGATGATGACGATTTAGGCACACTGATTTCAACTGAAATGACTCGCTGCATCCATTGTACTCGTTGTGTCCGCTTTGGCGAAGAAATCGCAGGATTAAGAGAGTTAGGTGCGACTGGTCGTGGTGAGCATATGCAAATAGGTACTTATGTTCAACACAGCATGAAGTCAGAAGTCTCCGGTAATATTATTGATTTATGCCCTGTAGGTGCATTAACTTCAAAACCGTTCCGATTTACCGCTCGAGCATGGGAACTTACTCAACATGATGGTGTAGCACCACATGATTGCCTCGGATCAAATATCTATCTGCATACACGTCGAAATAAGCTAATGCGTGTTGTTCCAAAAGAGAATGAAGCAATTAACGAAACCTGGTTGGCGGACAGAGATCGATTTAGTTATCTAGGACTGAATAGCCCATTAAGAGCAAGTCAGCCACAGATTAAGCGCAACGGACAATGGGAAGTTGTGGATTGGGAGACTGCTTTAAAATTTACAGCAGAGGGTCTAGCGCGAGTTATAAAACAAAATGGTGCAGAGCAGGTAGCCGCTTTTGCCTCAAGTTCTTCTACATTAGAAGAACTGTATTTACTGCAAAAATTAATGCGCCAAATTGGTGTTCATAATCTCGACCACAGATTGCAACAAGTTGATTTTAGAGATCAAGAACATCAAGGAACTACACCAGTAAGTTCCTTACCCTATGCAGAAGTAGAACATCAAAATGTACTCGTCTTGATCGGATGCAATATTGATCGGGAAGTCCCTCTTGCTGGTGTTCGGGTTCGTAAGGCATTCCGTAATGGGGCAAAAATTTACGCAATAAGTCCAGTAGATTTCGATTATTGCTTTGATCTTGATGAGCGCTTCATTGTTTCACCTTTAGAAATGCCAATGCAACTTGCCAAGATTGCTTTAGCACTGACTGGTGACATAAAAAACTTACCAGCGGAAGTACAAAAATTAGTAATAGGTCTTGAGCTGGATGCAGCAACTCAACGAGTTGCCAAAGCATTAAAAGAGGAAAATGCATGCTTAATTACCGGTGCTCTTTGTGAAAATCACCCTGAAGCGGCTTTATTGCGTACCTTGGTGTTCCATATTGAAAAACTAAGTGGTGCGAAAGCATTGCGATTGACTCATGGTGCAAACACTGCAGGTGCTTGGGTCGCAGGGATGGTTCCCCATCGAACAACTGCAGGCAAAACAGATTCAACACCAGGAATGGATGTACAAGCAGCACTAAATGCCAAACTTAAAGCATATTTTTTAATGGGAGTAGAGCCTGGTTTTGATTTTGCTAATCCTTATGGTGCAAGACAATCAATGCTCGGTGCTGAGTTTGTTGTCTTAATGTCAGCTTTCAATCATGAGTCAATGCATGATTATGCTGATGTTATTTTACCAATTGCTCCATATGCTGAGACTTCAGGAACGTATATTAATGTTGATAATACTTGGCAAACAGTAAAGGGCGCGTTATCGCCTCACGGCGAATCCCGACCTGCATGGAAAGTATTAAGAGTACTTGGTAATTTATTGCATTGTGATGGCTTTGAATATTTATCAACTGAAGATATTTTGTCAGAAATTAAAAATAGTGTTGCAATCACTATGGAGCAAGACTATAAGCCCTATTATCCTGAGAGCTTGCCTCTAATTAATCAATCATTGATTCGCGTTGGCGAGTGGCCACTTTATCGTAGCGATGCAATTGTTAGGAATGCTAAAGAATTGCAATTATGTGCTGCTGCTGAATCAGTATGCATCCGCATCAATCCTACAACAGCTGACCGATTGAAATTAGACGATGTTGCTACTGTATCTCAGGGAGATATTGAGATAACATTGCCGCTTAAACGTGATGAACGCATTGCGGCGGATGTTGTATGGGTAGCAAACGCGATGCCTGAAACCGTAGATTTAGGCCATTCATTTGCTGCAATAACTATTAAGCGCTAGGCAGGTAAGAAAATGCTGCAAGATATTAGCATATTAATTTGGGTCATCATTAAAATATTAGTAATCGTAGTGCCATTACTATTATGTGTTGCATATTTAATTTATGCGGAGCGTAAAGTCATTGGGTATATACAAGCACGTATAGGACCCAACCGCGTGGGGGTGCGAGGATTACTTCAGCCTATCGCAGATTTGATCAAGCTAATTACTAAAGAAATTATTATTCCGACGCGTTCTAATAAATATCTTTTTATTGCTGCTCCATTATTTGCTTTAGTTCCGGCTTTGGCAGGCTGGGCAGTAATTCCTTTTCAGGAAGGAATGGTTTTAGCAAATATTAATGCAGGGGTTCTTTATATTTTTGCAATGAGTTCCCTTGGCGTTTATGGAGTGCTAATTGCTGGATGGGCATCTAACTCCAAATATGCAATGTTTGGTGCATTAAGAAGTACAGCGCAGACCGTATCCTATGAAATTGCAATGGGCTTTGCTTTAGTAGGCGTGCTGTTGGCTGCAGGAAGTATGAATCTCACAGACATTGTTAATTCACAAAGAGGTGGAGTTTTACATTGGTGGTTTATTCCTCTATTGCCACTGTTTTTTGTGTTTTGGATTGCAGGAATCGCTGAAACCAACCGTGCGCCATTCGACTTAGCCGAAGGAGAGTCCGAAATTGTTGCTGGATTCCATGTGGAGTATTCTGGAATAGGCTTCGCATTATTCTTCTTATCAGAATATGCGAGTATGATTCTTATCTCTGTACTACTCAGTATCCTGTTTGTGGGTGGTTGGATGTCGCCATTTGAAGGTGTCCCATTTTTACAAAACATATTTTTTATTGTACCCGGGTTTGTTTGGTTAATCGTAAAAGTCTGCTTTTTCTTATATGTATATTTATGGATAAGAGCCACTTTTCCTCGTTATCGTTATGACCAGCTTATGCGTTTAGGCTGGAAGGTACTTATTCCGGTCACCATTGTTTGGATTATTGTAACTGCACTAATGGTTGTTACACATGTTAAACCTTGGTTTTAATGATTAATAGAGAAGCCGATGAAAAAAGCATATCAACTTATTAAATACTACGTACGCAGTTTTCTTTTAATAGAATTATTGCAGGGTTTAAAGTTAACTGGTAAATATTTTTTTAAGAAAAAAATAACCGTACAGTTTCCAGAGGAACAGACTCCAATTTCACCTCGCTTTAGAGGAGCACTTGCGTTACGCCGTTATCCTAATGGTGAAGAACGATGCATTGCTTGTAAATTATGTGAAGCAGTTTGTCCTGCACTGGCTATAACCATAGAGTCAGAACCACGTGAAGACGGATCTCGTCGCACAACAAGGTATGATATTGATGTATTTAAATGCATTAATTGCGGCTTATGTGAAGAATCATGTCCTGTAGATTCCATCGTAGTGACACCGGTGCATCATTATCATGTTAGTGAACGCGGTCAAAATATTATGACAAAAGAAAAGCTCTTGGCACTTGGCGATTTGTTGGAGCCTAAACTTGCGGCAGATAGAGCTGCTGATGAAAAATACCGATAACGGGGTGCAGTATGCATGAATTATTAGTTCAAACTATTTTCTATATTTTTGCGGCTATAGCCGTAGGCGCTGCCTTTATGGTCATTATTCAAGATAATCCAGTACGCAGCGTTTTATTTCTTGTACTTACATTCTTTGCAAGTGCCGTATTATGGATACTTGCCGAGGCGGAGTTTCTGGCACTGATTTTGGTACTGGTATATGTAGGGGCGGTCATGACACTGTTCCTGTTCGTCGTGATGATGCTTAACATTGATGTTGAAGTAATTAAAAACCATTATAGACGCTATTTACCATTCGGTTTAATTCTTGTTGCTTTGTTAACGGGACTTTTAATGGTATCTATTCCTGCAGGTACGTTTAAGTCGAATGTTGAAACTCAGAGCAACACTACAATAAGTACACAGTTATTTGAGGTAACACAAAACAATCCTGATGCAACTCGCTCAAATACTGAAGCCTTGGGCATGGTTCTATATACTGATTATTTACTGGCTTTTGAGATTGCAGCTGTTCTGTTATTAATTGCAATTATTTCAGCAATTACCCTAGTACATAGAGGTCCCAGAAAATCGAAAAGACAGGATGTGAAACAACAGATTCTGACAAGTAGAAATGATCGGGTTGAATTAATTAATATGAAAGCAGAAAAATAATGTTGGGGAATTCTATATGATACCTGTTAATAATTACCTAATTCTGGGGGCAATTTTATTCGGTTTTGGTCTTATTGGCATAATGATGAATCGTAGAAATATCATCTTATTGCTGGTATGCATCGAATTGATGTTACTTGCAGTGAATACTAATTTTGTCGCATTTTCACATTATTATAACGAAATTAGCGGTCAAGTTTATGTCTTTTTTATTTTAACGGTTGCTGCAGCAGAGGCAGCAATAGGATTAGCCATAGTGATGTTGCTTTTTAGAAATAGAGGTAACATTGACGTAGATAAGATGAATCATTTAAAAGGTTAACATTGTGAGTATCCAACAACTTTGTCTAATAATCGTTTTAACTCCCTTGGCTGGCTCCATCATTGCTGGTTTTTTCCGTAATCAAATAGGACGAGCCGGAGCACATTCAGCTACTATCTTAGGCGTTACAATATCGTTTATTGCCTCGCTCTATGTAGCTTGGCAAGTCTTTACTGGCGCCATGCCAACTGAGAGCACAGTTCTATATCATTGGGCAACTGGTGGTTTAATCCTTCCATTTGAATTTAATATTGGTTTTCTGATCGATCCTTTAAGTGTCGTGATGCTCGTGACTGTAAATTTTGTCTCTTTGTTGGTGCATATTTACAGTATTGGCTATATGGCTGATGACGATGGGTACCAGCGCTTTTTTAGCTATATTTCGCTGTTTACTTTTATGATGCTGATGTTAGTCAGTGCCAATAATTTCTTGCAATTATTCTTTGGCTGGGAAGGTGTCGGTCTCGTTTCTTATTTGCTTATCGGTTTTTGGTATCAAAAGGAATCAGCTATTGAAGGTAGCCTTAAAGCATTTATCGTCAACCGTGTGGGCGACTTCGGTTTCCTAATAGGTATTGCACTGGTATTTGCTTACACTGGAAGTATCGATTATGAAACTGTATTCAAGAGTGTTAATTATCTTGCAAGTCAAAATATTGAGCTATTTCAAGGCCACCCTTGGTCTTTAGTCACGGTAATTTGTTTGGCTTTATATGTTGGTGCTATGGGTAAATCGGCACAAGTACCGCTGCATGTATGGTTACCTGAATCGATGGAAGGTCCGACACCTATTTCTGCATTGATTCATGCTGCAACCATGGTTACTGCTGGGGTATTTATGATTGCACGTATTTCACCTCTGATCGAATTTTCCACAACAGCATTGAGCGTAGTTTTGGTTATTGGCGCAACAGGAGCACTCTTTACAGGAATCCTGGCACTTACAATGAACGATATTAAACGTGTAGTCGCCTATTCAACACTATCTCAATTAGGATATATGATGGTTGGAATGGGTGCTTCAGCATATAGTGCAGGGATGTTTCATCTTCTTACTCATGCATGTTTTAAAGCACTTTTATTCTTAGGTGCTGGTTCTGTAATTATCGGAATGCATCATGAACAAGACATGCGGAAAATGGGTGGTTTATGGAAAAAAATGCCAATTACTTATGTAACCTTTGTTATTGGTTCTCTAGCTCTGTGCGCTATTCCTCCACTAGCAGGGTTTTATTCAAAGGATACAATTATTGAAGCGGTACAATTGTCACAGATTCCAGGAAGTGGTTATTCCTATTTCTGTGTTGTTCTTGGCGCGGGTGTTACTGCGATGTATACCTTTAGATCTTTGTTTATGACGTTTCATGGTAAACCTCGCATGGATGAACATACTTTAAGTCATGTTCATGAATCACCATGGGTAGTTTGGTTGCCACTTGTTCTACTTGCTATTCCTTCAATTATTTTAGGCTACATATTGTATATGCCTATGCTATTTGATAATCCATCCATTTTAAGCTCATCTTTATTTATACTTCCTCAACATAATGTGTTGGCAGAGCTTGCGCACGAAATTACATCACCTTTTGCAAGTATGATGCATTCGATATACTCGCTCACTTTTTGGATTACTTTGGCGGGAATTGCGATTGCCTGGCTCTGTTATATAGCTGTACCATCGATTCCAGGCTATTTAGCACGTCGTTTTTCACTCATCTATAAAATACTCGTTAATAAATATGGATTTGATGCATTTAACAATTTAGTTTTTGTAAAAGGTTCTAAGGGGATAGGAACTGTATTTTACAGTGTGGGTGATCAGAAATTGATCGATGGGATGGTTGTGAATGGCAGCAGTCGACTCGTTAGATGGTTATCAGCTAAAGGTCGCGCTATACAAAGTGGTTATCTGTATCATTATGCTGCAGTAATGATTTTTGGATTGCTTGGATTTTTATGCTGGTTGATACTCGGCTGAATATAGGGTGAAGGTATGCATTATTTGCTCAATTTACTAATTTGGTTGCCAGTAATAGGCGGTGTTTTTGTTCTTCTCGCTGGAGATGATCGTAGCCCGAATATTTCGCGTTATTTGGCATTGTTTACCGTAATACTTTGTTTGCTACTGTGTATCCCTCTT
Organism: Legionella qingyii; assembly: GCF_003990155.1. Lineage (NCBI taxonomy): Bacteria > Pseudomonadati > Pseudomonadota > Gammaproteobacteria > Legionellales > Legionellaceae > Legionella > Legionella qingyii. Next base: position 141,885 of record NZ_RZGX01000008.1, read on the forward strand.
GTTGCAGGCTTTGATCCTAAAGTATTAGGAATGCAATATTTGGAGGAATTCTCATGGATGCCAGCACTAGGCATTAGCTATAGCTTAGGTATCGATGGTATGTCCTTACTCCTAATAGTGCTTAGTATATTTACGAATTTAGTGGTGATACTGGCAACTTGGGAAAGTATTACTAACCGCGTCTCTCAATATTTAGCTGCATTTTTGATTATGCAGGGACTTTTAGTTGGAGTTTTCTCTGCATTAGATGCGATTTTATTTTACATCTTCTGGGAAGCAACGCTAATACCTATGTATCTGATTATTGGTATTTGGGGATCAGAGAATCGAGTTTATGCAGCGATTAAATTTTTCCTATATACCTTTTTAGGTTCCGTACTTATGTTAGCTAGCTTTTTATACATGGGCTATATCGCGGGCTCATTTAGTATAGAAGCGTTTTATGCAATTAAACTAAGTATGACAGCTCAAACATTGATCTTCATTGCATTTTTCCTTGGTTTTGCAATCAAAATCCCGATGTTTCCAGTACATACTTGGTTGCCTGATGCCCATACTGAGGCTCCGGCGGGCGGCTCGGTTGTATTGGCTGCTATTTTGTTAAAACTCGGAGCTTACGGATTTATCCGATTCTCTTTACCCATTGTTCCAGATGCATGTAGTCGCTATGCAGGGATTATGATTGCCTTATCTTTAATCGCGATTGTTTATATTGCATTGGTCGCAATTATTCAAAAAGATATGAAGCGATTAATTGCATATTCTTCAATTTCACACATGGGATTTGTGACATTGGGCAGTTTTGCTATTTTTGCGATTGCAAAACAATCTGGATTAAGCGCAGCTGGCCTAATCTTAGAGGGTGCAATTGTAGTCATGATTTCACATGCGTTTGTCTCAAGTGCACTTTTCGCTGGTGTTGGTTTTATCTATGATCGTATGCATACCCGACGTTTAGCAGATTTCGGAGGGATTGTGAATACAATGCCAATATTTGCATCTTTTTTCATGCTGTTCTGTATGGCAAATGCGGGTTTACCAGGAACCTCCGGTTTTGTTGGTGAATTTATGGTAATTCTAGGGTCACTTAAAGCCGGTTTTTGGGTAACATTTTGGGCTGCAACCACACTTATAACTGCAGCAGGTTATAATCTTTGGATGTATAAAAGAGTAATTTTTGGACCTATAGCAAATGAAAAAGTTGCAGAACTAAAAGATCTTTCGGGCTATGAGTTAAGTGCTTATATCTTACTTGCTTTGATGGTTATCGCCATGGGTGTTTATCCCAAGCCGTTTCTAGAGTACATCCATCAAACAGTAAGCCATACTCTGGCATTAGCAAGTCAATCAAAATTGTAATCAAGGTTAACCAATATGACAGCATTACTTGAAAATATCCATGTAGCCATTCCGGAAATGATTGTGCTCGCCACCGCATGCATTGCATTGCTTGCTGATCTATTTTTACGGCATCGGTATAAATCAGTTTCTTATTTCATCTCCTGTGTAGGTTTAGTTTTAGCTGCTGTTGTTAGTTTTCTTTATATTGGTATGTATAAAATTATTACACTCAATGGCTTATTCATTAGTGATGATATTGCCAATTTAATGAAATTTTTTATATACATTAGTGTGTTGCTGAGCTTTATCTATTCAAAAAATTATATAGATGAGCGTCAGATGCCTTCTGGTGATTACTATATTTTAGGATTGTTTTCTACTTTAGGGATGATGCTTCTTGTTTCAGCACATTCGCTGCTTACGATTTTCCTTGGTTTGGAATTATTATCATTGCCCTTATATGCAATGACTGCTATTCGCAGAACAGATAGTGATGCTTCTGAAGCAGCAATGAAGTACTTTGTAATGGGGTCGATTGCTTCCGCAATGCTTTTATATGGTATTTCCCTAATTTACGGGGCAACTGGAAAACTGGATTTACTCGAAGTGGCTAATGTTATTGCCGCGAACTGGCAACAACAAAGTACGCTGCTCGCTTTTGCGATGGTTTTTATCCTCTGCGGGGTTGCTTTTAAATTAGCAGCAGTTCCCTTTCATATGTGGGCACCAGATGTATACCAGGGAGCACCGACTTCAGTTACTTTATTTATTAGTGCTGCACCCAAAGTCGCTGCACTTGGTATGGCTTTTAGATTACTGACAATTGGCCTAGTAGATATTAGTTCACAGTGGCAACAAATTTTGTTGGTAATTACTTTACTCTCCACAGGTTTGGGAAATTTATTTGCAGTAGTCCAAACCAGTATTAAACGTTTATTAGCTTATTCTGCTATATCGCATATTGGATACGCTTTATTTGGTATTTTGGCAGCGACTGCATCAGGATATTCCTCTGCTCTTTATTATATTTTAGTTTACTCAATTACTTCAGCTGCAGCCTTTGGTTTAATTGTATTAATGTCTAACCACGGGATGGAAATAGATAACGTTGATGACTTAAAAGGGCTTAACAAAAGAAATCCTTGGCTCGCATTTATGATGCTAATTATTATGTTTTCTCTAGCAGGAGTTCCGCCTACGGTTGGTTTCTTTACAAAATTGCTTGTGCTGAAGGCGTTGGTCGATGCTCAAATGACATGGGTTGCGGTAGTAGGGCTATTTTTTACAGTAATTGGAGCTTATTACTATTTAAGAATTGTTAAAATCATGTATTTTGATAAACCGACACACACTGACCCTGTGGTTATGAATAAAGGAAATGTCTTAGTGCTTTCACTGAATTGTTTATCATTAATTTATTTAGGTATTTTTCCAGGTACCTTAATTGTAGCTTGTATGAATGCTTTCGGCTCTTAAAATTGTTCAAACTTTGTTCTGCATTAGATAAAAAACCATTTTTTTGATGCAGAATACATATTTATTTACATTCTTGAACGAAAGTACTTGCTAAGAGTACAGACTCTCAGTATACTTGCCATCAGTTGACGCGGGGTGGAGCAGCCTGGTAGCTCGTCGGGCTCATAACCCGAAGGTCGTAGGTTCAAATCCTGCCCCCGCTACCACTTATTAAGAACCCCATTTATGGGGTTTTTTATTATGTACAATTTGTAACTGCACTAAAATCAGTAGTAGCCAGTGAAGCAAAGATCAGCTCGGAAATAATTGTTTTAGAGAAATCACTTCCAGAGCCTAGCTCTTTCCCGAACTTAGGTTACTATATCGTATTTGTATTAGGCATTCGTGCCCTTTTTTGTTTGTTAATACTATGATACAAGATGAATTGGAACATTTATTAGCTCCTACAATTAATGATATGGGCTATGAGCTTTGGGGATGCGAGTACCTTTCGCAAGGTAAGCATTCTTTATTGCGTATATACATTGATAAGGCTGATGGAATAGGGATTGAAGACTGCGAAGCAGTAAGTCATCAAGTCAGTGCTCTTCTGGATGTTGAAGATCCAATTTCTGGGAATTATAGCTTGGAAGTATCATCACCTGGCATTCCAAGACCTTTATTTAAAAATTGGCAATATCAACGTTATATAGGCCATGAAGTACAAATAAAAACTTTTAAGCCAATTGAGGGTAAACGTAAATTACTAGGCACTATTGTCTCAGTATCTGAGAACGCTTTAGTACTCAAAATAAATAATGAAGATAAAGAATTACTTTTTTCAAATATTGTGAAAGCAAGTTTGACAGTATAGAGAGGCGAACAATGAGCAAAGAATTGTTACTGGTTGCAGAAGCGTTATCAAACGAAAGAGGTGTAAGTAAGGATGTTATTATACTTGCCATTCAGGCTGCATTGGAGTCCGCAACTCGCAAAATCTTTGGTTTAGATATAGGGGTACGAATTAAATTAGATCCACGTACAGGTGACTATGAAACCTTTAGATATTGGGATGTAGTCAACGAGGATGAGATAGAGCACCCAGAACGCCAATTAACTGTTGAACAAGCAAAAGAGCGTAATCCATCTGCAAACATTAATGATCGTATAGAAGAGTCAATTCCTTCGATTGAATTTGGGAGAATTGAAGCACAAGCCGCTCGTCAAGTGATTATGCAAAAAGTTAGAGAAGCAGAGCGTGAGCTGGTAATTGATCAATTCAGAAGCAAGCTAGGTCAATTGATTTATGGAACGGTTAAGAAAGTAACCCGAGATAATATTATTATTGACTTAGGTGGTAAAGCAGAAGCATTCTTGCCACGCACAGAAATGCTTCCACATGAAATGTTTCGACCGAATGACAGAGTCCGTGCTTATTTATATGAAATCACACCCCAAGCACGTGGACCACAACTATTTGTAAGCCGTACTCGTAATGAAATGCTCATCGAGCTTTTCCGCATTGAAGTACCTGAAATTGGTGAGAATGTAATTGAAGTGAAAGCTGCTGCACGGGATCCAGGAAATAGAGCCAAAATCGCTGTTAAAACAAACGATGGACGAATTGATCCTGTCGGAGCTTGTGTTGGTATGCGCGGGGCTCGGGTTCAAGCCGTTTCTAGCGAACTTGGTGGCGAGCGTGTGGATATTATTTTATGGGATGATAATCCTGCTCAATTAGTTATTAATGCGATGGCCCCTGCAGAAATTTCTTCTATTGTTGTTGATGAAGATACTCATACTATGGATCTGGCAGTAGAAAAGGATCAATTATCGCAGGCAATTGGTCGTAATGGTCAAAACGTTCGTTTAGCAAGCCAATTAACAGGCTGGACTTTGAATGTCATGACTACGGATGAGTTCGAAAATAAAAATTTGGAAGAATCAAGTAAAATTGTTAAATTATTTACTTCGGCACTGGAAATTGATGAAGAAATTGCTACATTACTAGTAGCGCATGGATTTTCTTCTCTTGAAGAAATCGCTTATGTTCCCAAAGAAGAATTACTAGCTATTGAGGAGTTCGACGAAGAAATTGTAGAAGAACTAAGAAATAGAGCAAACGATAAATTACTCACAATGGCTCTTTCTTCTGGTAAAGAGCTATCTGGTACACCTGACGAATCATTACTCTCAATGGATGGTATGACCGAAGAGTTAGCTAATATATTAGCTGCAAAAGGAATTACTTCCATGGAAGATTTAGCTGAGCAATCTGTAGATGAGTTGTTAGAAATTGAAGGAATGACTGAAGAAAAGGCCGGGGCTTTAATTATGAAGGCCAGAGAACCATGGTTTTTATAAAGCCATGGATTTATTATAAATTAATGTAGTGCAAATATGCAGTTTCTTTTTAGGTAAAGAATACAGCTGCTGAAAGGGGATTAAAATATGGCGGATGTGACGGTTAAACAATTAGCTCAAGTCGTTGGTATTCCGGTTGAACGCTTATTGAACCAGTTACAGGAAGCAGGGTTATCTTTTACTGATGACCAACAGACTGTGAATGAAGAGCAAAAGCGGATCTTACTCAATCATTTGAAGAGAACCTCTCTGCGTGATGTGAATGTTTCGCCTGAAAGAATTACTTTAAGACGAAAAAGCTTATCACAAGTCACCGTTGGTCATGATGCTCATAGCGGTAAAACTGTAAACGTTGAAGTACGGAAGAAAAAGGTTTTTGTAAAACGTGCCCCAATAGTAGAGCTTCCTGAGGCTGAAGAACCTGTTATGCCGGAAGAAAATCAGGCGATACCTGAACAGCATCCCGCTGAAGTTGCTTCTGAGATTCCACCAGTGTCTGAAACACCCATTGAATCAGCTGAGCAAACTGCTGAACCTGTTGAAACAACTGCGGAAACAAACGAAGAACCTGTGGTAGAAGAAACGCTACAGGGTGAAAAAAGCGAAGAGATTCTTGAAAACGTAACACCTGAAGTTCTTGAAAGTACAAATGCGATTGAAAATATGGAAGATATTTCCATAAAAGAAGAGCATAAATTGGAAAAGCAGGCTAAAAAGAAGCATGTAGAGCCAGCAATTGAACCTGATGCAGCAGACTTTAGAAAGGTTAAGAAAAAGCCCAAATATCAACAAGCATCTTTTGAGCGTGATGACGAAGATCAAGAAGGTCATAGACGTGGTGGGCGCAGTAAATTCAAAAAGCGTAAAGGTGTAGAGAAGTCCGAAAAACTTAAAGAAGCTGAAGAGTCACTAAAACATGGTTTTGCATTACCAACTTCTCCTGTAGTAAAAGAGGTTTTAATACCAGAAACGATTACTGTTGCTGAATTGGCAAAAAGAATGTCTGTAAAAGCTGCAGAAGTAATTAAGGTAATGATGTCTCTTGGTGCAATGGCAACTATTAACCAGGTTATAGACCAAGAAACTGCGGTTATCGTGGTTGAAGAAATGGGTCATAAAGCACGCGTTATTAAAGAAGATGCGATTGAAGTGGGATTAGGTGAGTCGATTACTAAAGGTAGTCGTACTGAGTCCAGAGCACCTGTAGTTACGATTATGGGGCACGTAGATCATGGTAAGACTTCTTTACTGGACTACATTCGTCGAACCAAAGTAGCTATTGGTGAGGCAGGTGGTATTACACAACATATTGGTGCATACCACGTAAGTACCCCTAAAGGTGATATTACATTCTTAGATACCCCTGGCCACGCTGCATTTACAGCAATGAGAGCTCGTGGAGCACAGGCCACTGATATTGTTGTGTTGATCGTTGCTGCTGATGATGGTGTTAAACCACAAACTATAGAAGCAATTCAACATGCGAAAGCAGCAAAAGTACCAATTATTGTTGCAATTAATAAAATGGATAAGCCAGATGCAGATCCTGAGCGTGTCATGAACGAATTGACGACACATGAAGTCATTCCAGAAGCTTGGGGTGGTGATACGATGTTTATCAATATCTCTGCTAAATCCGGTATGGGTATTGACGATCTTCTTGATGCAATATTACTGCAATCCGAAGTTTTAGAACTAACGGCAGTAACTGATGGTGCTGCAAAAGGGGTAGTCATCGAGTCACGCTTGGATAAAGGAAGAGGTCCTGTAGCAACCGTATTAGTACAAAGTGGAACACTAAATAAAGGCGATATTTTGCTTGCTGGATTCCAGTACGGTCGCGTACGTGCCCTTGTTGGTGATAATGGAGATATGGTTGATTCTGCTGGACCATCGATTCCAGTTGAAGTGCTTGGCTTATCAGCTATTCCTCATGCTGGAGATGAAGCAGTTGTTGTTCCTGATGAGAAAAAGGCAAGAGAGGTTGCTTTGTTCCGTCAGGGTAAATTCCGCGATGTAAAACTTGCAAGACGCCAGAAATCAACGATTGAAGGCATTATGGAGAATATGGCTGCTGGAGAATCTAAGGTCCTTAATGTGGTACTTAAAGCTGACGTTCAAGGTTCTCTTGAAGCAATTTCAGATGCTTTAGTTAAGTTATCTACTGATGAAGTCAAAGTTGAAGTTATTTCAAGTGGTGTGGGTGGTATTACTGAATCAGATGTTCACTTGGCGATAGCATCTAGTGCAATTTTGGTGGGCTTTAATGTGAGAGCCGATAGCAGTGCGAAGAAATTGGCAGAGCATGAATCAGTTCAGCTACATTATTACAGCGTCATCTACGACATTGTCGATCAGATTAAAGGCGCTTTAACTGGCATGCTTGCTCCGCAATTTAAAGAAGAAATTATTGGTATCGCTGAAGTTCGAGATGTGTTTAAATCACCTAAAATTGGTGCGATTGCAGGTTGTATGGTTATCGAAGGTGTTATTAAACGTAACAATCCTATTCGCGTACTGCGTGCCAATGTGGTTATCTATGAGGGAACTTTGGAATCTCTGCGAAGATTTAAAGATGATGTGGTCGAGGTTCGCCAAGGGTTTGAATGTGGTATTGGGGTCAAAAATTACAACGATGTAAAACCAGGTGACCTAATAGAAGTATATGAAACAGTTGAAATTAAGCGTGATTTATAAAGATGGGTCATAATTTTAAACGTACAGATCGAGTCGCTGAGATGATTCAGCGAAAGTTAGCGCAGATAATTCCTATGGAAGTAAAAGACCCGCGCTTGACAGGGTTTGTTACCATATCAGCAGTAAAAGTTGCTGCTGATTTGGGACATGCCAAAGTATATTTTACCGTTCTTAATGACGATAAAGAAACAACGGCGACTATTTTAAATGCGGCTGCTAGTTATTTACGTAGTGCATTGGCACGCAGTATTACTTTGCGTACAGTTCCTCAACTTCATTTTGTATATGATGAATCAATAGAGTATGGAGAACGTTTAAGCCGTCTTATCGATAAAGTGAATCCGCCAAGTTCCGAAGATGATGAAAGCAATTAATCCTTCAGCATTAGATGGAATTTTATTGCTGAATAAATCAGAAGGAATGACCTCGAACACTGCGTTGCAGAAAGCAAAGAGGCTGATAGGTGCAAAGAAAGCTGGCCATACTGGAAGTTTAGATCCACTCGCCACGGGTATGTTGCCTCTTTGTTTCGGCGAAGCGACCAAAGTATGTCAATTTTTGCTTGATGCAGATAAATGTTACCAAACTACGGGTTTATTAGGCATTAAAACTAATACTGCTGATGCAACAGGTGACATAATCGCTCGTACTGAAGTATTTGAAATTTCAGAGGCTAATTTGCTTGATGTATTAATGCAACATACAGGTCATATAAAGCAGGTGCCTTCGATGTTTTCCGCTTTAAAACATAATGGAACACCTCTTTATCGTTTGGCCAGAGAAGGGATTCATATCGAGAGAAAAGCACGTGAGATCCTGATTAGTAATTTGCAACTTAATGCATTTGACAGTAATCAATTTTCATTAACCGTAACTTGCAGTAAAGGAACCTATATTCGCAATTTAGTTGAAGATATTGGTGATGCTTTAGGTGTTGGGGCTCATGTAACTCGGTTACATCGGGTTTATACGTCAGGTTTAGAAAATATGCCTATGTATTCTCTGGATGAATTAGAGGAAATGACTATTTCAGAACGAAAAGCTTGCTTAATTCCTATGGATAGAGCAATTAGTCATTTGGAAAAAGTGACTCTTTTGAGCGAAGAAATTGTTATAATTCGTCAAGGTAGAGTAGTTACAAATAAAATAGGTGTAGAAAGAGAAGATTGTGTTCGTCTTTATGATGAGAATGCACAGTTTATTGGGTTAGGTGAACGAAATATCCAAGGTGATATTAAAGCGAAACGATTACTTTCTTTTTAATTCTTTTTATATATTAAAAGAGTGATTACCGCTAAATATGAAATTTTTTGCACAAAAATAATTTTCAGTACTTGTTTCGTTGGACATGCCTTGGTAGAATGTTCGCCTTTAAATGAATACTTAGTAGTTCCAGGAGTGTATAATGTCGCTAAGCAGCGCAGATAAAGCAGCAATTGTTAATGAATACAAGCGTACCGATAAAGATACTGGTTCGCCTGAAGTTCAGGTTTCTATTATTACTGGCCGTATTAAATATTTAACTGAGCACTTTAAAGAACACAAAAAAGATTTTCATTCTCGACGTGGACTGCAAGAACTTGTTAATAAGCGTCGTAAGCTGTTGAAATATTTAAAGCGTAACGATGAAGCTCGCTATCAAACATTGATCCAAAGTCTGGAACTGAGAGATTCTTATTGATTGCTGAGCAAATACATTTCTTTACGAATGTACTTTACAAAAAATACTTTAAATAAAGGCGCATTTTTCTGCGCCTTTTTTTCGTTATAATTACTTAAAGAGGAAGATTACGTGGCTAAGTTTACAAAAGAAATAGCATTTGGTGACCACACGCTTATATTGGAAACTGGTGAAATTGCGCGACAAGCGGATGGAGCTGTATTAGCCAGTATGAATGGCACTCAAGTATTAGCTACAGTAGTTGGTAAAAAAGAAGGTGGTGAAGAAAATGGTTTTTTCCCATTAACAGTAAATTACCAGGAAAAATTTTACGCAGTAGGTAAAATACCTGGTGGATTTAATAAACGCGAAGGCAGACCATCAGATAATGAAACTCTAACTTCACGACTCATTGATCGCCCTATTCGTCCATTATTTCCTGAAGGTTTTTGCAATGAAGTACAAGTCATTGTTACGGTACTTTCTCTAAACCCCGAAGTTTCTGCAGATATTGTTGCAATGGTCGCCTCTTCTGCAGCATTAGCTCTGTCTGGGGTTCCTTTTAACGGTCCAATTGGCGCTGCTCGTGTAGGTTATAAGGACGGTATTTACTTATTGAATCCAAGCCGCAAAGACCTGGAGCAATCCAAACTTGATTTAGTAGTTGCAGGAACTAAAGATGCGATTTTAATGGTCGAGTCAGAAGCTAAAGAATTAAGTGAAGACATTATGCGCGGCGCAATTATGTTTGGTCATGAAATGATGAAAAATGTGATCAAAGCAATAGAAGAGCTTGCAGCACAAGGTGGAAAAACTCGTTGGGAGTGGACAGCTCCTGAAGTGGATACTTCTTTACAAGAACGAGTTTCAGATATGGTGAAACAAGATGTTGAAGCAGCGTATCTGATTAAAGATAAACAAGAGCGTTACCAACGTTTGAATGAGTTAAAAGAACAAACAATATCAGCACTGCAAGCAGAGAATGATGAGTTAAAAGCCGATGTAATTGGCAATATGTTTGTCGAAATAGAACGTGCTACTGTACGTAATCGCATTCTTGATGGTGAGCCACGAATCGACGGTCGTGACCACAAAACTGTCCGTCCAATTGCGATTCGTACAAAACTGCTAGAAAGAACACACGGTTCCGTTTTGTTCACTCGTGGTGAAACCCAAGCTATTGTTGTTGCTACTTTGGGTAATGAGCGTGATGCACAAATCCTAGATAATATTACCGGTGAATCGAAAGACCGCTTTATGCTGCATTATAATTTCCCTCCTTATTCGGTTGGGGAAACCGGTATGGTTGGCAGTCCCAAACGTAGAGAGATTGGACATGGTCGCCTAGCAAAACGTGCAATCATGGCTGTTTTGCCCGAGGCAAATGAATTTCCCTATGTTTTAAGAGTTGTTTCTGAAATTACTGAATCTAATGGTTCAAGTTCGATGGCTACAGTATGTGGCACTAGTCTTGCGCTGATGGATGCAGGTGTTCCCTTAAAAGCACCTGTAGCTGGAGTCGCGATGGGCTTGATTAAAGAGGGGGATCGTTACGCAGTATTAACTGATATATTAGGTGATGAAGACCATTTAGGTGATATGGATTTCAAGGTAGCAGGTACTGAACATGGAATCACAGCATTACAAATGGATATTAAAATCCATGGTATTACCAATGAAATTATGGAACAAGCTTTAGACCAAGCCTTAGCTGGTCGCTTGCATATCCTAGGCGTAATGAATAATGCATTATCAGAGCATCGGGACGAATTATCTCAGCATGCACCTCGCATTACTACAATGAAAGTTGCTGAAGACAAGATCCGCACTATTATCGGTAAAGGTGGTGCAACAATTAAAGGATTAATTGACAGTACCGGTGTTTCTATAGATATCGATGATACAGGTGTTGTTCAATTATTTTCTCCAGATATGAATGCATTGGAAGAAGCACAAAAGCAAATTAAGGCATTAATTGCTGAAATAGAGGTTGGCCAAACTTATCATGGTAAAGTAAGTAAGATCGTTGATTTTGGCGCCTTTATCAATCTTTTACCTGGTAAAGATGGATTACTCCATATTTCTCAAATTTGTAGCGATCGTTCACAAAAAGTCGAAGCAGTACTGCAAGAAGGACAAGATATTGTAGTATTTGTTGCGGGAATTGATAAGCAAGGTCGTGTAAAGCTTGAGTGGAAAGATAGACCACAAGCAGAAGAAGTAACAGCCACTCCTGCTGAAGAAGCTCATCATGAAAAAGAGCCTAGTGAAGCAGCAAATGAAGGTATTAGTGAAGGAGAAGAAGAATAAGAAACTATCCATTCTTCCGCATATATAGGTGTGGAAGAAAGATTTTTAGTTGTAACCCGAGTGAAGCAAAAATATGACTAATATAGCCTCCCGGGTTACGCTTTGCTTCACCCAGGTTATAATGCTAGAAAATGGAGATGGAAAGCAGGATTACTTATTGTGAGTCAAGGTTAAGAATTCGGCTCGACTTGTTGGGCTATTTCGCATATCACCAAGCATTACTGAAGTGGTCATTACTGAGTTTTGCTTTTCGACGCCGCGCATCATCATACACAGATGTTTGGCTTCAATTACTACAGCTACACCTCGTGCACCGGTAATTGACTCTAAGCAGTTCGCTATTTCTGAAGTTAGCCGTTCCTGTATTTGCAAGCGTCGCGCAAAGTAATCAACAATTCGGGCTACTTTCGATAAACCTATTACTTTTCCATTAGGAATGTATCCAACATGACATTTGCCAAGAAATGGAAGTAAATGGTGCTCGCACATGGAATACATTTCAATATCCTTGACTATAACCATTTCACTCATATCAGAATCAAAAAGTGCGTCATTAATAATATCATCCAGGCTCTCATTATAGCCTTTAGTCAAATAACGCATGGCATTGGCCGCACGCGTAGGAGTGTCAATCAACCCTTGGCGACTTATGTCTTCACCTAATTGTATTAGCAGTTCTTTATATAGTTTTTCCATTGTTCTTTCCTACCCAGGGGGCCAAGTCATATGACGTCCGCCCAGCAAATGTAAATGAATGTGATATACTGTTTGGCCACCGTCGGGATTAATGTTAAAAACTAATCGATATCCTGCGTCACTTATTCCTTCAGTTTGAGCAATTTTTTTTGCCCCTAAAATCATTTTTCCCAACAGGGCCTGGTTTTCATCGCTGGCGTCATTCAGCGTAGCAATATGTTGCTTCGGAATAATCAGCAGATGTTTAGGAGCTTGCGGGTTGAGATCACGAAAAGCCATTATCTCATCGTCTTCAAAAACTACTGATGCAGGAATTGCACCTTGTGCAATTTTGCAAAACAAGCAATTCATAAGCAATCTCATTGTGATTAAAAAAGACTATTATACATTGCATTACTTATAATGCGACAGCTTCTCTTTGCCTTTTAACGTGTTTTTTCGCATAATAGCCGCTTTATGTTGCAAATTTGCATTCGTACCAAGATTTTTATTTAAAGTAAACCCATAATGGTGAGAGTACTTATTCCTGTTAGAACCGGCTTGCGCCCTAAAGGACGGCGTTTGTCGAATTATCAAGGATATATTATGTCTTATCGTTTTACTGTATTTTTATTCTATTAAGAGGGGAGAAGAATAAATGAGTTTAATGAGAATTAGCAGTGGTCGTGATTTACCAAAGGAAATTAATGTAATTATTGAAATCCCTATGCATAGTGAGCCTGTAAAGTATGAAGTAAATAAAGAGTCCGGAGTATTATTTGTTGACCGCTTTTTAACGACTCCCATGTTTTATCCAGTCAATTACGGTTATGTTCCGCACACTTTATCAGAAGACGGGGATCCAGTTGACGTTCTCGTTGTGACTCCAGTTCCTCTTGTAGGTGGATCGGTTATTCCATGTCGACCCGTAGGTATGTTAAAAATGACTGATGAGTCAGGCGTAGATGCTAAAATCTTAGCGGTTCCTACGAATAAGCTAACTAAAATTTATGAATCGATTCAATCATATGAAGATCTGCCGCAGCATCTATTAAACTCTTTGGAACATTTTTTCAGTCATTATAAAGATTTGGAAGAAGGTAAATGGGTTAAACTGGATGGTTGGGTTGGTCCAGACGCGGCGTTCGAAGAGATTAAGGCCAGCGTAGCTCGATATAATAATGAGCAAAATTAGTTGAAATTTATTTTTTCCGATGAAAGAAATATTCGTGGGGTTTGGGCGAAGACATACGGTCAAGACCCCTGAAACATAATATAGTGCGACTTTAGTGTTGGGTTACACAGCATTAAAACGGAAGTGTTGCATTTATCGGTCTGCTCACCCTTACTATCAATTGATGCTCTAAGTTGTGGCATGAAGATAAGAGACAACTTTTAAGCTGAATCAAATGGAGCAAAAATTGTTAAAATCCAATTTTTATTTAATAACAGGTGGTCCAGGCGTAGGCAAAAGTTCTGTTATAAAATTGTTACAAATGAATTCATTCACCGTAGTTAGTGAAGCAGCAAGAACAATTATAAAAGAGCAAAAACAGCAGGGACACAATGCGATACAAGTTGATAATCGATTTAAATTTTGTCAATTAATGCTGCAACAATGTTTGCACGATTTTTTGGAGTATTCCGAGTTCGTTTCCCCCGTCTTTTTTGACCGAGGACTACCTGATTTATTAGGTTATCAGTCAATCGCCAGTGGAGCAGCTTGGGATAACCTGATTAAAGATATTGTGCTTGTAAATAAACAATATAGATATAATCAACGCGTATTTATATTTCCTCCATGGCAAGAAATATATACAACCGATGAAGAACGGGTGCATACCTTTGAACAAGCTGTTTTGGCTTATGACATAGTCAAAGAAGCACTTATTAGTGCAAACTACGATTTAATTGAAGTACCGAAGCTATCTGTTGAACAACGTGTAACATTTATTTTAGAAAAAATTAATATAGTGATATAAGAATCAACTTTAGAATCGTATAGCAATGCCCTACCCTCAATGCTAATAAGGTTGAATCAAATATTGAATCTCGCTTTCTTTGAAGCCATATGATACTTTATTTCGTGTTATAAAAGCATGAGGTAATTCGGTGACATACCATCTTTCTACATTGTTTCTTATATTGCTTTTTTTAATTCTCTTGGCTGCATTTTTTGCTGCCACTGAAATTGGTATGATGTCGATTAATCGCTATAAGTTAAAACATCTAGTCAAGAAAGAGAATAAACAAGCAACGCGAGTGAATCAAATACTCTCTCGACCCGATCGACTATTGAGCGTTGTCTTAATCGGTAATACTCTGGCTAATATCCTTGCATCAACCATAGCAACTTTGATTGGTCAGCGTGTTTATGGTGATGCGGGTATTGCTATAGCAACCATCATTTTAACGCTGGTGATTTTAGTATTTGCTGAAATGATACCCAAGACATTCGCAGCAATTTATCCACAAAAAGTTGCATTTGCTACTTCATTGCCACTACAAATACTTCAATTGATTTTTGCCCCCTTGGTATACATCAGCAGCTCTATGTCTAACGGTGTATTACGTTTATTTCGGATCTCAATTGACAAAATACAAAAGGAATTCTTGACGAATGAAGAATTACGCTCAGTGGTACATGAAGCAGGGGGGCTATTACCAGTTGAGCATAAGAGTATGTTGATTAGTCTTCTAGATTTGGAGCAAGCTACGGTAGAAGATATTATGATTCCTAAATCGGATATTGTTGGTATCGATATCGAAGAGCCTTGGTCGGAAATTCTGTATCAATTAGAAACAGCAAAACATACCCGTTTGCCTTTATACCGCAATTCCATTGATGATCTGGTAGGAATGATCCATGTGCGTGATGTATTAAATTTGGCTATAGATAATGAGTTGGATCTTAAAAGTCTACTGAAAGCAGCGGATGAGCCATATTATATTCCTGAGGCTACTTCGCTTAATATTCAAATATTAAATTTCAGAAAAATGAAGAGACGAAGTTCCTTTGTAGTTGATGAATATGGAGATATTCAGGGCTTAGTCACAATGGAAGATATACTTGAAGAAATTGTAGGTGAATTTACTACAGATGTGGCTGCACTAAGTCGAGATATTACTCCGCAAAGCGATGGCTCAGTTATTGTTGATGCAAGCATAACATTACGTCATCTAAACCGATTAATGGGATGGCAATTACCGATGATAGGGCCAAAAACGTTAAGCGGATTAATTGTCGAGCATCTTGGCTATATTCCTCCAGCTGATTCATGTTTAACTATAGAGAACTATCGGATGGAAATACTAAGAGTCGGCGACAATACAATTAAAAGTGTAAAAATGTTCAAAATAAGCAAGAGGCGCAAATAATGAAGCTATTTTGTATCACTTTCTTTTAAAGTGATCACTTGTGCCGTAAACATATAACCACCATTGCGAATGGTTTTGATTAATGCCGGTTTTTTTGCATCAACTTCAATTTTCTGGCGTAGTCGGCTTATTTGCACATCAATTCTTCGGTCAAAAGGATTTAGATCACTATTTTTGGTGATTTGCAGCAGGAGCTCCCGGTCCAGGATGCGTTGGGGTTGCAGTACAAAGGTAAGTAATAAATCATATTCCCCAGCACTTAACAGTAATTCTTCATTGGTATTATCACGAAATACTTGCCTGGAAGCAGGATAGAGTCGCCAATTGGAAAAAACTAGAACTTCTTTTTCCTGCTCAGATTGTTGGCGTGCACGTAAGACACGTCGGTTAATTGCGCTGACTCGTGCATGGAGCTCTCTTGGTAATAATGGTTTTACAATAAAATCATCTGCTCCCGCTTCGAGTACTTTAATACAGGCATCTTCATCTGGAGTATCGTTTAAAATCAATAAAGGCACAGGATAGTTTGTATAAAATTGATGAATTGCTTGGAGGTCATTTTGCAAAATAGACCAATGAATTAAAATGGCCATAGGTTTTCCTACTCCACTTTGAATGGGAGCAAATAATTGCTTTTGCTGTACAATTTTAATATTAAATTGTGCAAAGTATTTCTTGAGATCCTCACTCACAGGATCGTTATCGATGAATAAAAGATAACTGGGTTGCGGCATTAATTTATTCCCATTGTTTTTAAGCTGTATTCGTCGTAATTTTGGCAAGATTAGTATCGACTTGCAATTATTTTCGATATTATTCTAGGAGTTATTGGCTCTATTTTCTACGTCTCGCTGGGATGCTGCTTATCTTAAAATCTTACTGGATCCTCAAAAGTAGCATGTTACATTTTTTCCAGCTGGTACAGTTATATCAGGGCGATGCTTGAGGAGAAGGGATGACACAAAATAGAACTCAGTTTTCAAGTTGGTTTGTAACAGACAATGAGCGAGCAAAGGCTTTGGTCAAAAGCGAACTTAAAATGACGAAAAATGATCTTGATAGGTATAATTTATGGTTGGAAGGATTTGTTGATTTTTGGAATAAAAGTGATACGAATCATAGGGAGTTGGGAGCTGTATATTATGACTGGAGTATTGAACAACAGCAAGTCGCATTGGATAACCTTGCTAATCCCACATTCGCTGGTTTGGTGAATGCAATTTTCTTCTATAAGATACACCCGGATAAATTATTTGCTGATGTGATTCATCCTCAAAAGTTAATTTCGGTACAGATGCGTCTAGGGTTATTGCATTATTATATCGAATTAATGCAACAAAAATTGTATGAGATTGCTTTTCAAAAAGGATTAACCCTAGGGATCGACTATTTTTTGCATGATGAGGACTTACCTCAAGGTATTAGAGTCAAGACAAGTGAAGAATATAGACAAATGATTCAATCAGCAGTTAAGCGGTTAAAACTCAACTCTAATTCAACTCACGTAAACGGAGAGACCATTGATTACGTATCAGATCTGAGGAAGGCGTATAAATTTTGGTTTAACCCAAATCGTTTAATAGATGCGGTGATGGTATTAAAACAAAATTTGTTGTCAGGGGGTATAGAGCCAGAAAAGGGCCCAATTCTTTTTCAAGAAAAATTGGTGTCATTGTATAGCCAACTAACTACTTCCGAATGTGTGGATTTATATGGCTACTTTGCTAATAATGATACACAGTCTTTACTCTATACCTTCTTTAACATCACTCACAGAGGCACTTTTGATTGGTTGCCGTTACTTAATAATGAAGAACAAGCCGCGGTAGTTGAGGTTTTTGATGCCTTATGTAGTGTTATGAATGCTTTGCGTATCGAATTGGGAAATAGACATTTCCTCACTGAACCTTATACGTATGATTTAGCGGACTCAAATCTGGAAATAGACAATCGTAATCGTGATGCAGTATATAGAGTGCTTAAAATTTATAAGCACATTAATACAATCCACGACGATGTTATTGAACAATTATTCCAGTCTATCGAAGAATAATTGAGTAACTAGCGCTCTTTCTTTTTCGCTTCCAAGAAGAACGAGCGTAACTGCTTAATGATTAAGGCACCGAGTTTTCTTTCTCTTCCCGATTGCGTGAGTGGAATGCCTATTTTTCGCGAAATCTTAGCTTTTAAAGCAGAGATCCCAATAAGTCTTTTCCATGAAAATCCACCACGATTCATTATTCTAACCCTTATGATAAATAGGGCGAGTATACTATTGTTTTTCTCGGTGTGAAGGAGTTCAAACAATTTTTTATAATGCGTTTATTCGTGATCAGTGGAAGGGCTATTGATATGCCAATTATAGATGTAACTGTCGATGGTATTTATGTGCTTAAGTTGGCTTTGCAATGGCTCTTTTGCAAATTGTAATAAATGAAAAATAATATCCTGCTTGGTCCCGCCAAAATCCTCTTCAAACCAATCGTATAATTTAGAGATGATCAGTTTTCCCTCGATAACGCTTACTCCTCTCAGGGAGTTAATGTAATTTGTGGCAGCTTGGTTTAATTGTTCTTCAAGAAGTTTTCCCTGGTAGACTTTTCTACTAAGATTGGGAGCGCCAATAGTGCCGTTGCTTATGGCATAATGAGTGCGGGGATCATTCCAAATCGCTCTAATAATGCGATTATTAATGTCGTCTAAAGTTAAAGATGTATCTTTAATAGTAATGAGGTTCGCGCCCCATGGGCCTATGCTGAATAATCCTGGGGAAATATTAATTTCTTGAATTGTAGTAACTGGATAATAATTGGCTATAATCTGCACGGTTAAAGCGTTGTATAAATTAATCCAATATGCCAATTGCTCATTACGATTGTAATTATTAATATCGATTTCTGCCATGCTTTTTAAATACTCTTTAAGCAAGTTTAAATCTATTTGTGTCATATGTGCATAATCAACCAAATTGATATTTTCTTCATTGGTGACAATGCGGCGATTAAGAAAATTTTGCCAAAGTTGATGTGAAATAACTTCTTTTGATAACGGGTTATTGACTTCCCATTTGGGCCATAAACTTTTGTAAAATGAGGCGTTTGCTAGTCCTGAAATGAGAAGCATTAATATGAGAATGTATTTATTGCGGTACATTATTTTAAACATGAATTATTGCTCTATTGCGAAGGGCGTTCCCTATAGTATTGCCATCCAAAAACTCTAATTCTCCTCCAGAGGGAATTCCGTGCGCCAATTGAGTAATGTTAATTGATAAATCACACAAAAGCTGATGGATAAAATGAATGGTAGTTTGCCCTTCTACGCTAGGGCTTAACGCTAATATCACTTCTTTGATTTCTTCTTGAATGATGAGATTTTTAAGTCGAGGTAACCCTATGTCCTCAGGGCCTAAGCCATCAAGTGGGGATATTTTTCCCATGAGAACAAAATACTTACCTTGAAAAGCATTGCTTTGTTCTATAGCAGATACATCAGCTGGGCTTTCCACAACACATAGCAAGGAAGAGTCCCTATTTGGATTTTGGCAAAGGGTACAAATTCTTTGTTCTGTATAGTTAGCACAACGTTCACAATGGTGAATATTATTCATTGCTTGCTCAAGACATGATGCAAGGTGTAATCCTCTCTGTCTTTGATGCTGAAGCAAATGAAACACCATACGTTGTGCCGATTTTGGACCTACGCCTGGTAGACAGCGGAGCGCTTCTACCAAGCGGTTTAACATATCCATCGTTAGGATTATTCCTTATCACCGCCCATTAAATCAGTTGGAATGTTTAGACCTGCTGTTAATTGACTGATTTTTTCCTTAGATGCTTTTTCAATTTTTCGTACGGCATCATTAATTGCTGCAGCAACCAAATCTTCCAACATCTCTACATCTTCTTCCATCATGGTAGGTTTAATTTTAACTTCAGTGGCATCATGTCGGCCATTCATTTTAATAACTACCATGCCACCACCAGCTTCACCTGTAACAACTAATTGACTTAATTGTTGTTGCGCTTCTTGCATACGTTGTTGCATTTTTTGCGCTTCTTTCATCAGGTTGCCAAGATTTTGATTCATATCCATTATTAAGGCCTCATATGTTTAGATTTAAATTCGATATATTATAAGTCATCTTTCAGCGGGACAATAGAATTTTTGACCAATTCTGCTGAAAATTCTTGTTGAAGTTGTTGGAACATAGGATCACTTTTTAACGCGGCTTCTGCTTTCAGTTGTTTCTGTTGAGTTGCCTGCTCTTTTTGCTGTGCCGGAGAACATTGAACTGATTCATCACTGTTTAACGTAATTTTTACTTGATTTTGGTAATATTGACTCAAGGCTGTTTCAATGCGCGAGAGTATTGTTGGCGTAAATAGAGATTGATGCCCTTTGGCCACACGTAAAGTAACCTCTCGTCCATCTTTGGCGAGTAATTCAGCATTTTCTGCTGCGTTGAGCGCTAAACCAGTGAGTTTGAGATGAGGGATAATGCTTGCCCAGTCGCTCGCTTCTTGATTAACAACCTGCGGTTGTTCTTCTTGTTCTTCATCATCTAAATTTGCTGTTGGATTCGATAACTCTCGAGCTGGCATTTCTGGAGCCTGCTCAGGTACCTCTTGCAATGCAAGAGATGGTTGTTCAGATGGTAACAGCGTTTTATAGGATGCTAAAGGAGGAAGGGCTTCTTTAGGTGCTGGTCTAAACGTTAGCATGCGCAATATGGTCATATTGAAGCCGATGATTAACGTAGGAGCAAGATGAATTTCTTCACGCCCTTTAAGTCCAATTTGATAAAACAGTTGGGTGTCTTCGGCAGAAATGTGTTGCGCTAGAGTTTTTATTTGTGATGGAGGGCTAATTAGAGGATTATTATCTCCAATGGCATGATATACGGCTAGTTGATGGAAATAGTTAAGTAATTCATCCAATACATATTGAAAATGTCCGCCTTCAATTGAAATGCATTGGCTAATTTTTAATACAGCAGCGGCATTTTGTTCTGCCATGGCATATATTAATTGCAAGGCATAATCTTGTTGGGTATATCCCAGGATCATTTTGACATCATTTGCGCGTAATTGGGTATCGCAGCCTGTAATCGCTTGATCCAAAAGGCTTAAGGCATCGCGCATGCTGCCTCGAGCAGCTTGAGCCAATATATCAACAGCCTCAATTTCAAAACCAAGTTGTTCCTCTTTAAGAATCAGTTGCAAATGCTGGCTGATCAACTCTTTCGCTAAATGCTTCAGATTAAATTGTAAGCAACGAGATAAGACGGTGACAGGAAGCTTTTGTGGATCTGTTGTAGCTAAAATAAATTTAACATGATCTGGCGGTTCTTCCAGTGTTTTGAGCAGCGCATTAAAACTATGCTGCGAGAGCATATGTACTTCATCAATTAAATAGATTTTAAAACGACCAATAGCGGGTGCATATTGGACGTTATCTAATACATCGCGAGTATCTTCAACCCGAGTTTTAGATGCGCCATCAATTTCGATTAAATCAATGAATCGGCCCTGCTCTATTGCATTACAGATAGTGCACTGTAAACAGGGTTCTGAACTAATGCCTTTCTCACAATTCAGTGATTTAGCTAAAATGCGAGCGATACTGGTCTTACCTACACCGCGAGTGCCGGTAAAAAGGTAGGCATGGTGTAATCGCTGTTGATTCAGCGCGTTGATCAATGCCTTGTTTATGTGGTCTTGGCCAACCAGTTGGGAAAATGTGCGTGGTCGCCATTTACGGGCAAGTGCCAGATAGCTCATACATGTTTTCACGAGTTGGGCGGCAGCTCTAAGAGCCACACTCCGGCGCTCGAATCAATCGCTACCGCTGCTCCCTTCCGGGCCTGACGGGGTTCACGATCTATCGCCGCGAAGGGACCAATAGAGCCACCATAGTTGAATGGCGAAGATTAACAAAAAAAAGAGGGGATAGCCAGACTTGGCAAAAAATAATTTATCAATAATTCTTGTGCACGAGATATTCGGATAAAACATAACAATAATATCTTAACTTTAAAAATTAAGCGTTCTATTCATATTGAGTCCAGTAAATCTTAATTTACTCGGCGAATTTATATCTCTGACGTTTAAGCTGTCTTTAATTTCATCCCTGAGCTATCGCATGAGAAAGAATTTAGACAGATGCATCTATCGGTGAATGACGATACATTAAGCTTATTAAAATTATTGTTAAATAGCATGTAGGCGTCTGTGCTTTAGAAATGAGAAGAAAATAACAAACATTAATTCGCATAAGTAAAAATATGAATCCTCGTTATAATGAAATTCATAATATTCTATTCATTAATATATAGTTCTCTCTCGAGTGGAACTACAACAAATATCACATTTTTTTAAAAAAATGCAAAAAGTGTTTGACACTGTTGGCGAAATCAGTAGAATACGCAGCACGCCTTCGGGGCAAGTTCATTAAGAAGATAGAAGACAAACTGTGTGGGCACTTTGAAGAACCTTTG
>NZ_RZGX01000009.1:0-161986 GCF_003990155.1 Legionella qingyii
GTCTAACTAAATGCCCTCATCGAATGAATATTCTTCTTCTCATTGCAGCTATTGCTCTATTTACCGCTTGGCTTGCTGGACTTTACACCAAATCAATCGGAAAAGCCTCTGATTTCCAAGCCCAGTCTGCTAAACATACCTCTGTTTTATCCATCGTTTTCCTCGGAAGAAGAGCTTTGAAAAAAGCAATTACTATCTCTCAAGAAGTTTTTGAGAAACTTTTAAGCATGCTGTATCAGTGTGCTATTCAGACTCAACAAGAGAGTCCTCACTATGGCTAAATTTTGTGAGGATCTCTCAGGCGCGGTGCGCTGCACCCAGCCTAGATTTTGTACCACCTCGTCGTGAAGAGTTTGCGACGAAGAATCTCCAGCTTTTGGCACCTATTTAATTTCTCCAAATGCCTCGCCCAAACGTATTGTTCTTCCTGCTTTTAAAGCTTCATGCCAATGGACTTGTGCGCCATTTGCAAACAACAAGACAACAGTTGAGCCTAATTTAAAGTAGCCCATTTCATCGCCTTGAGCCATCATCATTTGTTCTTTATCCTGATTGTATTCAAAATCAATGCGGGCCTTACTCCGTTTGATGTCCCCATGCCAACTGGTTCCTATCGCTCCAACTATAGTTGCGCCAACCATCACCATCACCATAGGACCTACTTTGGTAGAAAAAAAGATTGCCAGTCGAGCATTACGCGCAAATAATTTTGGCACAACCCGAACGGTTGAAGGCTGAACTGAAAATAAAGCCCCCGGAATATAGGTCATCGATACGATTTCAGCATCCATAGGCATATGGACCCGATGATAATCTTTGGGTGATAAATACAACGTAGCAAAACATCCATTAATAAATTGAGATGCCACCTTATTATTGCATGCTAAAAGATCTGCGACAGAATAGTAATGACCTTTTGCCTGAATTAATTGGCCTTGCTCTATAGATCCTAGCTCGCTAACACAACCATCTACAGGCGAGATGATGTCTGCATGGGCCATAGGCCTACATTCCGGTTTCAGATGGCGGATAAAAAAATCATTAAAACAAGAGTATGCGGTGGGATCTTCGATCAGGGCCTCACTCATATTGACCTGATATTTTCTTATAAATCGTTGAATAATATAATTTTTAACTTTGACATTTTTTACATCAGCCAAACAACCCGCAAGAGCTGTAAGACCATGCTGAGGAATCAGGTATTGAGGTAATGTTTTTATTAAATCAAAAGACATGCGAAACTCTCACCGCGTTTTTAAAAAAGGGAATCATAACCTATACTTCCAATGGTCACAAATATAGTGGTGTAGGTTCCTTACTATTGCTAGCATCTCCGTAGGTAAGTTGTAACTGACGATGCGAAGCAGAAATCGTTTCATGATGATATTTCAGATTAGCAAGATAAAACGCTTTATGCTGCTCATTTAAATTAAACTGAGTGACTACTTGATATTTTGGCTCTTGCAGCATCACCGGGTATTTAGAGACTTCCCTTTTAATTGTGTCTAATATTTTGACAAACAAACACTCATTTAATGTTGACGCCTCACCTCCATTCATAAAGATCATGGCCAGTGCTTTCGAATTACAATTTCCTTCTAAATAACTTTCTACTTCCGATCTCCTGGATACACCTATAAGGCTTCCCCATGTTTTCGACTCATATTTTGTTAATGTAGAATTAATTAAGCTTTTAAATGATTTCGTAGTTAGTGTATCTACCCAATCATAAATCGCCTTATACACCATGTTGATGCCTCCATCACTATAAGGATGAGTAAATCGCTTGTTTTCTTTCGCAAAAGATACTACATCGCTCGTGAAATCAGCGATGCCCTTTTCAAAACTCTTCTCCCTGATTGCAAGATCAATACTTGGTATAGGATGCTTTTGTAACATAAGAGGGGTAAGCCCTAGTATAAGCTGGGTGTTCAACGCTCCATTATCTTGGGTTCCTGAACTTAAAATATAAGCCAAGCGATTATCACCACTTTCACTTCCGCTTGTCTTTAAATATTGTCTCACAGGTTCGGCCCTTTGACGGAATGACACCGAAGGCAGCAAAGGAGCATATTTTTTATCTATAATATCGTTGATATAACGCTCTAATTCCTCAGGCTTAATGGTTTTTGCCCAAACAAATAATGAATCACAATATTGTTTTTTCACATCTTCATGCGTAAAAGGTAATACATCTTTTTTAACTGCAAGTAATGCTTTCTCCATAAGCTCATCAGTAGTGGTCAAATGCAATTGGAAATTGACCTGTTCTGCCATCAACTTGAGGCTTGAGGCGATATTATTAAATTCAGCAGCATGAGTTGTTGTATTTGCTAAAGCTTGGCGAATTTTTAAGTTATACGTTTGATGGAGTAAGCTTAGTTTATTTGAAAATTCGAGATTGTCTTCTTCTGAAAGATCCTTTCGTTCCTTTTCATAATAAGCTTTTGTAATAGCACGAAACTCATTAACAAATGCGACCATCGATAATACTGCATCACGCAACTTACTGTCCCTATCAACACTAATCTTCGTTTCAATTGTGTCGGCAGAAAGTAAAGGGAGATTTCCAAATAACTCCCACGCGCTGGTTAACGTCTCATCGGTAGCTTTTTTGCTAACCAGCTCGGAGATTTGTACATATGGTGGATTGGTAGCCTCTTTAAGTAATGCATTCGTTAGTCTGTATGAACTGTAAATCAATTCTTTTATAGTTGGAGTAAATGCATCACGCCAAACTTGGTGATAACGTTTTTGCAATTCGCCAAGATCATATTTAAGTGTCTCTTCTTTGGCATAGGTTGTTTCATTTTCCTTTTTGACCCATTCCTCTACGTTACGATAAAATGAAGGCTTTTGATAAAGAGCCAAATAGGTGGGTGATAATGGTATCCCATAGCCATTGTCAGAACATCCCATATAAAAGGCGACAACTCGATATAAATTATCATAATGTTCCTGATACAAATCCATCATAAAATCAACAAATGACCTTTTGTTCGTCTCTTCATTACAAAAACGAGGATACAGCTCTTCATATTTTGCCCTTAAGCTGGGGTCGGTCTCATCTAAGGAGGCGTAATTTAAAGGCAGATCGCCAAAGAGCTCTGTTAAACGTTTACGTTGTACCTCAGGCTGGAATGTTAATAAAGCTTTTAAAGCTGCGGCGAGCTTTTGTTCTTGCGCCACAGAATTCTGAGCCAAACGTGCAAATTCAACTGGGTCTGCATAGGCTTTTGGTAATAGTTTAAGAGCCTGCTCTTGTACTCCAGGTACGATTACCGGAATAGTTACTTGCCCTGGATGTTGATAAGGTGGCCAGTGATAAGGCATGGACTCCTGAACGTTGGGAAAAGCCTCATAATCATGAACGGTTAGAGTAACATGCTTTTTAGGAACTCCAATCACTGATCTTGGCTCTTTCATATAGATAGTGAACCAATAAAAAAACATATCAAAATCGATATCTCCAGCTAGGCTCAGGTTATGCGGATGCGCATCATCATCATCAAGAAACCATCTGCCAAGCAGAAGCTCCATGATGTTTTTCTCAATAAGTGTTTTCACACTGGGCGCAACTTGTTCCTTTAAGGAGCTATTTATAGGAATGCCTTCTTTAGCGAAATGAAAAGGCTTAAAATCCTCTACACCAATAGATAACGTACCGATTAATTTATCTTGGGTGTGGCCCCTTTTTGATGTGATTTCCAGGATATGACTCTTTACCGATTGAAGTTGCTCTACTGTTAAAGGCAACTCAAGATTAAAGTCTTGTATATCCTTTATTGAAATCGTGTCTTTTTTTATCGAACCATCAGGAGTCTTAACAATATATTTAAGCGAATCTTGTTGATCTAGTTTAATATAAAGTGTGTTGTCTTTTAGTGTATTACTCGATTCACTACTGTCTAACAGTAATTCAATGTCATACTCCTCAAATACCAAACGCTCTTCAGCAGATCTTTTTCCTTGGAATAAACGTTTAAATGATGAAGTGGCTACACTTATTTTGGCTAATAATTCAGGATAGTGATTTTTAGGTTCTAATTTTTTAAAAAAGGCCTTCTTGATAACACCATCTTCTTCAAAACTAACATGAAATGTTTGATGAGAACTATCCGAGATAGCTGTTTTTGTAGAATAAGTGAGTTGGCGATGTCTCAGCGCCCTTTTTGGAATTCCCATATGTTTAATCCATTAAATCACAGTCGTCCTTTAGAATAGTTCATATTAAGCAGAAATATTCAATAAGTTCAAGAATAATTTTCAAACAGATAACAAGGAAACTAAACAGTAAGATTCAAGCGATAACCACATCACTAAAGGAAAGTTTTTCATATGATGTTGTTTAGCTTTTTTTATTATAACTTATCATGGTGCCATTGGCACATAGGCCGCCGCAGTCAGCGATCCGTGAAGTTTTGTATTTCACTCGCACCTTGTATTTTAATCTATTTTTCGCATGCTTCTTACCCATAAAAAAGCTTTTGCTCAAAGATGAGAACTGGTATCGCTACCGCCAATTTTATGCAGAACAGGCAGGATTCTGGGAAAGCATACTGCATCAATAATATATTAAGTTGTCGTCATTAAATGCGCAGGCATGCCATCACAAGAAAATAAGCAAAAGGCATAAAAAAACCGTTTAGAAAAAAATATGATCAAAATATTGGTTAAATAGTGGCTCTCATGGTAAAATACGCGCCTTTTTAAACATATCTTATTGATAATAGGCGATTTTTATGCAATCGAAGCTAGAACAACTTTTCTCTACACCACCAGATCAAAATGATAAATTTCACTCCAATAATTTGAAAAAGATAACCCGTACTTCCGAGTATCTTATTCATTCGCTAGCCACTCTAGGACAGTTATTAACAGAAATGAAACAAGGAGAGGAAACTCCTGTTTTACGCTATCTTGTCTGTTTAAATAAATTAGCCTGGTTTGCCAGAGAGTCACATAGTAATGCTCCTGACGCCCCTGCACATTTCAAAATGACAGGCTCCCCACAAAATCAGGCCTTTTGTAAAACCGCTGGCAATTTGTTTTTTAGTGAAGACTATTCCACTTTAATTAAAATTAATCATAAAAGTGGTGATTTTCGTCCTTCATTTGATTCCATTAAATGGATTCTAGCAATTCTTGTTATTAATGAGACTTGCCTTCCATTCAATTTACCTGAAGTTCTAATTATCGATGAGTTAGATCATAATGGTAAAACAATAGGTACTCACCAATGCTCGATTGCCAGTATTAAAAACTGGTTAACAACTTTTGCGGAAAACATCGCGCTAACGTCAAGTTTAAAAGAGCAAAATGCTGAAACCAAAAGAGTGCGCTACGCACTAGAAAGACCCAGGCGCTTCGCTGTGGGTGATAATGATGATCCACTTATTGAGAATACAAAAGTAAGAAGGCTAAAATTTGCGGAAGATGGAGTACCTGATGAGTCAAACATACCAGCTCTGTTATCCAGTGATTCGCCACAGGCCGCCACAAGATTTCCCGCATTCGGAATTCCGTCGTTACGGTTATTTGCGTCTTCAAAACGGCCAGCTCCTTTATTTCCAGAGCACGAATTAAACCCTCAACAAATTGAGAAGTTAGGTATAGTCGCACCACCACCACTGAAAAAGAGAAAGCCTGAACGTCATAACTTCCTTAACTCATTAGCTCAACCCAGTGAATCCGAAACGGAAGAAAAAAATAGTCCAGCCTTCTCATTCATTTAAAGGGTATTTTTTAAGCGCTTAGCGCTTAAGATACTTCATCCTAAACGAAGATAAGGATCGCCTGGATATGGCATAATTTTTATGAAATAGTGTATTTGCCCTACTCAGGAGATCCATCATCTTAAGCTCCTTAGGATGATTTAGTTTTTCAGGTTCCATTGCAAAAAAGATAAAATGGGGTTCGGCAGTTCTGTTCCAAAAATATTTTTAGACAACGAATGGAGTAATTTTGGGCGAATTTAGGCTGTCATTCCCTAGAACTGTTCAGGTTAGTCGTGGTCTCTTGCAAGAAGAATGCCCTAGCCCGGAGGGAGATAAGTTCTCGGGCTAAGGCTGTAGCAGTTACCGGCTACACTTGTTTAACTCATTTGCAAACATGGAATGAATGACCAAATTCCATTTTCATCTGTTTTCTCTGGCTCTATAAGCTTGAGAATTTCTTTATCAAGAGCGCGTATCTCTTCTCCTGAGCGGGTTTGATTAAAAAACCAAAAATTTCCAGTTTTGTGGTATTTATATCCATTGGCCCCTAAAAAAGAACAGACACTAATCACAATATTAGCCAGGACAATTATGGCTTTATAGATATCTGACTCGATTTTGGGATCGACAATATCAAGAATTTTCTTTTCGGCTGCCTTTAATTTGGAACGTACTTCAACATCAGGATTCATAAGCGCATCATAAGTGATAGTGTATAATTTTTTCCTGTATTCTTTTTCTGCTTTCTTCCATTTGTCAAGCATGGGTCTATATGAGTTAGCCTCGGACAAACGTACATGAATTATTTCGCATTGTGCTTCCACACGCATAATAACGTGTCGAAAACGCTTGGCTTCTTCACTCTCTTCTATTGCCGCTAATTCAACCATTTCATTTTTGCGCTTTAAATCTAAATCTTGCATTTGCCTGACACAAATAAATCGCTCTTCTAAACGTGTAGCTAAAGCCAATTGTCCTGGATCTGTAATTTGAAGTATCTTTTTGCCTAGAGCCGTGACCCCATTTGTTACACCAACATCCAGAACATCTATTAATATCTTTCGAGTGCTCTCCTCAATATGCTCCAACTGCGGTAAAAACAGACGTAAGGCTTGCCCCTTATGATTATTTTCTATCGCTCCATGATAAGATTCAGGTTTTATTACCCCTGATTTCCTTAATAGAAGCAGCGCATTACTCGCAGCTTCCAGCTCATGGACTGATAACGCGCATAAACGCGCATAAACATCATGCAGATTTTTGAACTCTTCCTCAAAATGATAGCGAATTGATTCTTTCAAATGGTCGCGGGGAGCTAACGCAAGTTTCTCCAGACCTTTAATACTGTAAGTTTTTGTTTGATCTATAGCAATCAGGGTCGAAGCCAACAATGGATATTCGTTTGTTGCATCGATTATTTCTTGATATTTATTCGCAGACAAAGATCCTTTTACCCAAAAAATCAAACAAATTCTCTTACAATCTTCATCATGCAGGGAATGAATAAATTTTAATTCCCCTAGTTTTGTAGGATCGTTAAAGAATTTCGGCACATCTACCGTAAGTGCCGACTCTAATGTTACCAAGCGGTCTATCACTTGGTAATATACTTCATTAGATAAAATAAGACGGATTAAATCTTCAGGATAGTTTTGTTGAATTAAAAAGGGGAGCAGCTTGATTTGCGTCTTATCCCACATAAAACCACTGAACTTGTTAATAAACTCCAAATTCCCTAGTAGCTCGCGGTTTTGCTCAAGAATCCCTTGTTCATAAAATATGATGATGATCTTTAATAAACTCTGATTAATCCGCATATTCTTGGTGAACTTAATTTTTAGAATTTCCTTACACAATTGGCTGGATGGTGACAAAAGATCATTGATTACGCCAACAGGTAACGTAAATTTATCAAGTATTTTGGATTGAAGAATCAAATCCAGAGCTGGATTCTCTGCAAATATGGCAGATAAATTAAGTTCACTAAAAGGAATTGAAGTACCAATTGTCGCGGGGTCCTGTCCTCCTTGTAGCTGTCGCATCAACAGCGCAACACGTTGAAGGCGTAAATTAATTCCATTATCTGCATTGACGGCTGTTTGTAATAAAAAATGCGGCAAAGGAGATCGAACCTGATTTAATAACAGCTCAAGAGAGGGCATAGAGGAAACTGTGAGCCCGGAATCAGGCGCTTTAATAAATGGGTGTAAATCAAAACTCGCTGCACAGATAATTTCTCTGTCCTGAGGTAGTGCATGGCCTTTTCTCATTAAGCCGATTACCCATTGTTTGGGGTCATCCTTTCGATACATGACGACGAGGCCACAGTCTTCTCCCGCATCATCAATATAGGCGAAATCCTGACGAATAAAATTAGCATGATAAACCTCTGGGCTTTCATCTTTCTTCTTGAGAGGGTCGATGCCAAATAAATAGACCAAATTACCCGCAGTCATATTGCCCCGCAGATAATGCTTTCCTGATGCTTGTTTTTGCCAAATATTTAAATGTCTTATTGCTTGCGGCATAGAACCCAGGAAATTAATGACTTCCCTAGAAATAACTCTTGTGCCATCTTTTTGTTCTGCAATAGCCCAGTCCTGTCCAAATGCCTGAAACATTTGTTGTGCGTTTCCCTGTACGATATAAGGCATAATTCATTTCTCAACATGACAAATTGAGAGTATTATATCCAATAATTGCTCGAATGGTGATAATTTTTTGCTAAAATTGCATTTTTAGTGGGTAATGAACTATTGATAAATTTACAGGCAAGAAAAAATATGAAATGCAATCTCATAGGAGCGGGTCGATTAGGTAAAAATATCGCTTTAGCCCTATTTAAAGCACAGCGGATCACATCAGTTTCCATTTGCAATCGCAGCTTCGAAAGTACACAAAATGCACATCAAGAGCTGGGTTTTGGGCAGGTAATCGACAAAATGGCTCACTTACCTGCAGCAGAGATAACCTGGATATGTTGTAATGATGACGCCATTGAGAATGTTGTTGACAATTTAGCTCACAGTATCACTTTAAAACCAGGCAGTTTTGTCATTCATAGCAGCGGCGTACTCAGCTCGGCATTACTTGCCCCTTTAAGGAAACAAGGTTGTTTCGTGGCGAGTTTTCATCCTTTAAAAGCGTTTAAAACAAATTACCTGGAACCCACCGCATTTAAGCAAGTCGACTGTATCTTAGAAGGAGATCTGGAAGTATGTGAGTGGTTGAAGCGCTCTTTTACGCAGTTGGGCGCGCATCTAATTACCATTAATCCCGAAGCAAAAGCAGCCTATCATGCTGCAGCCTGCATGGCTTCGAACTATTTAATTACCTTAGCAGCCTGCAGTGAACAATTATTTCTGAACGCCGGCATTAATAGCCAGCAAAGCCGACAGATGATGGTGAATTTAATGCAAGGAAATCTTGATAACTTACTGCAAACTAAACATATCGCAGAAACACTCACAGGGCCACTGGCAAGAGGCGATATTCAAACCATCGCGTTGCATTTGAACTCCATAGATAATCCCGAAACAAAGCGTTTATACCAAACTGCGGCCTTGGCTACATTGCCGATGACACAATTATCTGTAGAACTAAAGCAGAAGATTAGGGATCTTTGTAGTTAGGATATCAAGCAATATAGCCAGAACCCGGAGAGTTATTGGCAGGAAACCCTGGGTTTCGCTTTGCTTCACCCAGGCTACATAAGTTGTTTATATTTGATAGGTACATTAAAAGAGAAAATCATAAATCTTCTCCTCCTGAACTATCCATCCGAAATGTTCGGGCACCAACGGTAGAATCTAATACATCTTTTTGTGATTCTCTTCCTTCGTTTAAAACAGTCTTTGCATAGGAGGTTGAAATCACAGGCCCATTTCTATCGGGAATATATGCAGATTTCGTGTCTCGCCATTTGCCTACTGGAACACTGCTTGCATTTCCAGCATTAGCTTGCTCTTCTTGGCCATATCTAGGATCTTGATCCGCTTCCGGTTTTTTCTGGTTACTCATTTCAATTAATGTAATGTTTCTTTTTTGTAATTCTTCAAATCGAGCTTTTTGAGCGGAATTTTTCGTAGCAAGTCTATAGAGAAAATCACCCAGCAAAACCAGCGCTATTACTCCAGCTGCAACTCCTGCTCCTACGCCAATCGCAATAGCAACTGGAGGAAATGCTGAAACAGCTAGACCAAAGCCAACAACTGCAATACCAAAAGCTCCAGCTTCAATTAATGCACCACCTACTGCTATCCCAAGAATGGCCTTACCTGCAGTCTTAAGTTCACTCAAATAACTTATCTTTTCTACCCCACAAAACTCTCTTAATACATTATCAGTCAACCCTTTATGGCATTGCCATTTCGACGCATTTTTAACATGGGTAGTAACTGTTTCAGCATTATTAGTATCAGAGAAAATACTAGTTCTCGTGCCTAATTTTGCATGGCCGCCCTGATCGATAAAACTAATTACGGCTTGGAACCCTTCAAGGTTTAAAGCCTCATAGAGCGCATCCAAATTCTTGGTTATATCTGCTGTATTCTTACAATAAATACTCGTTTCCAACTCATTTGCTAAATTAATAAGCCTCTCTGCTTCCGTGTCAGAAAGATACCTCTTTAAAAGACTCTCGCGCGCTGAATTATCCAAACTTACAAAATCAAGAATAGAGACACGACCATTGACGGCTTGCGCCCTTTCGTTTGCGCTCTTACAGCCACCAATAGATGCCTTTTCCGCAAATACTGATAAAGCTTGGTAGGTGAACCCATTCTCATGATGGCCAAATGCACCCTCTTTGAATAGGGAAACTATAGCAACCTTTACATTATCTACAATCGCCGCACGATGCTCCTCCCATTGAAACTCAGAACTTGGTGCCGCGTCAGGAACTGTCATACTGCTTTGTAGGTGATTAAGAGTTGTCAAAACCTCAGGCTTTTCTGATTTGAGATAACTATAAAAAGAAGGCCCATAATCAAGGGCAAGAAAGTGATCGTATTCAGCAAACAATGATTCAACGCGCTTTCTATCATTTTTATCCCGAATAATCTCATAAATAGTATGCAAAGAAGCCATTTGCGTCATCAAGGCGGCTTCATTTACAAGCTCCGAATTTTTATCATGAATCGACAGCTCATGGCCCCAACCATTAACGGCGATATTTTGGACTAAACATAAAGGTTTTAGAGGATTGGCTCGATTGTACGCATGCGCCGCTGCCAAAATGTGTTCCGCACTTTGACTTTGCTTATTTTTGCTCTCATCATAAATTCCAGCAGGATTGCCCTTATTTAAGGTGGTATATAGATTGTAAATAAAGGCTTGGGGAAACTGAGATCCCGCTGACCTGCGAACATCTCCACCTAGTTGATATTTATCTTGTAAATAACGGAGTTTTTCAACCGTATCATTCACAATCAGCTCGTTAAAAGCCCATTTTATATTTTCATCCGAATAGAGTGCTTTGGGATATTTTTTGACAAGGAGTTTATTTATTGTTATATATTCTTTACAAATCTGATCTCGTTCTTTTTTAGAGAGCTTATTTTTGGGGTCAAGTTTCGTTATTTCCTTATTTACTAGGGAATCATCTTTGCTTTCGATGTTTTTACCTTGCTTTACTTCCTGTTGCAAAAGCTTTTGCGTGATGGGATGTAGTTGTTTTACCGCCAGTGAAGGAACGCGAACTTGTTGACGATGAGATAAAGGTACTACATCATCTCCTAACAGATGGTGAGAATACATCATGCGATCTGCTAAATGGCTTTCACCCAATTCCTGATGATGCGAGGTATGCTCACTGGCACCGATAAAGCTAATGAACCCTGTTCCTTTATCGATATGAACGAAATCATTGGCGCTGGCAGTGGTTGCTTCTGCTAGATGTTTTGATAAATGCCTGGTGATATTTGCATCAAATTGAATTCCAGTCGCCATAATGACTTCAACACGTATTGTTTTAGCAATATACGGCAATAGCTTGTTTCTGGCCTTATCAAGCTCAGCATTTAAAGTAGTTGCAAATTGCTCCTGATCAAATGGGGCTCTTTTATTAGCCTTGGCATACGCTTTTTTTAATGCGTCCGCTTGCAACTTCATTATGTAAGGATTAAGCCTAGAAAGTGCAGCTTCTATACCTTGTTGAAATTCAGTATCATTATAGTCACGGCCTTCAGCATGAACCGCAGTTTTAAGCATCCGCCCAATTAAATGGGCATGAAAATGGGTTTCCTGGTGTAAACTAATGATGCGGCCTTTGGCTAAGCCCTGATATGCCTGTAAAATTTCTTGAGATTTATTTTGGGGTAACTTTTTCTTTAGTGTAGAATCTAAAGGTGATTTTAGCTGGGATGAGGTTTGTAAATCAAAGCTAACAGAAGTAATCTCCTGAATAGGATGCCCTAAAAGGGCGTGGAATTCTCTTTTAAATGCGTCAACATCATCAAATTCCTGTAATTGTTCGTCTTGATTAATCTCTCGTAGCGCAAGATAATCTTTATATATATTATTCCAATTATCCGCGCTAAGTTGAACATCAATAATAACCCGGCCTTGTGGATCCATTGGAAAATATTCAGGATTCATCTTAGTTTTAGCAGCATATATATCCTTTGCTGCAGTATGCAGCGCTTGCAAATAGATAGCTTGTAATTTCGCACGTATTTCAGGGGTCGGCATAGGGAAAAACCTCTCAGATTTTACTCTTTAATTGAGTATAGCCCCTTTAGCTTAAGAATTTCTTAATTATCTGTATTAATTGGTTCAAAATTATTGGATTTTTTCTTTATTTTTCTTTTCTCATGCCAGGTTTGCAGCATCACAAAAAATGCAGGAACAAAAACTACAGCAAGGCAAGTCGATGCCAACATGCCGCTGCATACAGCAATGCCAATTGAGCGCCGCGCATTGGCGCCAGCACCTGTTGCAAATACTAATGGCATTACCCCGAGAATGAACGCAAAAGAAGTCATCAAAATCGGGCGAAAACGCGTTTTGGCACCAATTGCTGCAGCTTCCATAATCGATTTATTATGAAGCTCATGCTGTTCTCGTGCCACTTCAACGATTAAAATAGCGTTCTTTGCAGCCAAAGCAATGAGCAACAAGACTCCAATTTGGGTGTACATATTATTGGCAAGGCCTAAAGCTGATAAAGCGAATACCGTTCCAATCAAGGCTAATGGCACGCTTAATAAAATCGCCGCCGGGGCAATCCAATCTTCATATTGCCCCGCCAAAATCAGATACACCAAAACCAGTGACAAAATAAAAATATAATAACTCATATTTCCGGCAATTTTTTCCTGATAAGCGGTACTCGTCCATTCATAAGAGACGCCTGCAGGTAATACTTGTTTGGCTAATCGCTCCATAACTTGCATGGCTTGACCGGAGCTGTACCCTGGCGCTGCAGCACCATAAATATTACTGGAAGGGTATAAATTATAAAGAGAAATAATGGACGGCCCAACAGTAGGTGACATATCAGTCAGCGTTCCCAATGGCACCATTTCACCGGACTTATTTCGTACATAATAATTACGCACATCGCCAATCGTCATGCGCGAGTCTGCGTCCGCCTGCACATAAACCTGGAAAACCTGTCCGAATTTTGAAAATAAATTCACATAAGATGATCCAAGATAGGTTTGTAATGTATCGGAGGCATCACCCACCGCAACGCCCAAAGCTTCCGCTTTGACCCGATTGATTGGGGCCGCAAGCTGAGGCACTGAAGCACGAAAGGAAGTCATTAGCCGTTGTAATTCAGGTTGCTGACTTGCATAACGAATCAACTGATCTGTAGCTGTTTGTAATTTTTGATAATCAAAGGAACCGTCTTGCAATTCAACTTGCATTTGAAAGCCGCCCGCCGTGCCCAAACCTTGAATTGGTGGGGGAATCATAACCAGGATTTTAGCGCCCAAGGTTTTTTGGGCAATTGCATTAAGCGCTTTGTACATCGCCAGCAAATCCTCTTTTTTACCCCGCTCACTCCAATCTTTAAACATAATATAAAGAACCCCGCCATTGGCAAGACTCGCGCTGTTATCTAAAAGCGAGATCCCGTCAATGGTGATCACATTAGCTATTCCATCAATTTTAGATACCTGGTCACTTAAATCGCGCAACAAAGCTTCCGTACGCCCCAAACTAGAACCATCTGGCAGTTGCACGTTCATCATCGCATAGCCCTGATCTTCGATTGGAATAAACCCGGTTGGGATACGGCTGAGGCCTATAATCGCCAAAATCACCAGTGTAAGGCCAACAAGACAAACCGATTTATTATTATGAACCAGCCTGTCAATGAACCTGAGATAGGTATCTTCTATAGGATAGTAATATTTATCAAATAAACGGAAAACAAGGTTCTTCTTTTTCTGAGGGTCTATCGGCTTGAGCCACAAAGCACATTGAGTGGGCTTTAGGGTCATCGCATTAATCGCGCTAATAAACGCGGTTGCGGCAATAACCAATGCAAACTGGGCATACATCGCGCCAGTTAAGCCAGGCATAAAACCTGCAGGAACAAATACGGCCATTAATACAAGCGTAATACCAATAATGGGGCCCATTAATTCCGTCATGGCATTAATTGCCGATTGTTTGGGTGGCGTGCCTTTTTCAATATGTTGGGTTACCCCCTCAACAATTACAATGGCGTCGTCCACCACGATCCCGATTGCTAAAACAAGGGCAAATAATGTCAGTAAGTTAATGGAATAGCCTAATGCCAGCATGGCAAAGAACGCACCGATGATGGTTACCGGTACCGTAGTTGTAGGCACCAAAGTGGCACGAGCGTTTTGTAAAAAGAGCAAAATAACAATCAGAACCAAAATACCCGCTTCGAATAAAGTTTTATATACTTCGTCTACTGATGCCTTCACGAAAACGGTTGTATCGAAAGGAATTGAATACTCCATTCCAGGCGGAAATTGCTTTGCCATTTTCTCAACTGCTTTACGTACTTCGGTTGCGACTTGCAGCGCATTGGCCCCGGGGAGCTGATAAATACCAATAGCAGCCGCCGGTTTGTTATTCAGTTTCGCGACCTGGTTGTAACTATTAGAGCCCAGTTCCACACGACCTACATCACGAATACGTACAATTTGCGCACTACTACTTTGATTGGCCGTTTGATTGGGCTTTTGAGCTACTGTTTTCACAATGATATTGGCAAATTGATCGACATCAGCAAGTTGTCCTGGAACGTTCACCGTAAATTGGTACGCTGCTTTGCCATCGGTTGGCGGTGCTCCAACTTGTCCAGAAGAAACTTCCTGGTTTTGGCGGCTAATGGCTTGTAGCACATCGCTTGGATTAAGTGAATAAGCCAACATTTTTTTAGGATCCAGCCAAACACGCATCGCATAAGTCCCGGTTCCAAAAATAAGCACGTTTCCGACACCAGGTAAGCGTGACAACTCATCTTGCATATTAATTGCAGCATAATTATCAAGAAACAGCCCATCGTATTCATTATTTTTGGATGTTAGGGTAATAAATTGCAAAATGGCCGTAGATTTTTGCTGGACCATAACACCCTGTTTTTGCACTGAATCGGGTAACTGTGCCATTGCTGATTGTACCCGGTTTTGTACCAATACTTGTGCAAAATTGAGATCCGTCCCGATGGCAAAAGTAACAATCAGCGTATAAGTACCATTATTGGTGCTGGTGGATTGCATATACAGCATGTTCTCCACCCCATTCACTTGCTGCTCAATAGGCAAAGCTACGGTTTTAATAAGTGTTTTGGCATCCGCACCTGGATAGGTAGTGGTTACCTGAATGGTTGGGGGAACAATTGCAGGATATTGAGTTACAGGTAAAACAAATACAGCTACCGCTCCCAATAGCACGATGAGAAGCGCAATAACGTTTGCCAATATAGGCCGCTCAATAAAAAATTTAGAAATCATTCTGCCATTTTCTCACATGTTGTAACAATTATCTGAACAATGCTCGCCTGTCATCGCTACAGAATTTACGAAGAATCTCCAAGTTCGAAGCTAAAAATGATTTTAATGAGGAAGTAGATAAACTAAATGACCGAATTAAAAACATTTTTTTACAACGAGACTGGCGGTTTTCGTAAGTCCTGATCTAAATTAATGCTTGGCTTCCCCATTACTCTTTGTTTGTGTGTCCTTGTCCCGTGGCGCAACTTTATTGCCAGGAGTCGCATTCTGCAGGCCATCAATAATTACGTCATCTTGTGCAGTAAGTCCTGTAGTCACCGCACGCATTCCATTCTCTACACTGCCCAATGTTACCCGTTTTGTTACCACAATATTGTTGTTATCCACAGTCAACACATAAGAGCCGATTTGGTCATACAGGATTGCTGTATCAGGCACAGTTAATTGGTTTTTAGGTCTGGAGATTGCAACTCGCACTTGCACAAAAAGGCCAGGCACAAAAATATACTCTTTATTGTGCAAAATAGCGCGAAGCTCCATAGTCCCTGTTGATGCATTAAGACCGGTATTAACAAAATCCAGCGTTGCTTTATACTTGGTCTCAGGATCATTTTGTAAGCTTACTTCAACAGGTATTTTATTAATATCTTCCGGTTTAAACCCACGTGCACGAGCTGCCGCGCGTAATTTGATTAAATCAATCTCATTCAGATTAAAGTATACATAGATTGGATCTATCTGCTCGATGGTAGCTAAATTAGTGGCCTCCCCATGCCCCACAAGATTTCCTACATCCACCAAATGCCGACCAATGCGGCCATCAAATGGAGCAGAAATATGGGTATAACTGTAATCAATTGCCGCATTTATTTCTTCTGCTTCTGATTTATCCAGTTGTGCCGCAATCTCCAGGGTTTTCGCGTACCATTTTTCGACTTCATTTAGGGAGGTGGCATGCTCTTTATACATGCGCTGTTGGCGTGCATATTCTGATTTGTTATAAATAAGTGATGCTTTTGCTGCAGCAACAGTCGCCTTGGCAGCCCTAAGTTTTTCAAAATAAGGCTCAGGCTGAATTACAAAGAGCTCTTTTCCTTTTTTAATAAAAGTGCCATCAACAAACTCAATTGAATCAAGATAACCCTCAACACGAGCCACCAGGTTAACTGCTTTATACGCTACGGTATTCCCCGTTTGCGTCACATATTCAGCCATTTCCTTGATTATTGGTTTTTGCACAACGACCGCAGGCACCGGGATGGTTGGCGCATTACTTTTGCCAAAAAAATGTAACATCAGATAGATAAGAAATAAAATAGCAACAGCTATCCCTGCAATTTTGACTGATTTTGAATCTCGATTAAAGTTCATACCCAATACCATTTTATTTAATTGTTCCAAAATGTTCCTTCTCTCTAAGGGTAAAAGCGACACACTATGCCGAATCGCTTCCATTAAGTTATGAAATTTTGTCATTCCCGCGAAGGCGGAAATCTATTCTTAAAGCGGCAATAAGCCACTCTAGAAGTGGGTTCCCACCTTTATGGGAACGAC
This sequence comes from Legionella qingyii, assembly GCF_003990155.1. Classification (NCBI taxonomy): domain Bacteria; kingdom Pseudomonadati; phylum Pseudomonadota; class Gammaproteobacteria; order Legionellales; family Legionellaceae; genus Legionella; species Legionella qingyii. Next base: position 17,213 of record NZ_RZGX01000009.1, read on the forward strand.
AGGTTTTTTCTTAACTAATGCGGCGAGAGGAGATTTCCTGTTCTCTACAATTAGGTAAACCCCACTACCATTTAGAACGCCTCTACCACTTAGGTAAATAAAGTTCTTTTATTTCTTCTTCCTTCGTTCGAGGTACTTCATGATTTTGCTGGTTTAGTAAAGTACCCCAGTTCGTACGTGCTGCCATTTCTGCTTTTATTTGTTGTGGCACCACATCATTTGTACCACGAATTTCCCAACCACCACCAAGCGCACGATACAGAGAGACTAATGCCAGAGGAATATTCGCTTGTGCATTAACAAGTGACGTCTGTACGCTTAATTGTTGTTGCTCAGCATTCAATACCGGTGTGAAATCAACTTCCCCGTTAACATAACGTATTATTGCTAGTTTCAATGTTTTAATTGCAGCGTTATTTGCCTTGGTTAAAGCACGCTCTGCCTTTTTTGCCTCGATATAGGCTGTAATACTATTTTGAACTTCTTGCTGCGCTTTAAGCACTAAATTGACGTAGCTTAATAAAGACTGTTGGAATGCAGCATCTTGCGCTCGTACCGCGTTGGTAATTTGCCCATAGTTAAGTATTGGCCAAGTCAGCGCAGGGCCTGCGGTTATGGAGCGGTTTGACCATTGGAATATATCCGAAAGCGAATTTTGACCAATATTATTTGAAGAAAAAACAAATGTTCCATTTAATGCTAAAGAGGGGAAAAGATTGGCTTTTGTTGCGCCTATTTTAGCGGATTGTGCCATCGCGTCCAAACGCGCTTGATGAATATCCGGTCGTCGAGCCAAGACTTCTCGGGGAATGCCAACAGCTACAGTTGAAGGTGCGTTGGGAATCCCTCTGCTTTTCCTCAACTCCCCATCAACACCGTTAGGCACCGTACCTAATAAAAGAGCCAATGCATTTTTTTGCTGCTCTAAATTGGTCACCAAGGGAGGCAAAGAGGCTTCTGTTTGTGAAAGCTCTGTCTGGGCTTGCTCGACATCAATGAGATTCGTTTGGCCCGCATTATATCGAGCGCGGGCTATCTTTAATCCTTCTCTTTGCACGACGATGTTCGCTTTCGTTACCTTGATTTGTTTCTCATAAGTACGAATTTGGATGTACGTACTGGCAATATCTGCGGTAAGAGTGACTAAGGCATTATCATATGCAGCAAGAGAAGATAAAAATGTAGCATCATTGGCCTGAATTGCTCTTCGATATTTACCCCAAAAATCAATTTCCCAATTCGCAGAAAAACCCAATGATAACGTTTCAAAGGATGAAGGCAAAAGTGTCTGCAGCTCGCCACCACCAATCTCATAATAGGTGAAATTACCAATGGCCGCCTGTTGTTGCGGATACAGCTGACCTACCGATTGGGCCAATAGTGCCCGGGTTTGTAAAACCCTTACCCCGGCACTCTGGAGCGTCAAATTGTTATGATACCCTTGATAAATTAATGAGGTTAGTACGGGGTCATGAAAAACCTGCCACCATTTTGTCGTTTTAAATGGTGCTTCTTTTACCGTTGCATCCTTCTTCGGCCAATGGGCAGCAATAGGTTTTATCGGCTCTTTATAATTAGGACCAACCATAAAACAGGAGCTCAATAACAGGCAGGCAACAAAGGTAAAAATTTTTAACATGGGTGCTAAGACTTCCCTATCTAAACTATTTTCCATTATTGGAAATCACATTAGCTTATTGCTTCAAGCACTTTATCACTACTATGAATTATTTAACAGATCATTAGCGTAAATCCCATCGATTAAACGATGGAATCACCATTATTTGCCTGGATGCAGCGCAGTAGAACCTGAGAATTCACTACCCGGTTTCTGCGATGACTTCACCCCAGGCTACAATCTAATTTATAGATTATTCTGGGGTATTAACTTGCAATTGGGTCACATTTTGCAAGCCACGTGGCAATCGATTACCTCGTCGTCCGCGCTCTCCTTTATAATGCTCCAGATCGGCACCTTTCAAGGTAAAATGACGTTTACCCGCATGCACTGTGAGGGAATCATCTGCGGAAAGCACTTGCAAGTCAATCACATACTCTTCACGTGATGCGGCTTTCGCAGCAGGAATACTGATTAATTTATTTCCCTTTCCACGAGATAACTCAGGTACTTCTTTCGCGGAAAAAATAAGTAATCGGCCAGCACTTGTTGCACACGCAACAAACAACTCCTCATGTTTAGGAAGTACGCGCGGTGATAAAATTTGGCTGGATTCAGGCAACTTGATACAGGCCTTGCCGTTGCGATTTTTTACGTAAAGATCATCAATCTTAGCGATAAAACCATATCCCGCATCACATGCCAATAACACCAACTGCTCCGCTTCGCCGCCAACTACCGCTTCAAAGAGTGCTCCTTCAGCCGGATTAAGCTTCCCAGTCAAGGGTTCACCCTGTCCTCGAGCTGATGGCAAAACATGCCCCGGCAAAGAATAAACTTTGCCCTCGCTATCGAAAAAGAGGACTTGTTGATTTGAACGTGCCATGGCCTGAGCCTTAAATTCATCACCAGCTTTATAGCTCAACTCGCTTCCGATTACATCATAACCTTTAGCGGCTCTCACCCAGCCTTTTTTAGAGAGCACTACCGTAATTGGCTCATTAGGTAAAATATCCTCTTCTTTTAATGCTTGTGATTCTTGTCGCACAATAATTGGTGAACGACGTGCATCGCCAAACTCATCCCTGTCTCTAATAATTTCTTCTTTAATCAAAGTTTTTAATCGTTGCTCTGAGGCTAAAATATTTTGCAGGTTATCTCGCTCAGCACAAAGCTCATCCAGTTCGCCACGTATCTTTATCTCTTCCAGTTTCGCTAAATGACGCAATTTCATTTCTAAAATGGCTTCTGCCTGGCGATCACTGAGGTTAAAACGAGCCATTAATCCCTGCTTGGGCTGCTCATGTTCACGAATGATGGCGATGACTTCATCGATGTTCAGATAAGCTATCAGTAAGCCTTCAAGAACATGAATACGATCGAGCACTTTTGCCAAACGATATTCCAATCGTCGCTTCACTACTGTTAATCGATAAGACAACCATTCGGTCAGAATATCCAGCAAATTTTTTACTCTTGGTCTGCCATCGAGCCCTATCATATTAAAATTAACTCGATAACTACGTTCCAAATCTGTGGTTGCAAATAAATGTGACATCAATCCTTCGGCATCGACTCGGTTTGAACGTGGAATAATAACCAGTCGCGTAGGATGTTCATGATCGGATTCATCACGTAAATCCTCCACCATAGGAAGTTTTTTCTGCTGCATCTGTAACGCGATTTGCTCTATTACCTTGGCACCAGAAACCTGATAGGGCAAAGCCGTGATGACTATATTTTGTTTTTCCTGACTATAAACAGCACGCATTTTAATTGAACCATTACCTGTCGCATACATACTCGCTATGGCTTGTGGCGGAGTAATGATTTCTGCTTCGGTCGGAAAATCAGGGCCTTTGATATATTGGGTCATTGCGGTTAAATCTGCGTGCGGATTATCCAATAAATGAACACAAGCATTAGCCACCTCGGTCAAATTATGGGGCAAAATATCTGAAGCCATACCCACAGCAATACCTGTTGCACCATTTAATAAGATATTCGGCAAGCGTGCTGGTAATAATGCCGGTTCTTGTAGCGTTCCATCAAAATTGTCAACCCAATCTACCGTACCTTGTAATAACTCTGAAAGTAAAACTTCCGCATAAGGCGATAACCGAGCTTCCGTATAACGCATTGCGGCAAAGGATTTAGGATCATCAGGAGAACCCCAGTTTCCTTGGCCATCGACAAAGGGATAACGGTACGAAAATGGCTGCGCCATTAATACCATGGCTTCATAACAGGCACTGTCACCATGTGGATGGAATTTACCCAATACATCCCCAACGGTACGTGCTGATTTTTTGTATTTGGCGGTTGCTTTCAAACCCAGTTCAGACATTGCATAAATAATGCGTCGCTGAACAGGTTTTAATCCATCTGCAATATGTGGTAAGGCTCTGTCCAAAATGACATACATTGAATAATCAAGATAAGCCTTTTCGGTAAATTCAGTTAATGGTTTTCGTTCTGTTACTTGATTCATTGCTTCTTTATTCATGAGTTTTATATCGTTATTTAACCACTAGGATACTTTGTTGCAAAGTATTTTCAACAAATTGGATGTTCTGGTAGATAGATAAACTACCTATACATTGTGAATAACTTTGTATATTTTTCTAATCAACGCAGTATAATAAATTTAACCAATTGATAATTAATTATTTTTTAAAATCTTTGGTTTTTTAAATATCTGATCACCTGTGGATAACCTTGTGTATTATCATAGCATATTTCGAATAAGTTGTTGTAAATAACACAAAAATTCATTTTAGACCCATACCCATGCCTCATTTTCGTTCCCATCCACAGCAAACAAAATAAATAATATATAATTGTATTAATATGCATCCTAATAAAGGACTACGGAGTTCAACTAATGGATGAAAAGACGAGTTCAAGCCGTTCCCTAGATACTTACAGTAATTCTCGCCTAAGTAAGTACATTCTTTACGTAATTTCCATACCGGCGTTTATTATGGTACTCATTATCAGCATTTATTCATACAAACAGGTTCGAGATCTTGTAGAGTCTAATAAATGGGTGACCCGTAGTTATCAAGTAACTCAAGCTACAGACAAAGTACTTTACACTGTAGTTGATATTGAATCGCATCAACGGGGCTATCTTATTACCAACGATAATCTGTACCTTGAATACATCAAAACCGTGACAAAAGAACTATCTGAACAAATCAACGACCTGCTGCAATTAACCATAGATAATCCTCAGCAACATGAACGTGTTACCCACTTTATTGATTTAGTGAATCAGAGACTGAAAATAATAAATGAAGTAATTCAATTCAAAATGCACAATAGCTTAAGTTCCCAGGAAGCCCTGATCTTAGTTCATAAAGGACAAGAAATATCAGATCAAGTAAGAGGCCTTGGCGACGAAATCAATGCAGTTGAAATGGTATTGTTGAATGAGCGAAATCAAATTGTAGTAAGCAACGCTCATAAATCTAGTTTGATAATCATCATAGGCAGCATTGTGAGCCTGACTGGCTTAATTGCAGCTTTTCTATTAGGAAATTATGAGTTGGCAAGCAGTCTAAAAGCTGAGCGGCGTAGAATAAATATTGAAATACAATTACAAAGCATTCTCGAAAGTGCAAGTGATATGATTGCTGCTGTAAATAGTGAATGTCGATTTATAATCTTTAATGAAGCATACCATCGTGAGTTTCGCCGCATATTCACCAAATCAATTACCATAGGAATGCCGCTTGAAGAAGCATTTGCTGATGTAACCGGTTCAAATAGACCCTATATGGAATTATGGGAAAAATCTCTAAACGGTGAGGAATTTGTAAATAACGTCGAATTGGAGATCAATAAGGAACGAAATGTCTATGAGGTCAGCTCAAGCCTCATTATCAATATAAATAATGAAGTAAAAGGAGCGGTACATATTGTTCGTAATATTACTAAATTGGTGAAAGAGCAAGACGAGCTAAAGGATTTAAATACAAACCTTAATAAGGGCCTGCAAGCATTAAAAGATAAAAATAAGCAAATTACACTGCTTGTTGAAATGAGCGACATATTACTTGCTTGTGGAACACTCGAAGAATTAAATAATGTAGTTACCAAATATTGTCAACGCGCGCTTAATTTTGCAAATGGTTATTTATATGTGCTGCATCCGTCAAAAAATTATTTTGAAAGTGTAGCCTCCTGGGGTGATCCCACCCCACAAGAAGCCAGTTTCACGCCTGAACACTGTTGGGCCATTCGCCTAGGTCATATTCATACAATAAGCCCTTCGCATCATGATTTAATTTGTGATCATATTAAAATTGCTGATAAACAAACGACAGCGTCTCATTGTGTACCTCTAATGGCGCAAAATGATATTTATGGATTGTTATTTCTTGAGATGAACCAAGAAGACACTACATTGTATTCTGATGATCATCTACTCTTGATCACTGCATTCTCGGAATTAATCGCTTTGGCCTATGCTAATGTACGTCTAAGGGAAAATCTGCGCTACCAATCAATCCGAGATCCATTAACCGGTTTGTATAATCGTCGTTATTTAGAAGACTTTCTATTTAAACAACTTCATCAAGCAGAACGTGCAAAACTCCCTCTTTCAATTTTGATGCTAGATTTGGACCATTTTAAACGGATTAATGATACTTTTGGGCACGATGCTGGAGACGTTGTTTTGAAAGAAGTAGGCAAAGTATTGCAGGATGATATACGCATTGAAGATATGGCATCGAGATACGGCGGGGAAGAATTTGTCATCGTATTCTTCAATGCAGATCCAAAATCTATTAAAGAGCGTGCCGATAGCATCAGGAATTCGGTATCCATGTTAAAAATAAGATATGGCGCCCAACAGGTTGGCCCCATAACCATTTCGATTGGAATTTCTTCCTACCCGGAGCATGGTCACACCCTGGTTGAACTCATTGAAGCAGCCGATAAGGCACTATATTTCGCAAAAAATAATGGACGAAATCAGGTCGTTTTATATTCTGATATCCAAACTGTTAAAGAGAGTTCCAGCATCAAAAGTGACAAAACCAAATAACGATATTTATTAAAATCTTCGGTTAATTTCACCAGTTATATTTACAGCGATTTAAAAAATCGCCTCCCTCTTGCACAAAAAGGGAGGGGAACATTAAAGATTGGAGTTGATACTATTTAATTGACTTTCTAACTTTTTGAATAGCGCGAATTTGTGCAACAGCTCGAGCTAGTTCGGCAGCAGCAACAGAATAATCCATTTCACCGCCTTTACTCGCCATTGCCGCCTCAGCTTGAGCTTTAGCAGCCAGAACAGCGGCTTCATCAAGATGCTCAGCTCGTTCAACCACATCTGCAAGAATAGTCACACAGTTAGGTTGTATTTCCAGCATTCCACCTTGAACATAGTAAATTTCTTGGTGGCCACCAGACAAAGTAATTCTCACTTCGCCTGGCTTTAGAATTGTAAGCAAAGGTGCATGACCGGCTGTAATACCTATTTCGCCTAATTCTCCTGTAGCCACTACCATTTCTACTAAACCAGAGAATATTTCATGTTCAGCACTAACAATATCTAAGTGCGTTGTTCTAGTCATATTTGCCTACCTCACAAGGTCTTAGCTTTAGCAACCGCTTCCTCAATGCTACCAACCATATAGAATGCCTGCTCAGGTAAATCATCGTATTCACCGGCGAGAATACCTTGGAAGCCTTTAATCGTATCTTTTAACGATACGTATTTTCCTGGAGAACCAGTAAATACTTCAGCAACGAAGAATGGTTGAGATAAGAATCTTTGGATTTTACGCGCACGGGTAACAACACGTTTATCTTCTTCAGATAATTCGTCCATACCAAGAATCGCAATAATGTCTTTTAATTCTTTATAGCGTTGTAATGTTTGTTGTACACGACGTGCTGTATCGTAGTGCTCTTGTCCAACAATTAGTGGATCTAATTGTCGAGAAGTAGAATCCAGAGGATCTACCGCAGGATAGATTCCTAGTTCAGCAATTTGTCGCGACAATACAACGGTAGCATCCAAGTGAGCAAACGTAGTTGCTGGTGACGGGTCAGTTAAATCGTCAGCAGGTACGTATACTGCTTGAATTGAAGTAATAGAACCAGTCTTAGTAGAAGTAATACGTTCTTGCAACATACCCATTTCTTCAGCAAGTGTTGGTTGATAACCCACAGCAGAGGGCATACGACCTAACAGAGCTGATACTTCAACCCCTGCCAAGGTATATCGATAGATATTGTCAATGAATAGTAATACGTCACGGCCTTCATCACGGAATTTTTCAGCCATGGTCAAGCCAGTTAATGCAACTCGTAAACGGTTACCTGGTGGCTCATTCATTTGGCCATAAACCAATGATACTTTATCCAATACATTTGAGTCTTTCATTTCATGATAGAAGTCATTTCCTTCACGAGTACGCTCACCAACACCCGCAAATACAGAGTATCCGCTATGCTCAATCGCGATGTTTCGAATTAACTCCATCATATTCACAGTCTTGCCCACACCGGCACCACCGAACAGTCCGACTTTACCCCCTTTAGCAAAAGGACAGAGCAAGTCAATAACTTTAATACCGGTCTCAAGCAATTCTTGACTGCCTGCTTGTTCTTCGTAACTTGGTGGCTTGCGATGAATAGACCAATGCTCTTCTGCACCGATTGGGCCTGCATCATCAACAGGACGACCCAAAACATCCATAATTCGACCCAGGGTTTTTTTACCAACAGGTACTTGAATAGGATTAGCTGTATTTTCAGCTTTTAAACCACGCTTAAGTCCTTCGGTTGTTCCCATTGCAATAGTACGAACTACACCATCACCCAGCTGTTGCTGTACTTCGAAAACCAAATCACCATCAACAAGTTTCAATGCATCATTGATTTTAGGGACATTATCACGGGGGAATTCCACATCCACAACCGCGCCAATAATTTCTACTACAGTTCCTAAGCTCATTTTATACCCTCTTATAAAGCGGCTGCGCCACCGACAATCTCTGCTAACTCTTGAGTAATTGCAGCTTGTCGAGCTTTGTTATAAGCCAATTGAAATTCTTTAATCAAATCACCGGCATTATCAGTTGCATTTTTCATTGCAATCATTTTAGCCGCTTGTTCACAAGCAATATTTTCAACTACTGCTTGGTAAATCTGCAATTCGATATAACGTTCTAAAAGATTATCCAGCAATTCCTTAGCATCAGGTTCGTAGATGTAGTCCCAATGATGCCCCATTGTTGTGCTGTCTTCTTCTGATTTTGGCAATGGTAGTAATTGTTTCACCATAGGCTTCTGAGTCATGGTGTTAACAAATTCGTTATATACAACGTGCAATGCATCGATGGTGCCATTATTAAACGCATCAAGCATGACTTTAACGATACCGATAAGGTCTTTTATACTTGGCGTATCACCTAGATGGTCTTTTGAGCCAAGAACATTACTGCCAACGCGTTTAAAAAATGCTTGTCCCTTACGGCCGATAACAGCAATATCAACCTCTTTGCCTTGCTCTTTCCAGTTACGAATAGTGCGAATTGTCTCTCGCAGCAAGTTTACGTTTAAACCACCGCATAGACCGCGATCTGTAGTGACAACGATTAGACCAATACGGTTAACCTCGCGATGGGTCATAAACGGATGTCTGTACTCTGAATGAGCACGAGCAATATGTTTTACTACACCGTAGATCTTACTGGCATAAGGTTTAGATGCGCGCATTCTTTCCTGAGTTTTACGCATTTTGCTTGCTGCCACCATTTCCATCGCACGAGTAATCTTTCGGGTCTTATTAATACTCGAAATTTTCGAACGGATTTCTTTTGCTCCAGCCATAATATCACTTCGCCTTAAATTGACTTACCAACTTGCCGTACGTTTAAAGTCCTCTACAGCTTTTTTCAATTTTGCTTCAATGTCATTATCGTAAGCGCCCGCTTCATTGATCAGTTGTAGTAGATCAGGATGTGAGGTACGCATATAGTCATGCAATGACGCTTCAAATGCAGCAACTTCACTTACCGGTACATCATCCAAATAACCTTTTTCAACAACAAACAATGCCGTACCCATTTCTGCAACAGATAATGGAGAATATTGTTTTTGTTTCATCAACTCAGTAATGCGCTGACCGCGCTCTAACTGTTTACGAGTTGCATCATCAAGGTCTGAAGCAAATTGAGAGAACGCTTCCAATTCGCGGAATTGAGCCAGTGCCAAACGAGTACCACCACCCAGCTTTTTCATGATTTTTGTTTGTGCAGCACCACCAACCCGTGATACAGAAAGACCGGAGTTAATCGCTGGTCTTACACCTGAGTTAAATAAATCAACATCAAGGAAAATCTGACCGTCAGTAATCGAAATTACGTTAGTTGGAACGAATGCTGATACGTCACCAGCTTGTGTTTCAATAATCGGTAAGGCAGTCAATGATCCTGTTTTTCCTTTAACTTCGCCATTAGTTAATTTTTCTACTTCATCAGCATTGATTCGTGCTGCTCTTTCTAGCAAGCGTGAATGCAAATAGAAAATATCACCAGGATATGCTTCACGGCCAGGTGGTCTTCTTAATAATAATGAAATTTGTCGATAAGCCCAAGCCTGTTTAGTTAAGTCATCATATACGATTAATGCATCTTCACCGCGCTCCATGAAGTATTCACCCATGGTGCATCCGGCATAGGGTGCGATGAATTGTAATGCAGCTGAGTCAGATGCACCGGCAACTACGACGATGGTATGTTCTAAAGCACCATGCTCTTCAAGCTTACGTACTATTGCTGCCACAGATGAAGCTTTTTGTCCGACTGCTACATAAACACACTTAACACCCGTGCCTTTCTGGTTAATAATCGCATCAATTGCGATTGCTGTTTTTCCTGTTTGACGGTCACCAATGATGAGCTCACGCTGTCCACGTCCAACTGGAATCATTGCGTCGATTGCTTTTAATCCTGTTTGTACTGGTTGGTCTACTGATTTACGTGCAATAACACCAGGAGCAACTTTTTCAATGGGAGCCATGCCTGCTGCATCGATTGGGCCTTTACCATCAATTGGATTACCTAAAGCATCAACAACCCGGCCTAAAAGTCCTTTCCCAACTGGAACTTCAAGAATACGGCCAGTACATTTACCTTTTTGACCTTCAGCTAAAGTAGAATAATCACCAAGAACAACCGCGCCTACCGAGTCTCTTTCAAGGTTAAGAGCCAGACCATAAATTCCGCCTGGAAATTCAATCATTTCACCAGCCATTGCATCTTCAAGGCCATGCAAGCTCACAACACCGTCTTTCAAACTGACAATAGTACCTTCATTGCGTGACTCAGATACTACACTAAAGTGTTCTATTTTCTTTCTGATTAATTCACTGATTTCAGAAGGATTTAACGCTACTTGTTCTGACATGGAAACTATCCTCTAAATTATGCGGCCAATTCTGTACTGAGCTTGTTAAGCTTGCCACGAACTGAACCATCTATAACTAAATCGCCCGCTCGAATTATTGCTCCACCAAGCAAGGAAGGATCAATACTGATTTTTAACGAGACCTTGCGCTGTAAGCGCTGACTTAATGATTCGATTAATCGCTGTTGTTGCGCATTTGATAAATCAGAAAAACTGCTTACATCAACACACAGAGTTTTCTCTTGCTCTGCACGATGTGCTTCATAGAGTGCACAAATATCTGGTAGCAGTATCAATCTTTTATTTGTAGCCAACAAGGTAATTAAATTGTTTAATGCCTTATTTTCATTTGACTTTGCATCGATTGCTGCATGCAACAACTCGATATGCTGCGCGACAGTAGTTGCTGGATTAGCAATAAACTTTTCAGCTTCAGGCATCAGCACAGCTTGTGCAAGATTTTTCAAATGTGCTGACCACTCAGCTAATTTTTTTTCCCCTAAAGCATATTCAAATATTGCTTTAGCATAGGGTCTGGCTATGGTGGTACTATCAGACATTTTAAATCTCTTCTATCAAGTTATCTAATAAGGCAGTATTTACCTTGGCATCAATTTCGCGCTTCAAAATTTTCTCAGCACCAGTTATTGCCAAGTTTGCAACCTGTTTACGCAATTCATCTTTTGCGTGATTGACTTGTTGCAGTAATTGCTCTTGTGCCAATTTCACTTGCATTTGCGCTTCATGCTTCGCAGCTTCTTTTGCTTCTTCAATGATTTGCGCAGCACGCTTATTCGCTTTTTCAATGATGTCTGCTGATTGAACCTTAGCTTGTTTTAATTCATCCTTTACGCGATGCTGAGCTAGTTCTAATTCTTTTCGACCACGTTCTGCAGCAGCTAAACCATCAGCAATTTTGTCTTGTCGTTCTTCCATTGCCTTTGCTAATGGAGGCCATACTAACTTCATGGTAAACAAAACAAACGCTGCAAAAACGAGCATTTGTACAATTAATGTTAAATTAATTTCCACTGTTTATCTCCTGTAACAATTAGGGCGCCTGGCGCCCTGATTATGTGTTATCAAGAACCCAGGTTGCTAAGGAAAGGGTTTGCGAAAGTAAAGAACAATGCGATACCCACTCCAATCATGGTTACGGCGTCTAATAGACCAGCAACGATGAACATTTTTACTTGTAACATTGGAACCATTTCTGGTTGACGAGCTGAGCCTTCAAGGAATTTGCCACCAAGCAAACCAAATCCTATCGCTGTGCCCAATGCACCCAAACCAATTAACAAGGCAACCGCAACAACGGTCATACTCTGAATTTGTGCTATTAAACTAGCGGCTTGCATATTTATCCCCTTTACAATGGATGAAAATTAAATCGGTTAATGATCTTCGTGTGCCAAACTAAGATACACAATCGTTAGCACCATGAAAATAAATGCTTGCAATGTTATCACCAATATATGGAATATTGACCACGCCAGCGCCAAAATAAATTGTGCTGAGCCTAAAGTCGCAGTAGCCAGTGTTGATGAAGTTGCAGCATTTAAGGTTAACAGCGCGATCAATATGAATATCAATTCGCCTGCATATAAGTTACCAAATAAACGTAATGCCAGTGAAATTGGTTTAGCAACGAGACCAACCACTTCGAGCAGTAAGTTAAAAGGTATAAATCCAGGATGATTAAAAGGCTGTAAAGTCAACTCTTTGATAAACTTTTTCACACCTTTTATCTTAATGCTGTAAAAAATAATCAGAATAAATACAGAAAGTGATAAACCAAAGGTTAAGTTTAAATCGTTTGTTGGCACGACTTTAAGGTAGTGGATGCCTCCGGTTTGCGCGAGAGCAGGTAATATATCTACAGGTAAAATATCCATGAAGTTCATCAGGAATACCCATAGAAAAATGGTTAATGCCAATGGCCCAATTAGGTTGTTTTTGCCATGGAAGCAGTCTTTAACCTGATTATCTGCAAATTGAAGCATGATTTCAGCAAAGTTCTGTAACTTACCCGGAATGCCGGTAGTCACTTTGCGTGCACCAAAATACATTAATCCGCAAACAACTATTCCTAAAACGATTGAGAAAAATAAAGTGTCAAGATTCAATGTCCAGAAACCACCCGAACCCAATTTCATATCACTAACGTTATAAGTAAGATACGTTAAATGATGCTTAATGTAGTTTGTGCTAGATACCATTTCAGTCACTTTCAGGCCTATTCTGTTTATTTACAATAATCAACGGGGCAAACCAATGCGTCATCAGTATCATAATATACGACGCAAAAAACGCTAACGGTGTGATTTTAAATAGCAAAAACACCGCAGTGAACAGGAATATGGATATAACTATCTTTAATGCTTCGCCTTTATAGAAGCTATTTACTATCTGTTTGGCTGAACGCGCACCCTGATACTTAAATAGTTTCCTAGCAAAATATGCATTTGGAACGATACAAACCATACCACCAAGCAATGCTGAACTTCCTGCATTAGTACCATATACTAGTGCGCATAAAGCTGCAAAGACCAATGTAACGCTTAGCTGTACAAACCATAGTCGTACAATTCCGCGCTTACTTAGTTGTTTGTTCACATATTCACCTAAGTTTCACCGCGCGAATTATAAATCAACGCGTATGAATAAGCAATGCCTGATCTAAGCAATAAAGTTAATAACTGTTCAGAGGATATACTTGAATCTTTGATGGCGGTTAAAATTTACGACGAAATGCACAATCACCACGCTAATTTAAAGAGCGGCATCCAATAAGATGTAAGACTTACGAAGTTTTATTTTCATACAAAGTGAGCCAAATACAGCCAATCAGTGAATGGGCACTCAGTGATTACTAAAATTATTTCACTTTAAGTATTTGACTATCTGCGTCCTCTTGCTCGACGTCTACAGATAGTAAATTTAGCTTAAACAATTCCTCTTTTAGTTTTGTACTCGATTTATAGACACTTGTGGGACTTGCGATGGGTGGTTTGGATATTATACTGATATCAAAACCATCATTCTTTATCTTTTCTTTCAACTCATCACTTAGCCCTGACTCAATCACTTGATGTACTGCTGTTGAGCAATTGAAGGTTCGGATATTGTACTCTTTTTTGCTTCTAGATAGTGCAACCATTCGCGCGAGCACACGTTCTGTATCTAAACTATGCGTCGGTTGCTGGCTATCATAATCCATTGGGAGTTCTATTACACCATCTGGTTCTTTCCCCACAGATCTATGCCGCTCAGCAAAATCTTCTTTACATGCCTCAAGTTGTTTCGTTGCTAACTTTAACTCTATCATGAGACTATCAACACGATCTCCGTCTTCTTTTGTAAAATCAAGTTGTAAATCGGGTTCTCTTCCTTCCTTCCTCGCTGACTCTAGCTCATTCATAAATTCATCCCGTTTCTCCATGAGCATTTTTTGCTCATCTTCTAAATTTACTTTTTTTTGATTCAATTGTTGATAGGCAGGATCATCTTCAAGTTGTCTGCCCTGTAGCAGAGACGGGTGCTCGAGTTCTTTTATTTTAGTCACTTCTTTTCTTGATATGAGATATCCTTTGACTGTAGTTTTCGTAGATATGGGTTGTTCTTCCGAACCATATAATTTTAATATTTGTTCCGCTTCTAATTTTCCCTCAGGATCATTCTCCCATTCTGATTTTCGATCATCAAGAAACCTATTGATATGATGTCCATTCGTATACCCTGGCCACCAGCTAAAATAGGCAAAATATACCACTTGTTCTTTTGGTTGATAGCTGTCGCCCTGTTTTTCAGAAATAATTTCTGTTCGTTTACTGATAGTGACTCCATCAATACTACCGTATTTTGTAGCGAGACTATCTCCTTTTTCATCAGAAGGCCAAGTTAACTCTATCGAAGTATGTCCCATATTTCCTCCGAAAAACTTCGGCCCAATTACTCTTTTCAATCCTTTTGAATACTCCTTCGTACTATGGTTCCAAGTATAAATCGTTAAAGCCATAATTGACCACCAATTAATCTTAATGATTAAATTATAGACTACAATGGTTTATGTTTTATACCCAGCAAATGTCACTGCGTCTGGCGGTAAGTTGAGCCTTCCCTAATATACGGTCCTGTCTTGTATCCAACAAAATTTCTAATTACCAATGACCTACATTCGGCTCTGATACCCAGGGTTCTTGTATTGGCAGTGGGTCACCTTTTTGCAACAACTCGATGGAAATATTATCTGGCGAACGAATAAACGCCATATGCCCATCTCTAGGTGGTCGGTTAATTACTACCCCTGCATTTTTTAATCGTTGACATGTCGCGTAGATATCATCCACCCGGTATGCTAAATGACCAAAATTTCGCCCCTCTTGATAGTCTTCGGGATCCCAATTGTAAGTAAGCTCAAGCAAGGGTGTATTTGCATGGGTTGTGTGCTCTAAATCATCTGTTGATGCTAGATATATCAAAGTATATCGGCCTTTCTGATGCTCCGTGCGTTTGACTTCAACCAGGCCCAGTTTATTGCAATAAAAATCCAGAGACTCCTCTAAATTTGAAATTCGTACCATCGTATGTAAATAATTCATCCATTTTCTCCTTTATAGTTTTCCTGCGGAAGCCAATTACACTAGATTTTAACGTCTATAATTAAAGTGTGGAGCTTATTATCGCAACTCGGGTAATAAGTAGTGTTTATTAACCTCGCAAAAGGAAAGAACATGCCTGATAAGATCCAACGTACTGCAGCCAGCCTGCAGCAAAAAATGCTCGCTCGTTATAGCGATGGGTTACATCATAAACATAACAAACATCATCTAGAATATCGACAACACTTTAGATCCCACCCTTGTAATCAAGGTAACGATATAAGTGAAGAAGAGTTAACCGGCTCCACGGGATTATTACGCCAACTTAAATTAAGGAAAATGCGTAAGCGACCTGATAAGGGGCATTTCCATTAATATACATACATCCTAAAAAGGGCGGTTGGTTGTATGTGATATTTTAATCAAGCGCTCTTTTTAGGATTACCCTACAGAATTATCCTGATAAGTAAAATATTTGAGCATTTTTACCACACGTACAACATCGCTGGTTTCTCTTGCCATATTAATTACTTTTTCAGCTTGTTCCTTATGGACATCTCCCATCAAATACACCACTTGATCTGAAGTAACAATTTTGAATGCATTAGGATCAATCGAATCATCAGCAAACATTTGCCCGCGAATTTTCGCCGTTATCCAGCTATCTAGCATCAAATTGGACTCTTCAGTGCGAACCTGTACTTGATTAAATAAACGCCTGTAACCTTTTACCTTAGCTAATCGTTGACTCAATTTCTCTTTCATTTCAGCCGTGGGAACGTGTCCGGAGACTAAAATATCACCATTGAACACGGCGATATCGATAACACATCCATTATTTTTGAATTTGTTATCGACAGTTATCGCATTATTCACTTTTATATTTAAGCTGTAATCATCCAGTTTCTTATACACATTATGTCTGTCGTAGACCATAGTAGCGCCAGTCCATATGCCGCCTACACAGCCATATAAACAGAATAGAACACTAGCAAGTAATACTGCAAAACATCCTTGTTTTAACATTTCATTTAGTGAATATACTGAAAAATTTTAACTACTTTATTCACACCATTAACTCGCCGCGCCGCATCGACTGCAAGAGCTGCTTGCTGTGCGTTAACGATACCCATGAGATAAACTACTTTATTTTCTGTCACAATACGAATTGATCCGGACTCAAGTCCCTTTTTAGCCAACATTCTGCTGCGGACTTGACTGGTTATCAAACTGTCTTTAGAGCGCTCTGTAAGCGGTATAGGATAACCAACTGATATTTCATTATAAACTCGATGTGCACCTGGAGCACTTCGGGCTATTTTTTCGGCTAAATCACGTAAAGAAGCTGTTGGTGTTTGGCCTACAAGTAAAACCGCACGATTAAAACTAGTCACAATAACTCGCGAATCACTAAACTGCCGATTTGTTACTATGGCCTTATGAATCACATGAAATAATCGCGCATCAGCCTCCATGGTAATGACACCGCGTCGGTCATAAACCATGCCAGCAACAGCTCCAGTTACAACAGCAGCAACACATCCTGTCAGCAAGGTGGTTACTAAAAGAAAAGCGATTGATTTTAATTTGAAACTCATTTTTTACCCCAACACCTGACCAAATAATGACTGGTCAATTAAATCACAAAAGCAGTGTAAGATGAACAAGTGCATTTCTCTAATTCGTGCTGAATTATCTGACACAACGCGAAGCTCAATATCTTCTGGGCCCAAATGATTTGCTAGCACTCCTCCATCACGTCCGCTTAAGGCTACGGTGTCCATCCCACGTTCATTAGCGGCATGAAGCGCGTATAACATACTGTCGGAGTTACCTGAGGTAGTTAATAAAAGCAGCACATCGTTTTCTTGTCCTAAAGCCTGAATTTGGCGCGCAAAAACCTGGTTATAATGATTATCATTTGCAGAATAACTTAAACTGCTCGCATCAGTACTTAAATTAATTACCGGAAGAGCCGGGCGTTCAACTTCAAATTGATTCAACATGGCGCTTGCAAAGTGCATGCAATTGGCACTTGACCCTCCATTACCACACAATAATATTTTGCCATCGGCAAGCAAACAATTCACTAAACGTTGCCCGGCTTTGGCGATTGAATCAGATAAAGAATCAGCAAGTGCTATTTTGGTTTCTATATTTACCCCAAACAGATGTCTTACTCGTTCTTCCATTTGTCCCATCATATTAAACCTCTATCTTGTACTTTCTTTGTAGCCTGGGTGAAGCGAAGCGGAACCCTGGTTATTGTTCAGATGATAAAACTCCCGGGTTCCACTTCGCTACCCAGGCTACATTTAATTAATAATCCGTTCCAAATGCATCTTTTATCCAATTAATGGATGCTGATTTTCCATCAATACTTACAACATCAAAACGAAGAGCTAATTGGTCATACTTTCGATGTTCCAGCAGATAATAAGTCGCTGCTTTGAGTATTTTTTGTTTTTTTGTATAAGTAACGCTTGCAATGCCACCACCAAACTGGGTAGAAACGCGCGAACGTACCTCTATAAAAACCAACTGTTCCTTGTCACGCATAATTAAATCAATTTCACCCAAGCGGCAATTGTAATTTTGCGTTATGAACTCAAGACCTTGCTTTTTTAAATATGCTAAAGCTTTTTCTTCAGCAATACGGCCTTTCTCATAGGTCATCAATTACACCGTCTCACCCAAGGAATGCACGAGGCCTTGTTTGAACTGCCCCCACTCCAAAATACGTGCAACCTGTTGAGATGGCTTGAGGTATAAAATACCATCCCCATTATGCGACCGATCCGCAGGAAATAGCATCAATTGATTCAATTGGGTGGCCAAAGTATAACTGTCTATTCCTAAAGCATACAATCGATTGTAACTGTTAAATTGTTCAGGCCAATTGCGAGTTCCTGCCTGATGCGAGAAAACCCAGGGAATATCACAGAAAATAACTCCATCAAGATCTTTATCTTTCAGTGGGTTAGCGCTTCCACCATAGACACTGGCTGTAGCATATACAGGAACGTCTCCTGCGTAATAATAATTTAGTAAAGGCATAATCTGACGGGCCTTTGACGGATAGGCCAGTAGAAATATCATATCAAAATCTTGTCTGCGACTAATAATTGGCTGAATTTTATACCCTAATAACTCCCTTAATTTTTTTTCACGCTGCTGGCTGTTGCTGATTTGCAGAAAATCCTTCATTTTTTTATTCAAATCATCATTAGAACCATATAAAAAAGTATCAACAACTCGTCCACCATTTTTTTGCCATTGTTGCGTAAACGCTTTGGTTATCTCTTTTCCCCATTCATTTGCAGGTGCAATAATTAATGCTCGACTATATCCCTTATCTTTTGCTCTGATTGCCACCTGGGTTGCTTCATTAGCGGGAGAAAGTCCGAATAAATAAGAATTTTCCTGAATATTGGTATCTGCATCATTTAATAACAGAGTGGGGACAGGATGTGGTAAGGCTGCAACTGTGGCTACTTGTGATTTGGTTAAAGGGCCTACAATATAATCAGCGCCATCATCAATTGCTTTTTGATACAAAGAAGCAACATTGCCTTTATTGGTATCATAAGTTTTCACCTGCATCGATTGTTCACTGTTTTTGTTATATGCCGCCATAAACCCATCACGTACAGCAGAACCCGGTCCTTGCAAAGAACCACTTACAGGTAACAAAAGAGCAACCTGTTTCGGTTGAGCACGTATTTTATTTGCAATCGAGTCCAGTGGATTAGGCAAAATATGACCTGCAGGGTGGTTACTGTACTGAGATTGCCACTGCTCTAAAGCAGCGAGCAAAGATTTTGGGTTATCTCGATACTTGCGAGAAATCAATGCCAGCCCAATCCAGCCTTGTAAAACAGATTGGCTTGATGCTTTAGCAGCCAATGAATTTAATTCTGTTTGTGACATCCGCGTTAGAGTTAACCACAGGGCGCGCCTATTATTATCTTGACTCTCTTCATCGGCCAACAAAGTCTCAAGTTCTATCCGCTCATTAATCGACTCCAATGACTTACCTTCGCCACGATAGGCTTGTGCCAAAAGTTCATGAAACTGGATCTTTTGGTATGCAGAAAATGCTTCACGTTCCTTTATACTAACTAATTTGTTCCGTGCCATATTGGGTCGGTCACGAATGAGATCAATTTGGGCTAGTAAAAGATTTTTTTCATCATTAAGTACCGGTGTTAAGTCAGAAGTCTGTGCTAAAATAGCAGCACCTTGTCGCCATTGACCGTCTGAAATCAAACGTCCCGCGGCCGAGAGTAACGATTGTTGCTTATCAATGCCTTCTTGATTTTTAGCCTGCATAAGGTAATTTGCAGTAGATTTGGAATAAGGACTCGCTATTTTTTTCTTTTCTACCTTAGATGCAGGCACTGGCGCTGCCATTTCTGGAGGATTCACTGCGGTAGTACACTGGCAAAGAAAAAAAGTAGATGTCAGTAAAAAAAATACGCGAATTTTTATTAACATGTTTTTCAAGAATTGAATAAGCAATAACGCAAGAGGATAAACCATGACTAACTCACTAGCAACAGGCATTGGTACGCTTTATATTGTTGCAACTCCCATAGGAAACCGTGAGGATATTACGTTTAGAGCATTAGAGGTTCTCAAGTCTGTTGATATCATTTTAGCTGAAGATACGCGTCATTCGGCACCGTTACTGAGTTCTTTAGGAATTAAAAATAATCTTGAATCACTCCACGCACATAATGAAAATGATAAAAGCAAACATTTTATTGACCAACTCTTAACAGGAAAATCCATCGCCTTAATCAGTGATGCCGGAACTCCATTAATTAGCGACCCAGGTTTTTTATTGGTAAAATTGGCCCGTCAGCAGCAAATTCCGGTTACTCCTGTTCCCGGAGCTTGTGCATTAATTACTGCTCTTTGTGCTGCGGGCATTCCTTGCGATTCCTTTTTATTTTTAGGATTCCTCCCAGCAAAACAGCATGCCCGAAAAATTAAACTCGATGCCTTGCGTACAGAACCGCACACTTTGATTTTTTATGAATCAACGCATCGCATTCTGGAGTGCCTGGATGACCTTGGCGAAATTTATGGACAGACGTGTGAGATGGTCTTGGCAAAAGAATTAACCAAAACTTTTGAACGCATTATTACTGGCACTGTACTTGAAGTCAAAAATTGGCTTTTGGCAGATCCGGGACATGTAAAAGGGGAGTTTGTATTATTAATTCCTCCGCGACCTGTTTCGAATGAACCTGAAGCCTACGAAAAACTTCTAAACGTATTATTAGATGAACTACCACTCAAGCAGGCGGTAGCAATCGCTTGCAAATTGAGCAGTGGGAATAAAAATGAATTGTATGAAAAGGCTTTAGCAATAAAAAATAAATCCATTTAATCAGGGTAAATCCACCTGTCTCTTGAGCAATCTGCACCTAAGCTCCACAGCTTATCCGCAAGGACGAGCGCTTTAGTGCAGATATTATGATTCCCTGCCATCCAAATGCAACCGGGGATCTCCCATCGAAACATTGTACTACAACGTGGAGATCTCTGGGTTGCATCACCTCAACCAGGCCTGAGCATTTTCTTCATAGAGCGCTTATTAGCAAAGACACGAAGCTCCGTCTACATTGTCCGTCTGAACTTCATCTAGAAGAAGTGGTATAGCTTCTATATCTTCTTCATTAGGTCCATCCAAAGCCAGCTTAGCAGCCTCTTTCTTACTATTATGCTGATCATAGGCATGGTAAATTTCATAACCAATATACAATACAGTTAAAGCGATTGCTGCCGGCCAACATGTTGCATAGGCAGCAATTAAAAGTGTAGGCATTACCGTATTTTTTATCATCGTGAAGATAAAATCATTACGTGCCGCTTCGTATTCTATTAGTGCCGCAGCATATTCTTTATCGGTAGCTTCCTCTAAGCGAATGCTTTTCTCTTGGTATTTCGAATACGCATCAGAAGAAAGATACATAGCTACCGCAAAAGTACAAACAAAGAAACAAGCAACAGCTATTCCTGGGCCAGTAAATAGTAATGAAGCACCGAATCCCATCATCAGCAAGGTGGCTGCGGCAGCAACAAAATAAAAAGTGCTTTCTTTAGTACGCCAGTTAATTTCCAATTCTTTAAGTTGTTGTTGGAGCATTGATGCATGAGCTAATCTTTGCTTATCAGTCATACCAGGAAATTTTTCTGGATGATTCAGGTAATCTTCCATTTCTTGCTCATATTGTGCCTTTTTAGCCAGATATTCCTGCTTGGCCAGATGACATTTATACAGGGTCATACACACGTCAAAACCCAAAAAGACGCAGGTTATTACTCCGGCTGTTGGATCGGGTATATGGGTAATATGATTAAAATTTGTTAGGAAATTTATTGTAGCCCATACCAGGTCATTGGCAAAATTACAGTGGCGTTTATAAAGTTCAAATTTAAATCGCTCATAGGCCGTAGTTCCATTCTTTTCTTCCTCCTCGGTAGGAAAACAAGTATGTTCAACCAAGTAGCCTGCATCAATTGCAAAACGCATTAAAAATAAACCCACACTAAAATATTTAAGTACTCCATTGGGTGCATTAAGAAAATCAATTATTTGACCGACATCCGTGTGTGTACCTAAAATTGAATCCAGATGCTCAATAAGGTGCATATCTTTTGCAAAAGATAAACCCGATACTAAAGTTAAACGGCAAAATACCCAATATACACGACATAAGTTAGCATAAGCCACATAATCACGAATCTGGGACAGATGTAATGGTGCATTCATCAAATTATGAAAACTGTTAAGAAAACTGTTTTTCAGTGATTCGATGAACTCTTCCTCTGCTTTGGCATCCTCTTGTACCTTTTTTAACAATCGGTTCTTAATTTGTTGCTTTATTTTTTTATAATCTTCTTCTTTACTGTACTGAGAATATGCTTTATGGAAGGTCTCTAACAGGGTAGCGCAATAGTAACAGTACATCCAAAAAGCTTCATTATCTTCTTTTTTTCGCTTTTGCAGCACTGCAAACATTTGGGTGAATTCAGCTTCAAGAGATTTTTGATTTTCTAAAATAAAAGGATAACCGAGCTTATCAGCACGACGTTCAATATCCTCTACAGTCTTAAGCTCATTCTTATTAAGTTGCATAAAAAACGAGTTCTTATCGTTACTAAGATCCGCATTATGTTTTGAATGAGCCATGACCACCTCACAAAAAATAGACAGTAAGACTTATACGTTATCATTGGACAATGGTTTTGACAAGATATTTCTGTTTGTTTTTTTAACATAATGTTTCAAAACAGTAAAGAAAGTGTTTATAGCTGTAAAGATCACTTTGGGGTGAAAAAGTGAGAATAAAAAACTTAATAATGCGGCGGTTTGTGTCCA
Source organism: Legionella qingyii (assembly GCF_003990155.1). Lineage (NCBI taxonomy): Bacteria > Pseudomonadati > Pseudomonadota > Gammaproteobacteria > Legionellales > Legionellaceae > Legionella > Legionella qingyii. The sequence goes on from NZ_RZGX01000009.1 coordinate 40,260, forward strand.
GCAAAATTAAACAGCCTATCAATCAATTTATTTGCCAATACAAAAGCTGGAAAAGATGCGTCCTAATAAGTCATCCGAACTAAACTCGCCTGTTATTTCGCATAGACTTTGATGTGCCAGACGCAAGTCTTCTGCCAGTAACTCTCCAGCACGATGCTCTGCCAATTGTTGCTGGCCTGTCGAAAGTAATTTTTTTGCTTCATCCAATGCCTGCAAATGCCGTCTTCTGGCAAGAAAATTTCCTTCGTTAGGTTGATAGCCTACAACGTGTTTTATTACTTGCTTTAAGCCATCAATTCCTTCACCTGATTTTGCAGAAAGATAGATATCATGATTGTTTGTGTGAGCACGGTGACCTAAGGTGTCAATTTTATTGAAGACAGTAATAATCGGAACTTCCGCTGGCAAGGCGGTTCTAATTTCCTTAGTTAAATAATGATGGTGTTCCAGATCATTTACATCAACGACCAGTAAAACACAATCAGCCTTTTTCAATTCTTGCCAGGCTCTTTTAATCCCTTCCTTTTCGACAATATCATCAGACTCACGTAAACCGGCAGTATCAATAATGTGGAGGGGGATGTCATCCAATAAAATATGTTCGCGCATAATATCACGAGTGGTGCCAGCAATCTCAGTAACTATAGCCACATCGCGTCCCGCCAAACAATTAATTAACGTTGATTTGCCTGCATTAGGTCTTCCAGCAATCACTACAGACAATCCCTCACGTAAAATAACTCCTTGATTGGCTTGGGAACGGATTTCATCTAATTCAGTTAAAATATCGTGTAGCAAATGCGCGACTTTACCGTCATTAAGGAAATCAATTTCTTCTTCTGGAAAATCTATTGCTGCTTCAACATATAAACGCAAGTAAATAATCTTTTCATTTAACTTATTTATTTTATTTGAGAATTCACCCTGTAATGACTTTAACGCCATTCGCGCAGCGGTTTGCGAACTGGCTTGAATTAAATCAGCAATAGCTTCAGCTTGAGTTAAATCAATTTTATCATTTATAAACGCACGCTCGGAAAACTCCCCTGGCCGTGCCAAGCGAGCCCCTAAATGAATACATACTTTAGTCAGCATATCAAGCACAACAGGCGAGCCGTGCGCTTGAATCTCAACAACATCTTCCCCAGTAAAAGAGTGAGGCGCTTTAAAATAAATCATTATCCCTTGATCAATCAGAGTATCAAGTTGCTGGGCGTGCTCATTGTTGCAAAATGAATAAAAGGAGCAAAAAGTAGCCATGCGTGGTGGTAATGATTTGTTACCATTGAGAGAAAAGGCAATAGAGTATGCTTCTGGACCGGATAATCGGATTATTCCTACCCCACCTCTTCCAGGTGGGGTAGCTATAGCTACGATAGTTTCTGTAGTCATTTATTTAGCTGGAACAAGTTTTTTGGCTGGTTTTTCATCTGAATATTTACGTGTAATGTACCATTGTTGCAATATGGACAAGGTATTATTCACTATCCAATACAGAACCAAACCGGCTGGGAAATTCCAGAATAAAGCAGTAAATAACACCGGTAAAAACATCATCACTTTTGCTTGCATTGGATCTGGAGGCGCAGGATTCAATTTTTGTTGAATCAGCATGGTAGCCCCCATGATTATTGGCAATACATGATAAGGATCAGGTGAGGCCAAATCTTTAATCCAAAAGATAAATGGAGCTTGTCTTAGCTCAACACTTTCCAATAGAACCCAATATAGAGCAATAAATACTGGAATTTGGATCAATATAGGCAAACAACCGCCTAAAGGATTTACCTTTTCCTGCCTGTACAATTCCATAGTCGCTTGGCTGATTTTAGCTTTATCATCGCCATAACGCTCACGTAGCGCTTGCAATTTGGGTTGCAATTTACGCATACCAGCCATTGATTTATAGCTGGCCGCTGATAAGCGGTAAAATGCCAGTTTAATCAATACAGTAACTAATACGATAGACCAACCCCAGTTGCCAATGAAATTATAAATTGTTTTCATCAACGAAAATAATAACGAAGATAAAAACCATAACATGCCATAATCAACAGTAAGATCCAGTGATGGAGCAATCTCTTTTAACACGCTCGTAATTTCTGGACCAATATACAATTTGGAACCAACAGTTGTTTGCTCTTCGGGTTTAAGGGTAATCGGCTTGCTCACAGCACCAATAGTATAATCATCATTGGCAGCTCGTGTATAAAACTTGTTATTCGCATTTGCTGCAGGAACCCAGGCGCTTAAAAAGTAATGTTGTTGCATAGCAATCCAACCGCCTTTACTATCCACATCCAGATTTGCTTTATTCATATCGCTAAAGCTTACTTTTTGATAGCGGTGTTTTCCGGGTTCTGAATAAGAAGCACCAGTATATGAGCCAACATGAAATACGCTTGACTTATCTTCTTTGGGTGAGCTGCGTAATAACTGGGTATTCAAATATCCAGTCCATTCATTGCTGCCCTTGTTAACAATTTTATAATTTACATCGATAAGATAGCTGCCTTTAGTAAAAATAAACTCTTTTTTTACATTGAGTCCTTCACTATTTGTTCCACTAAGAGTTACCGTTAATTGCTGCTGGTCGGGCGCCATTACGTAATTCTGTTGTGCTGTCGTAAAATTGAAATCAAGAGCTTGGACGTTCTGTCCTGAAGCAACAAAAAGGCTGCTGTTTGCAACATAACGCTCATTTGCCTGATTTTGTAAAAGAAGAAATGGTTTATTCTTTTCATCTACACTTTGCGGATAATCAAGGAGCTGCCCGGAAACAACATCACCTTGTTGCGGATCAATAGCCACATCTAAAACATCCGTTTTAACCTGGATTAGCGGTACATTACTGTTTTTAGTTTGTTCCGCAACAGGGTTGATGGGCGTTGAGGTGGACGTATTGGATGGTGTAACTTGCGGAAGCAAAGGTTGTCCACTCTGCTCTTGGCCGCTCACCTTTTCTGTTGGCGCTGGCTGAGGAGGATAATCTAGTTGCCAGGCATTCCAAAGTGATAAACTAACTAGCGCAAGCGCCATATATAAAACAATACGTCGTATATCCATCAATGATTCTCGTTGTTGGGGAGTACAGGATCATAGCCACCACGTGACCAAGGATGGCAACGCAGTACTCTTTTTAAAGCCATCCATAAACCTTTGGTTATGCCACAGTGTAGGATAGCGCTTTCAGCATATTGTGAACAACTTGGGTAGTATCGGCAACTTGGCTTTAACAAGGGGCTAATCAAATATTTATATAATTTGATAGGGAAACAAACTATTTTTCGTAACATGAGATTAATTTTTTCCATGTTTTGCTCATTCTAGCATTTATAATTGCATTTGTTTGTTTTGCTACGCCTTGTCTTGCTAAAAAAACCACATCGACTGCAGGTAATTCTTTTTGTCGAAAGCTTTCTCTTAACAGCCGTTTAATACGATTTCGATCATGAGCTTTTGCTATCATTTTCTTAGATAACGCCAGCCCAAGTCGTGCATAACCTAAATTATTTTCTCTAAAGAGAACGATAAACTCGGATGTTACTATTTTTTCTGCTTGTTCAAACACATGATTATAATCATATTTTGTTAGTAATCGCTGTGTTTTTTTAAAAGCAAACACTTAGGCAGTCAAACGTTTACGGCCTTTAGCACGACGACGTTTGATTACTAATCTACCTGCACGAGTAGCCATACGCTCACGAAAACCGTGGTCACGTTTACGTTTTAAATTACTAGGTTGAAAGGTACGTTTCATGATGAACCTGTTAATAAATTTATGAGGCTGGCAATAATAGAGAACTTTTTTTCTACTGTCAATTTTGATAATTGATTATTTTTTGTGTCCTCTCTTTTTTCTTTGTTTTTTGGGCCTGTTAATAACTACATTATTTTATATTTTTTAAATTTTTTATTGTTATTAGGTTTTTATCTGTTGTTGATAAATGTTAAATAATTATTAAAAACAATAACTTAATTGATATGAAACTTTGTTTGTAACCTCTTTTTAAGCTTGTGATCTATTTGTATGTATTTTTATGATTTGATTTATTCAATGATTTATTATCAGCTTATACCCGTTATTCGATCGTATTTATTCATAGTTAACTTGATCCAACCTGATTTATTTTTTATCTTTTTTTATTATGTTTTATCGCTGTTCTTCGCTGGATGTTGTTTAATACTTAACTTATTGATTTTTTTATTATTATTCTTTTTTGCAATGCAACTAAACATCAATGACGTCAAATAATGAGTTCAGCTATTTAGGAATAATCATCTTATTTTTAACATCCGCTATAAATGGTATTGGATCTGGATCTAGGGTCGCATGGCTATTATTTGGTATCGTATTCGCTATGGTTGGTAGTTTTGTCGCTTTTTTTTCTTTAACTCGTGTATCTTTTCTATCGCTATATTTTTAGCTATTGGTAGTTCTATTTTTTATTTGTCACATTAGGAAATAAAGTTAACGTGCCAATAGTTCAAAAGCAATTACAGAAGAGTCAACAAAAGCTATTGCGCGACATTAATGAATAGATAGAGTATTCGTGGTTATTTTCTTTATGAACAAAAGGCTGAATGTTTTAATGATGTATTTAAACGGTTATGGCGTGCAATCAAAGTGCTACATTATCTTATGTCTTTAAATCGTTAGGTATACAAAGTGAGAACAAAGATGGAGCGATTCGTTCCAATCAACACCTCTGTACTGATCTTTATTTGAAACAATTATATTAAGGGCAAACTCAATTGTTTTTTTATCTTTTTTTAAATGAGAATAAGGAAAATTGCATGGAAATTCAAAGTGATACGTCTACTTAGCATAGCTCTCTTCAAATATATCAATTTAAATTTCTTGCAAAATAATTCTCTCTTACTTCTGAAAATATCCACACTTTTTTTGTGGATAACTTTTCTTTATTCCCAAGGCTGAGTATAATTTGCCTGCAGCAGCACCTTAGTGTACCGAAGAAATTCTATTTCTCAATTTCATACGTAGTAATTTCATGCTTAATTATCTTGCTGTCCGGGTACTTTCAGTGGCATATTTAATTGCTGTGGATAATTAGTTTTGTATTCTTTTTACCACCCTTCTTTAATGAGGAGTTATGTTGTGTCAGCATCTGTTTGGCAAAAATGTTTAGGTCTATTGCAAGATGAATATTCTGCTCAACAATTTAATACCTGGTTGCGTCCTTTACAGGCTCATACAGAAGAACAACGTTTTATTTTATTTGCTCCCAATCGATTTGTTGTTGATTGGGTAAAGAAGCATTTTTTTGCACGAATTGAAGAGTTGATTAAACAGTTTTGTGGTGATGAGATTAAATCAATTTCTATTGAAATTGGCAGCAGAGTTTCCAGTACTGAGTCTGATTCGAGCTCTGCAGGTTCTTCTAGTTCTTTTTCATCTGAAGTAAATGCCTCTGCTCCGGCCAATACCGTTGCAATCAAGACGGCACCTAAGAAAGCTGTCGATTATAAGAGCAGTCACTTAAATAAAAAATTTGTTTTTGAAAGCTTTGTTGAAGGTAATTCCAACCAGCTAGCTCGAGCTGCTTCAATGCAGGTAGCTGAGCGACCTGGTGATGCCTATAATCCACTGTTTATTTATGGTGGTGTGGGTTTAGGAAAAACGCATTTGATGCATGCTATTGGTAATGCCATATTAAAAAATAATCCTGATGCGAAGATACTATATTTACATTCTGAACGTTTTGTTGCGGATATGGTAAAGGCTATCCAGACGAACTCAATTAATGAATTTAAACGTTTTTATCGTTCCCTAAATGCATTGCTTATTGATGATATCCAGTTTTTTGCTGGTAAAGACAGGTCTCAAGAGGAGTTTTTCCATACTTTTAATGCTTTATTGGAGGGGCAGCAACAAATCATTCTCACGAGTGACCGTTATCCTAAAGAAATTGAAGGTATGGAAGAGCGTTTGAAATCCCGATTTGGTTGGGGATTAACTGTTGCTGTTGAACCTCCCGAGCTTGAAACACGTGTTGCTATTTTAATTAGCAAGGCGGAACAATCGAATATTGAATTGCCTTATGAGGTTGCATTTTTTATTGCGAAGCGTATTCGCTCCAATGTCAGGGAACTCGAGGGCGCATTACGGCGAGTTATTGCCAATGCTCATTTTACTGGCAAACCAATTACCATTGAGTTTGTTCACGAAGCCTTGCGTGATCTTCTGGCTTTGCAGGATAAATTAGTTACCATTGAAAATATTCAAAAAACAGTAGCTGAGTATTATAAGGTCAAAGTGGCTGATTTATTGTCAAAGCGCCGCAGCCGTTCTATTGCCAGACCCAGACAAATGGCTATGGCTTTAAGCAAAGAGTTAACCAATCACAGCTTACCCGAAATTGGGGATCATTTTGGTGGCCGTGATCATACAACGGTTATTCATGCATGCAGGAAAGTTAAGGAATTGGTTCAGGATGACAGTGATTTTACTGAAGATTATAAAAATTTAATGCGCATTTTGTCTTCTTAATTCAATCGACAGATTTTAACAGACCGACCATGGGCTTCTGAGGGGATTGAGGTGGAATCCAGGACTAAAGTATTCATCCAGGCCGAGACAAACCCTGTTCCGTTTCGCTTTACTCTGGCTACGATTATGACTATCTTAATCCAGATGATGCATGAGCGTGATGAAGCGATTTTTTTATTGTTATTCTTAGGTTAAGATGGAGTTCTATCTTGTTTGAATTCGCTATTAAAAAAGAGGATTTACTTTCTCCGCTACTTACAGTTGCAGGTGCTGTTGATAAAAAGCAAAGTTTAGCTATTTTGTCGAATTTTTATCTTAAATTATCAGATAATTCGTTAAATATTACGGCTACGGATTTGGAAATTGAGATTGCTGCTCAAGTACCCTGTAATTCTGGCGAACAGTCTGGAAGTATTACTGTCCCTGCAAAAAAATTTATTGATATTATTCGTTCTTTAGATGATGACCCCAATCCCAAAGTGATTGTTGATAATGCTCTATTAACTATTAAACAAGGACGTAGTTCGTTCAAATTGACAACGTTACCCGCTGATGGCTATCCCTTAAGCGAAGATGAATGCAACGAGGTTGAATTGACTATTCCTCGTTTGGTTTTATTAAAGCTGTTGCAGTCCACTCATTTTGCTATGGCACAACAAGATGTGCGAGTCTTTCTAAATGGATTGTTTCTTGATTTTGAACCGAACCTCATTTCTGCTGTTGCTACAGATGGACATCGAATGGCGATTTGTCGTCATCAATGTTCTAATACCAATGAGAAAAAACTGTTGATACCAAAAAAGGGAATTCAAGAGTTGTTACGTCTTCTAAATAGTATTGAAGATGAAGAGGTATTATTGGCTGCTGGAAAATCTCATTTTAAATTGGTATCCCGTCAATTTATGTTTTTATCAAAATTGATTGAAGCGCGTTTTCCTCCTTATACTAAAGCTATTCCTAAAAATCAGGACAAGCAGATCATTATTGATTGCGCTGTTTTTAAGCGCTCATTATCACGTATTGTCATTTTGGCTCATGAAAAGTCAAAGGCGGTTATGCTTCATTTACAACCTGGCATGTTAACTTTAATTGCCAACAATAATGAACAAGAAGAAGCCGTTGAATCTTTAATCGCTGAAACACAGGGCGATGAGTTAAAGATTGGCTTGAATGCTACCTATTTGCTCGATGTGCTTTCACATTTTGGTGAAGGACAAATTCGTTTGTCTCTATCGAATACGGATAGTAGTATTTTAATTGAGTCTATAGATGATGATAATTACCAATATATAATTATGCCTATGAAAATATGATCCTTTCTGAATTAAGAATTCATAACTTACGAAATATTTCATCGACACAACTTGGCTTAAGTCCCAGATTTAATTTTATATATGGTCCAAATGGCAGTGGCAAAACTTCTGTCCTTGAAGGACTTTATTTATTAAGCTGTGGACATTCTTTTCGTTCCCGTGAAATATCGCCAATTATTTCTTATGATTACCCATCTTTAACCGTATTTGCTCGAGCACAACAACAAGAAACGATTAGTATTCAAAAATCTTATTCTGAACCCACCCAGATTAAATTGAATAATCAATTTTGCTCCACAACCAGTCAATTGGCTTACGCGTTACCCTGTCAGATCTTTTATTCCGACCTTTTTCAAATTATCGATGCAGGTCCTTCTGTTCGTCGTAGTTTATTGGACTGGGGATTGTTTCACGTGAAACATAACTATCTTCCTTTATGGAAGGAATATAAAAGAGTACTAAAGCAGCGCAATGCGCTTTTAAAACAACATGCCCCTTTAAAGCATTTTGTTCCATGGGATAAACAGCTAAGTCAATTTGCCTACCAACTTCATGTGCTTCGTGAAGAGTATTTTGCGCAATGGGAACGTGCGTTTGTCGCTGCACTAAAAGAATTGAGTCATCTCGATTGTAAGCTTAGCTATTATAAAGGTTGGGACAAAAAAAACTCTGGAAAAGAACTGGAACAAATATTAGCTGAGAATTTTGCTTCTGATAATCAAAAGACTTATACACAATTTGGCGCTCATCAAGCTGATATTTTAATAGAAGTTAATCAAAATAAAGCGAAACAAGTTTTATCCCGTGGGCAACAAAAAATAATTTTAATTGCTTTGCGCTTAGCTCAAGCGAATCTTTTACAACAGGAATGCTTGCATTTAATTGACGATTTACCTGCTGAACTCGATGAAACACATCAAATGAAACTTATGGAGTATCTTGCTCAACGAGCGGGACAATACGTAATCACTTCTACAACTCATCCAGAAAAGCTCATTTCAGTAATATCGACCCAAGAACATTTAATTTATCAAATCAGTGAAGGCGTGTTACAGCAGAAATAATGTTTCACGTGAAACAAATCGTAGTCTCCAAACCTATTTACCATCAATGAAAATAAAAGAGGGAATAGTCTATATTCCATTATTGAGTGGCTTTAAGGAGGGCGTTATCGATTGTATGTAAAGTTCCTGGATGACATATAAACGTGGCGCAAAATATGCTATTATAGGGTATTTAGAACACCACCAATAGGGTAAGAGGACCACCTAATGAGCGTTGATGCCAGTTACGATTCAAATAATATTAAAGTCCTAAAGGGTTTAGATGCAGTAAGAAAAAGACCCGGGATGTATATCGGTGATACGGATGATGGTACAGGTCTGCACCACATGGTTTTTGAAGTTGTTGATAACTCTATAGATGAAGCACTGGCAGGATACTGCAAAGAGATTTTTGTTACTATTCATTCCGATGAGTCAATTTCTGTTAAAGATGATGGACGTGGTATCCCTGTTGATATTCATAAAGAAGAAGGGCGCTCTGCTGCAGAAGTGATCATGACAGTACTTCACGCAGGAGGTAAGTTTGATGATAACTCCTATAAAGTATCAGGTGGTTTGCATGGCGTTGGTGTTTCAGTAGTTAATGCCTTATCAGAAGAATTGCATTTGACAGTGCGTCGACATGGTAAAATTCACGAACAACATTACCGCAATGGCGTTCCAGAAGCGCCCATGGCAGAAACAGGCGATGCAACAACGACTGGAACTCAAATTTGGTTTAAACCGAGTGCTGAAACATTCTCTAATATTGAATTTCACTACGATATTTTAGCAAAAAGACTAAGAGAATTATCCTACTTAAATTCTGGCGTCTGCATCCATTTGTTTGATGAGCGCAGTCAAAGACAAGATACATTCCATTATGAGGGTGGGATAAAGGCGTTTGTCGAGCACCTTAATAAAAATAAAAACGTCATTATACCTACAGTGTTTTCTATGAGCGCTGAAAAAGATAATATTGTTGTTGAACTCTCTATGCAGTGGAATGATTCTTATCAAGAAACCCTTTATTGCTTTACAAACAATATTCCACAGCGTGATGGTGGTACTCACATGGCTGGATTCAGGGCTGCATTAACCAGAACTTTAAATAATTATATCGAAAGTGAAGGTTATGCCAAAAAGGCCAAAGTATCGCCAACAGGCGATGATGCTCGTGAGGGATTAACAGCGGTTCTTTCCGTTAAAGTTCCCGATCCCAAATTTTCGTCTCAAACAAAGGATAAGCTTGTATCTTCAGAAGTAAAATCAGTTGTTGAATCGAGTGTTGCCGAAAAATTCAATGATTTCCTCTTAGAAAATCCAGCCTGTGCAAAAGCAATTGTTGCCAAAATTATAGATGCTGCACGTGCAAGAGAAGCTGCGCGACGTGCTCGCGAAATGACTCGTCGCAAAGGTGCATTGGATATCGCTGGGTTGCCCGGAAAACTGGCTGATTGTCAAGAAAAAGACCCTGCCTTATCAGAGCTTTATCTGGTAGAGGGAGATTCTGCGGGCGGTTCGGCGAAACAAGGGCGGGATAGAAAGTTCCAAGCGATTTTACCGCTCAAAGGAAAGATATTAAATGTCGAAAAAGCACGTTTTGATAAGATGCTTTCATCGCAAGAAGTGGCTACACTGATCACAGCCTTGGGATGTGGTATAGGACCCGATGAATATGATCCCGATAAAGTCCGTTATCATCGTATTATTATCATGACCGACGCCGACGTCGATGGCTCGCACATCAGAACCTTATTACTAACCTTTTTCTATAGACAGACTCCAGAATTGCTAGAGCGTGGCTACATCTACATTGCTCAGCCCCCGCTATATAAAGTGAAGCGCGGAAAACAAGAGCAATATGTAAAAGATGATGAAGCATTATTTGAATATTTAACACAAAGTGCTTTAGATGGAGCAGCATTCTACCCAGCAAAAGACGCTCCTCCAATTGCTGCTACCGCATTAGAAGATTTGGTACAACAATATCGGCGGGCTGAAAAAATTATCAAACGTTATAAAAGAAGATATCCGACAGATATCCTAAAACGGGTAGCATATTTGCCCATGTTGCACAATGAAGATTTTAACCAGCAAGAAAAAATAGCAAATTGGTGTAAACAGTTGCATTTGAGTTTGCAACAACTAGGTAGTAAGACGGAGCAGTATCAGGTCGAGACACATGCTCTGGAAGATACAAACCAATTTATTCCACGAATCATAGTTACCCAGCATGGAATGGATAATTACATCCCTATGAATGTCGAATTTTTCAACTCTAAAGACTATAAAGAATTAGCTAATCTAGGTTCCAAATTAGCAAGTTTAGTAGAGGAAGGAGCGTATGTTAAACGGGGTGACAAGGAGTTGATGGTAGAAAGCTTTGAACAAGCCTTAAACTGGCTTATGGAAGAAGCCAAAAGAGGTCAGGCTATTCAACGCTATAAAGGTCTGGGAGAAATGAATCCAGATCAGCTGTGGGAGACAACTATGGATCCCGCTGTACGCCGTATGCTGCAAGTTAGCATTGAGGATGCAGTTGCTGCAGATGCGATTTTCACGACATTGATGGGAGACAATGTTGAACCCAGACGTGAGTTTATCGAAAGTAACGCATTAGAAGCTGAAAATATAGACGTATAAAGTGTTGCGTGTGAATATTCAATTAGAAAACTAATCAACATAGCCTGGGTGAAGGCGTGAGCTAGAACCCAGGAACTCTTTGCAAGTATGAAGTGTTCCCTTTGCAAGTAAGCCAATTATTCCGGTTGTTCCTAATTTAAAGTAATAGCATTGGTACGTATGATGGAGATAAAGGATTTAATTACATCGATATAAGGAAATACAATGAAATTGAAACTAAATGGCTTCCCATTTAAATGGCTTGTTACACCAATTGTACTCGGTTTATTGAGTGTGCAGGCTTATGCATTAGCAAAAGCACCAGGGGTAGCGCATCATCCAATCCATTATAAACCAAATACACCTCATTTTATCCCCACAGGATTAACACCAAGCCAGGTACGAGTAGCTTATGGATTTAATTCAGTCAACTCGCAAGGAAAGGGACAGGTTATTGCGATTGTAGATGCTTATGACGATCCAAAAATTGAAGCAGATCTAGGCGTGTTCTCGAAACATTTCGGATTACCTGCGTGTACAACAGCAAATGGCTGTTTTAAGAAGATCTATGCAAGCGGTAAAAAGCCAAAAACAGATGCTGGATGGGCCGGAGAAATTGCTTTGGATGTCGAGTGGGTACATGCTGTGGCGCCTGCAGCAAAAATAATTTTAGTAGAGGCTGCAGATGATAGCATAGATAATTTATTTAAAGCCGTGCAAGTTGCCGTAAAAAACGGAGCTACCGTTGTCTCCATGAGCTGGGGTGGAGATGAGTTTCCTGAAGAAACTTCCTATGATGCACTATTTAATAATCCAAAGGTCACTTTTGTAGCCTCATCCGGTGATAGCGGCAAGGGAACCCTCTATCCTGCATCATCACCTTATGTTTTGGCGGTCGGCGGAACTACGTTACTTGTTGATAACTATGGAAATTATCAAGGAGAGGAGGCATGGTCAGGAAGTGGTGGCGGAGTGAGCATTGTAGAACCATGGCCTGAGAATCAAAAAAAATTACCTATTCCAAAATCCAATAATAAGCGGGGGGGTCCAGATGTAGCTTATAATGCGGATCCAGAAACAGGATTTTCAGTTTATAACTCTGTTCCAAGTAGCGATGGTATAGGTTGGGCCGTTGTCGGTGGTACAAGCGCAGGTGCACCGCAGTGGGCAGGAATCGCGGCAATTACAAATTCACTCTATTCTAAAGTATATGGCACTCATTTTATTAGTGCTATCTATGCGGCCGCAAACCCCAGCACTGGAAAATACCATTACAATTTTAATGATATTACCACAGGAACTAATGGAACATGTGGATATTACTGTGCTGCACAAAAAGGATATGATTATGTGACTGGATTAGGTACTCCAGAACTTGGCAGTTTAATTCATGACTTAGTAAATTATAAATAGAGATTAGGTCGATTTTGCCGAGCACATTCTGACTCTTGATCCGGTCTTCTGATTAAGAGTCAGTCTCATTTGAAAAAATTCATTGAGTTAACATCGATTTTGTTGCAAAAAACATGCAACTCATTAACGTTAGCGTAAGAGCTCATAGATAAAAGAATAATGCATGTCTAACCGCATTATTATCCAAAAAATATATAAAAATCAGTAAAATACATAATTGTTTTGTTTGAGTAATCATAAGCACGCATGTATAATCTTTCGTCTTTGTGAATCTAAATTCAACATCTCTTTGGGGTGCATATGATTTTTATAATTATTGGAGGAGCGTCTGGCTCCGGGAAGACAGGACTCTCCTTGCATTTACTGGAAAAGCTAAAGCTCAATGGAGTAAGTGCACAAATACTTAATATGGATGATTATTATCGTGAGTGTCCTGAAGAAGTTAATCTTGAAGAATATCGTAGAGATACAAATTTTGATACACCGGAGATGCTTCATTTAGATTTATTAAAAGAACATATTGCTTTGCTTCACAATGGCAAGTCAGTGACCAAACCAATTTTTGATTTTAAGACAAACCGGCGTGTAGACGAAGAGCAGGTTCATCCATCCGATGTCATTATTATAGAAGGCATATTTGCGCAGTATTTTTATAAAAAATATTGGTCATTCAAGGTGACAGTGGTTACAGCGAATGTTGCAACCGACAGTTATGCAGACATTATTGAGCGTCGTATCAGTCGTGATATAGAGCATCGCGGACGAGTTCGTAAAGACTGTCTGCAGCAGGAACGAAAATATGTTGGTCCTGGCTTCCTAAAATACACCGCGAGCAGTTCTATGGGTGCAGATACCTATGTTACCAATGATCATCGTGATGGGTTAGATGGTCAAAATGTAATTTTGGATGCTGCAGCCGATGAAATTATTGCCACAATAAATAAAAAAATGGAAGAGCAACAGCTGGATGGAAAGCAGGAGACTGGCGAAGATATCGGAGCTAAAAATACTTCACCAAATGTTCGAGAATTGGTAGCTAAAAGTCATTTACTAGCGGGAACTTTATTTCAAACTCGTAAATTTGAAGGACATTTTAACGGCGTTTTCGGTGATTTTAAAGGAACGTTCGTTAAGGAGTTTACCGAAAAAGAGGAAGAAGAAATCATTGCTCAATATAAGTCATGAAGTTATAGAGCATGTGGGCGGCTTACTGTGAGGTGCACTTGAAGATCCCATAACCCTCAAGATAAAAACAGTCTCTCTTCTTATCAGAAATAGATGAAAGAGAGACATTTTCTTACGGAGAAATAAGATATATTAAACGTTTAGTGTGCTGCATCCTTGCAGCGGAGTACATCCCATGTACTGGTCCCTGTAGTTTGACTTCCTGTCAGACAATTCCGTGTCGTCCTTTATAGTTAGAGTATAGTCTTTTGGTTGCCGTTGTCATTGCGTGGATAGAGCAACAGAGCGTAAGAAATATCTCAAAGAGGAACACGTGTTATCTTGGGTTCCTGCTGGGTAATGCAATGAATTCCACCACCTCCTGCAAATACATCCAGTGCATCAATTTGGGTAATATGATAACCCGGATATAATTGAGTAAATAACTGGTAAGCTGCCTTATCCTGTTGTTCATAGCCAAAAGCAGGCATAACAATCCCTTTATTCGCTAAATAAAAGTTGATATAGGATAAGGTTAATCGCTCGCCATCAAGGTACGTTGCTGGTGGTTGCTCCACAGTATAAACTTCTAACTTTCGACCTTTTGCATCAGTTGTTGATTTAAGAATTTCCAGATTTTCGTGTAAAGCAGCATAGTTCGGATCTTCTTTATCATGGGTAATAAGACATAAGACTTTTCCAGGAGCGATAAAACAGGAAATCTCATCGACATGACCATCAGTTTCGTCACCTAATAATCCTTTGTTTAACCAGATAATTTTTTGAGAACCAAGAAAATCATACAGGTAAGTTTCAATCTCTTGTTGACTGAGCTGGGGATTTCGATTGGCATTGAGCAGGCATTCACGAGTAGTTAAAACAGTTCCTTCACCATCTACATGGAATGAACCGCCTTCCATAACCAGAGGTGCTGCAAAGGATAAAGCATGGGTTTGTTTAATGATTGCTGCGGCAATTTGGTTATCCAGCGCACAATCTTGATAGTTACCACCCCAAGCATTATGAATCCAATCGACACCGGCTAATTGATGGTTTTGGTTTAACAAAAAGGTCGGTCCGGTATCCCTTGTCCATGAGTCATTGATGGGAAGGGTAAATAAGGTAATTCCATCACCACATAAGCTTTGCGCCGAGTCTTCATCACCTGGATTGACTAACATAGTCACGGGTTCATATTGAGCGATGGCTTGCGCAACCCGGGCATAAGCTGCCCGGGCTTTTTGCAGACCTATTTTAGACCAGGTTTCAAGATGACAAGGCCATGCCATCCAGCAGCGCTCATGCGGATGCCACTCAGCGGGCATGAAAAATCCACTTTGTTTTGGTGTCATCTTATCTTCTCCGAATGTTTTCGTCTAAATAGGTTAATTGAGAAAAAATGCTTCTTAATTCATTTAAATATAAAAGCGTTGTTTCTTTAGGTAGCTCTGCTTGAATTAGCTGCTTTTCATAGGATTGAACGAGTTTTTTTGTATCAAAATGAGCAAGATTCAAGACATTGGTTACGGTGTCACCATAAACCAAATCATTGAGCTCAAACTGTCCATCATCAAAGAGTTTGACATCCAGTGAGTTAGTATCCCCAAATAAATTATGCAAATTACCCAATATTTCCTGGTATGCACCAACCAGGAAAAAACCCAGAGAGTAAGGATTGTTGCTATCATAGGGGGGTAACATTAATGTTGAGTTCACACAAGAACTGCCAAGATATTCTTTAATGGTGCCATCCGAGTCACAGGTTAAATCTTGTAACACACTGTGCATGACGGGTGGTTCTGTCAGTTGTGAAATGGGGGCAATTGGAAAGATTTGTCCGATAGCCCAAGCATCCGGAATCGATTGGAAAAACGATATATTGCAAAAAACCTTAACGGCCATGTCTTCATTGATTTTTGCCAATAAAGCTTCTTCTGTAGGATTCTCTACATTGAGCCGCGTTTTAAGTTCCAGGCATATATTAGTATAAAAAGCCTCTACTTTAGCTTTTTCTTGTAAGCTAATAACCCCATGCTTAAACAAGGAATGGGCTTCATTCAACGAATGTTCTGCATAGTTATAGATTTCAATGGGTGAGCTTGCAGTAATTGAATGATAGGTATCATAAATATCGCGAATCACATGCGAGTCTTCATTAGTAATTTCCGGAAGAGAGGGAGACTTACTCATTATTTCTATATCGCTAATATCAGAAATTAAAACGGCATGATGGGCTGTTAAGGCTCTACCTGATTCTGAAATAATGTTTGGTTCTGGAACATTTGCTTCCTGACATAAATATTGAATGGCGAGGAGAATATGGGTGGCATATTCGCGCAAGCTGTAGTTCATGGAACAACCCTGATTCGAATGGGTCCCTTCATAATCCACGCTAAGTCCACCACCCACATCAATAGTATCTATTGGTGCATTGAGTTGGCGTAACTCGACATAGTAACGCGAGACTTCTTGCATGCAGTGGCGAATGTCATGAATATTGGCTATTTGCGAACCCAAATGACAATGCATCAACTGCAGGCAATCAAGCATGTCATGAGCTTTTAATTGATTCACTAACTCGAGGACTTGCTTTGCAGTAAGGCCAAATTTGGATTTAACCCCGCCGGTATGTTCCCATTTTCCTGCGCTTTTAGTAATTAAACGAATGCGAACACCAAGTGATGGTTTTATTTTCAGGCGAGCAGATTCTTTTAAAATAATATCCAACTCAGAGATTTTTTCAATAACAATAAAGACTTTATGTCCCATTTGTTGGGCGATTAACGCGGTACGAATATAATAGCTGTCCTTATACCCGTTACAAACTATGGTGCTGTTTTGTTGATTGCCCAGCATGCCAATGACCGCCATGAGTTCGGGCTTTGAGCCTGCTTCCAGTCCTATAGAGTGGTTTGGTGATTTCAACAATTCGCGAACAACGCTTTGCTCTTGGTTTACTTTAATAGGATAAACCAGTTTGTAGTGCCCTGTATATTCGTTCTCTTCTATGGCCTGAGAAAATGCTTCATAAATGCGATGCACACGGTCATGTAAGATATCAGAGCAGCGAATTAGCAGCGGTAAATGCAATCCAGCCCTACTCGCAGCATTAACAATTGCCTGCAACTCGACACCAGGTTTTCCTGGTGCCTTACTCATTGCAATATTCCCTTCGGCATTAATACTGAAGTATCCCTCACCCCAGTTGTTGATGTTATATAAATTTTCTTCAGATGGTGCACTGATGTTCATAATATCGATATTCCAAAGGGATTAACGTGATGTTACAAGTTCATGGTAAGTTGAAGGTTCTCGCTGCTGTGCAAAAGGAAACAATCTTCCCCACAATGCACGTTGACTAAAGTCTAATTCTGCTACGAGTACTGCCGGTTTGTCGCGAGATGCTTGCGCCAAAATTTCACCCATAGGTGTACTAATGAAACTGCTACCATAAAATTCCAATCCATCTTCACAACCAATTCTATTGGCGGCAATGATAAAGGTATTACTCATGATTCCCTGTGCAACCATAACCTTTTGCCACATCGGTTGCGTATCTATTTCCGGAGCAGTAGGTTCACCACCTATCGCGGTTGGATAAACCAAAATTTCTGCACCCTTCAAACCATAAATTCGTGACAACTCTGGAAACCATTGATCATAACAGGTTGGTAATCCCCATTTATGTCCTGCGATTTGATGAACGGGGTAATTGGAGTCCCCTGGTTTAAAGTAGAAGTTTTCATGGTATTTTTCGCCGCTGGGGATATGTTGCTTTCTAGTTATTGCAATAAGCTCTCCCTTATTATTGTATGCCACAGCAGTGTTATAACCTGCTTTTTCAAATAGGGATGCTGTAATGCATAAATTATAAGCCTTTGCCATTTTACTGACGAACTGGGCAGTAGGGCCGGTATGAATATCCTCCATAAAAGGAGTAGGATCTACATCTGAACGCGTGCAGAAATAAGGGCTTAGGGTGAGTTCTTGCAAACAAACTACAGCAGCTCCTTGTTGTGCTGCGGAATGGATTCCGGAAGTCAGTTTGTCTTGATGTTCCTTAGGGTTTTCGTGCCATTTTTCTTGTACTAATGCGACAGTCAGTTTTTCTTGCGTCATTAACTTACCTCTCTTGAAATTAAGGATCAAAAAAAAGCGCCCTTACTTTGTAAGGGCAGATGTATTTAAAACCAAGTGTTAGTGGGAGAACCATCGTGTGCGTCTTCCTCTTCGTTAAAGTAAGAGAGTTCTTTTTCATCAGCATCACTACTTGATTCAAGTTCTTCCTTGTTTTGTATTGTTCTGCTCGACATGTTGAGCGAGCTCTTAAACAAGCTATTGGGATTGGTGGCTTGAGATTTATTTTTCTCATGCTCCGTGCTTTCTTTTGCACTCATGGAATCAGCAATGAGCTTGAACGGATTGGTTTCATCAAATGCTTCAGTGTGCAACAATTCCAAGTTACGCTTGATTGATGCTTGAGCCTGAGACTCGAGAGCACCTAATTTTTCTCCAATTGTTGCTTCATGCCCATTCAATAAAGTGCGAAACATATTAACGAACATTTTGCAGGTTTCTTTATTAAAATCGCGACTTGTAAAAAATTTCTCTGGATTGTTTCCTAATAACAATCGTTCAATATTTCGACGCAGCATGAATGCAATTTGAGTTTTTACTTCAAGAATATGTTTGGGGAACGCGATGCTTATGTTATGGGCGATTTGACTTCGTTCGTGTTCTGGGGCACATAAGGCGACTCGTTCCGCAATTGCTGATTCATTACTTTCCAATACTTGCTCGGCGAGGGTACTAAAACGATGAAAAGAAGCTGGATTAAATTCCTTTCCTGAAAATAACGTGTGTGGTGCTTTATTTCGAGGGTCAAGTAATGATGTGATACGCTGTCTGACTTGATAGGCTTCAGTAATTACGGAGTGAAATGTTTCTTCACTTGTAGCCAAGCTTTCCAACGATTTAATTTGATGGCCATATTGTTTGAACTTTGAGTCAGGGCAGGCTGCAATGATCTTGGTAGCAAGAGAGACTTGTTCTTTGGCGCTTAATGCATTGAGCTCCTTAGCATTCTTTGCCAATGCGTCACCATCGCTCAGATGCTCGTAGGGATTTTTGAGTGCTGTTAAGTCGATACGAGTAAATGCCATTTAATCCTCCTTAATGAAGATGAGAAAGTGTAATGAACAATTATACAAAGGAGTTTCTCCAGCAAAAATGATAAATGTTATCTCCTTTGTTCTCTTCCGGCATGAGTAACCGAAATTCCTTGTTGAGTAGAATTCAGAGTTAAATTTGCAAACTATAGTAACGGATTAAAATCGAGCTGTCATGAAATTAATCTAAAGTTTTATCAAAAAATGTCGAATAAGTGATCAGATGCATGTTTTGCCTTTAATAAATACAATAACAACAAGGAGTGGGCAATGTCTAAAACTCATTTACTACAAGACCCCTTTTTAAATGAATTACGTAAAGAAAAGGTGCCTGTATCTATCTTTCTGGTAAACGGAATCAAATTACACGGTATCGTGGATTCTTTTGATCAATATGTAGTCATGCTGAAAAACTCGATCACCCAAATGGTTTACAAGCATGCAATTTCTACAGTAGTTCCTTCACGCGCAATAAAAATGCCTGCTGATGAGGAAAACTCTGGAAGCGAAGGAGCGGAGGAAGGCTAGGAACTTTAGTATGCCATATCCTTTACTGCCATTAAGCAAGGTCCATATGTGCGAAAAGTTGTCATCCCCGCGAAGGCGGGGATCCATGCTTAAAAGAAGCGCACTGCTATTTGTAGAAATAGATTACCGCCTTCGCGGGAATGACAAAGGTTTTTAATTTAACGGTAGCTGCAGTAAGCCTTGAGAGTTGATTCGCCAAGCTAATCTCCAAGTTTACTTCATTTCATTAGTAATGACCTATGGCGTATTTTAAACATAGCTTATTACAGAATAATCCAGCTCTTCTTGTTTTTCCGGGACTTGGCTGTGTACATTCTCAACAGCAGTTCTAAATGCAGTCAGTTTTGCATTTAGTGATTTCCCATGATCTTCGCCTTCTTTGCTTCTTGGCGAGAAATTTTTAAGGCCTATGTCGATCTTCTCAAGCAATTGCGAATGTGTGCTATTCACTTCCTCGACGTTATCAATTGGCGCCTTTTGATAGGCTTGCAATGCTGCTTGCAGCTCCTCGAGGTATTCTTCTCTTTTTTGTGACTCTGTTTTATAACCAAAGCACCCTAATACTAAAGCTGCAGCAGAGCTGAAAAAATCTCTGAAGGCGAAGGTGCTCTTTCGTTCTTTTAGATAATTGTCAAAAATAGATTCTTCCCCAAAGTATCTTGTTTTCAAATCAGCTCGAGCTTGTCCAAATTGTTCTGTGCTCGTAGTTGCCTTCTCAATCGCCTTATTAATTGCTTGCTTAGTTCCTATCTCATCATAAGCCATTTTAAAAGTATTGAGTTTAGCCTTTAATTCTGCTAGGCGTTCTATTTTTGCCTGGATCTCAGGCTCTCTAGTCTCACGCTCACTGATATAGTTCAGAAGGGTCACGAGTTCGCTTTCCTCAAATTCTTTAATGTCGGAGAAAAGCTTTTGTCTTGCTTGCGCTGCATTTGGAGACAATTTTGTTTCCCTTTCTTTAAATCCTTCATATCCAGCAATAACATGATCTAAGTGCTCTAAAATACTGTCCTTATCTTTTTGGTCCTCTTCGGCTTCTAAATCTGCAAAAAGGGTCGGAAGAGAGTGTCCTCCGTTTAACGTTATCAACGTATAAATCTCTTCTCCAGTAAGCTTTAATGGATCCGTATTTCGTTGTTTTTTAATCATTTCGAGATTTTCTTGAAATAGGTCCGGATCATTGATCTTTACTGGCTCAGATTTTCCATATGATATGTAATAAAGTTGACTAGCCTCTTTGCTATAGATATAGCATTTTTTATATGTTCCAAGTTTATCGTTATCAAACTCCTCCTTAGTAGGTAAGTCATCCAGCAAATGGAGGTCACACCCTTCTTTAGGAGAAGGCTTATAGAGCATTTTAAAATAACCAATTTTGTAATGCATTTGGAGCACTGGTTCACGTTCTTTTTTCACAGCAGGATTGTTATTTATACGAATTCTAGTTAAAGAAATTCCCAAGTCACTTTGTTCAAAGAGCTCAATCTCTTTTAGTAATTTTCTTCGAGCTAACACCATGTTTGGTTCACATGCATCGACCCTCCTATCCAATTCAGCATAGACGAAATTAATTTTTGGTAAGTGCTCCAAATCCTCAATACTATTTTTTACTTGGATAAGTCCTTCAAGCATTTTCTTTGTTGCATCAACTTTCTTCTTCACAAGCTCATTGGAGTTCTCCATAATGACCGTCAATTGCGGTTCAATTTCGTTTTCGAAATGTTTAATTTGCTCGTACAGCTCACCTCTTTCGTCTGGGCTCATTTGTTCTAACAAACTAGCCTTTTGTAATAACTCGGTGCTTTTTATTTGAGTGACGGCAAGTTCTTTGAGTTGTAACAGTGCGTTTTGTTTCTCAGCAATTTTAATGCTCAGCGTAGCATAGGTATTCTCGATTCCTTTATCCTCCAAAGAGGCGGTAAGCTGTTTTTTAAGATCTTGGAACTCAGAAGCCAATTCAGGACTAGGAGGTACCTGTTTCCATTTTTTTTCTAATGAGTTGATAGTTTCTTGTACTTGCTTAATCAATTCTGCAACTGATTTTTCCCAATATGTTTTCCTCTCAGTTAAAGGACGACAAATCGTATTTAGTTGTTCCTCAAGATCAGCTGATTGGGCCAATAATTCTTCATTAGCAAGATTGGCAAGATTTTGAAATAATTGATCGAAATTAGCTACGCTTTCCCCAATATCAGCAAGTGCATATTCAAGTTTGAGCATATCTGATGCCAAGATTGCTTGCTGATTACTAAATTCATCATGTTGCATAGTCAAGTCGGCTTGTTTAACTTTTTGTTCTAATTCTGATTTTCCTTGGTTCAAAATATCTAATAGTTCATTTGTTTCTTTTTGCTCTTTGTGTAATTGTTCTTGTTGGGTTTTTAGTAAATCTAATCGTAGTTCGCCTTCTTTTTTTTGATGAGTGGCCTTTTGATAGGACTTTTGTAGACTCCAAAGGTTTTCTTCGGCAATCGATTCACTCTCCGGTTGTTCATCCTGACCTTCAAGTTTAATCTTTAATTCCTTATCGATAAGTTCAATTTTGGCTTCGATGTCCTTAGAAACCTTTTGGAAATCTGATTCATGTTGCCTTGATCCTAAAAGATAACTCGCCCAATCAATTCCATAAGTTATATTTGCACCATAGTACGCGTTACCGTTTTGCGCTCTTTGATACAAGTTGTCATAAAATTCATTTGAGCCACACTCCAAATATTTTATTAACTCCGCTTGTGGGATTTTATCCGCGGGGATGTAGAAGCCCTGGTGCTTACTCAAATCTTCCTTAAATTGTGTTAATTTTTCCTTGGTTTCTAATAAAAATAGCTCACGATGCTTTCTCTTAATTTGGAGCTTTTTGATAGAATCTCTTTGCTGTTTGATTGCTTCTTCAGTTGTGCTAATCTTACTTGCTACTTCTGTTAGTTGAGACTTATGAGCTTGCTTAGAAGATAAAGCTCTTTCATATCTAATTTGGGTTCTATGGTAGTCATAATTAACGTAACTTGAATATTTTTTAGAGTCTTCTTTTTTTTGAAATGTTTCTTGAATACGGCTAGAGGCTTGCTTGGTGGCCCCGTCTCGGTTGAATTTTATTAATTCACGATTAATGCGGCTTTTCTCCAATGTTGCTGTTTGTATTAATTTATTAACGGCGTTGATTTGACTTTCCATTTCTGTGAGCAGCTGTTTTTGCTTCTCACTACGAGCTTTTTTAAAGATATCTTGATAGGGAAATTCTTCAGGCCATGCTGGCAAAGCATCATTTAAATCTGTAGATGCCAACTTTTCCTTTCCTTTAACCAGTTTATCGTGGTAGTCATTAAGTTCCTTTAAAGCCTTATCATAAGCGTCTCTATTAGCCGTTAATTTCACGCTATTGTCTGCATCTGTCGATAAAACAACGTTCAAGCTTATCTCAGGAAACTCACCGGTGACACAAGGAGGTTTGGGGATAGGAAGTCGAGATAATGCTGTATCCTTATCAATATAATCTCTTAATGAAGTAACATCTGCAATATGTAAATCAATAAATCCTTGGTCCTTAATTAGGCTTGAAATCATTATCTCAGTTACCGAGAAGGCTTTGTCTACAATAGATTGACCTTGCTCATAAGTGTCTTCCAGAGCCGTCGCAATTCGCTCTTCGCGCAGTTCATCTGCTACAAATTCTTCAGCGACCAATCGGGTCCACTCTTTTATTATCAATTGTGATTTTAGAACAGAGTTGGATATCTCAGTATTCAATGCCCGAATAAATGGTGATGATATAATTTCTTTAGGCAGGTTTCTTTCATCATTTTCTTTTTTCCATCTCTCATTAAACTCAGCAAATTTTTGCATTTCTATTTTTATTTCTTCATATTTTTGCTTCAAATCTATGAGGTGTGTTTGCACATTCTCGAGATGAGTTTGCAATGCTGTCGTTTCAGTAGGTGGCTCCTGCTTTAAAATCGAATTAACATTAAAAAAAAGCCTTTCTGCGTCGTTTATTTTTTTCTTTAAAGGTTCGAACTGGTTAAACCATTGCATCCTTCTCTCTGTTTTAAATTCTAAATATTCCTTACTTTTTTCAAGGTTAGAATGGATCTCATAAATATATATTCGCCAATCCAAAGTCCATTTCAAACTTTTCAAAAGGTTTTCTGCTGGTTTTCGAACTTTCCCCACACCTCGTAGAGATTCCGGAAGCTCTGCAAGTGCCTGCTCACTCAGTGCTGTTTCTAAAAATGTCTGTAGCGCCTTTCCTACTTGATAGGTTCGATCATCAAAAATTTTGGGAACCCAGGTTGAATCTAGAGAATTAAAGGATTGGGTGATGACATTTCTATTTGTAACTAAAGTAGCAGATATCTCAATGTAACCAGCATTAGGTTTAGGAATAGAATTAGCAATATTAAAAACTGCCTGCAATACTTGACGTGAATACTTGTCCTGTTGCTCTTTGGTCGCAAGCGCTATTTGTTTCTTAACTTCTTGCCGTGTTTTCTTATCTTTTTCTTTTATAGTGACAGTTTGAGGTAGCTCGAAAGAGTCTGGCAAAAGGTTTGGGTTGATAAACAATAGATCTGAAAGCTCTTTGTTTAATTTCTCAGTGTTGGTGGGTAATGCTGTATCTCCATTGATTTTTATCAATTCGTTCTGAAGCGTTTCTACCGCCGCAAATATTGTCTCAAACATTCGGATTACCCCTGGTTAGTCTCTGCTTACTTCCTACTCATTCAATCCAACCTTCTTACGATTATTATAATTGTTGTAGATTAATTTAATATTAACATCGCAGATTGTTTTGATCAAATTTGTTATAATCTGATAATTTGTTGTCTAACTAATAACTAAAAGATATGTAGGGAGACTATTTGGAGGCCTCTAGTTCTCAAAGTGTTTGCCAACATGGTGTTTTTTTTCTTCTTTTGACATAATACTTATCCTATTTTTTCGGAGAAAAACCTAGTGTTTGAACGTCCTCAAGGTGGCGAGCGAGCGGTATTGGTGCAACTGGCATTACCGGGTGTTGATGCAGATAAGGCATTGCAGGAATTTGAAGAGTTGGCTCTTTCGGCAAAAGCGGAAATTTTAGATTGTGTTTTAGGGACTCGCGCAACGCCTGATGCCAAGTATTATATTGGTAAAGGTAAAGCAGAAGAGATTGCCCAGCTGGTTAAAGCGCTTGATGCAGAGTTGGTTTTGGTCAACCATGAATTATCCCCATCACAAGAGCGAAATCTCGAACGTTTATGTGAATGTCGGGTAGTCGATAGAAGCGGTTTGATTCTTGATATTTTTGCCCAGCGTGCACGCACGTTTGAAGGGAAACTGCAAGTCGAACTGGCACAATTACAACACTTATCAACTCGCCTGATACGCGGTTGGACCCATTTGGAGCGGCAAAAAGGGGGTATTGGTTTGCGAGGTCCAGGTGAAACCCAATTAGAAACAGACCGTCGCTTATTGCGAGAACGCATTAAATACATTAACAAACGTTTGGAAAAAGTACGCAGCAGCCGCGATCAAAACCGTCAGGCTCGACGCAAGGCTTCTTTGCTTACCGTGTCTTTGGTAGGTTATACCAACGCCGGGAAATCCACTTTATTCAATACATTGACCGGGGAAAGCATTTACGTGGCCGATCAGTTGTTTGCTACATTGGATCCCACCATGCGCCAGCTTAATTTACCCGGTTCTTCCTCAGTAATTTTAACCGATACAGTAGGATTCATTCGTGATTTACCGCATCAATTGGTTGAAGCCTTTCGCGCGACCCTAGAAGAGACTCAACAGGCGGATCTATTGTTGCACGTCATCGATATTTCTGATCCGCATTGGCGAGACAATGTGTTTTCAGTACAACAAGTTTTGGATGAGTTGGGAGTGCATGATATCCCCATCATTCAGGTATTCAATAAAATTGATTTAAAAGAAGGCTGGGCGCCTAAAATTGATTACCAGGAAGGAAAATGTAAGGTATGGATTTCTGCCGCAGCGAATTTGGGATTGGACTTGCTCAAAGAGGCAATAAGTACTCAATTGCATGGGGCGGTTCTTGTGGAACAGGTCGTACTCAAACCAACTCAGGCAAAATTACGTGCACAACTGTATGAGTTGGGTGCTATTTTAAGTGAATCACATAATGAAGATGGCGATTGGCTATTGAAGATCCGCCTCACCCAAGCCCAAAAACAACGTTTGTTTGCAATGAGTAGCCCACCATCATTGTAAATTGCTAATAGCCTGGGTGTACCGTTCTCTCAGGTCTATACATACCGCGCAACCCAGGGTTTAGAGACACATGTCAGAAGGTAAGACTATTGTCGAACAAGAACATTTTGGATCGCGCCTATTAAAAAAACTCAAGTTTATTCATGCAATGAATGCACCGCTATAGAGAATCATCTTTGGTATTCTCTTCGAGTGAACCAATCAGGATTTAAATTCAAATCCATCCAGGTAATTACATTGTTGCTTGTACGTGTCTGGAAAACACTGAGTCATTGATCGTGCTGATGGAAAAATTACTCAACAACGCTCATTGCCAGTGAGTTGGATATGTGCCCTCTTTTTTATGCACTCCATAGACATCTATAAAGTCGTGAAGATAAAAAAACACTCATTTAGCATGAAAATTGTTCAATTAGGACTTATACTAACAATAGTGTTTTTTGGTTGTAACGGTTTTAATCAGAGCGTAGTAATGGAAAAATCAGATGTAGAGTTGTATAAAAAATTCACAATAACCAGAAAAATTAATAGCATATGTATACTAGTAACACCGTTTATTGCAACACTTTACTGCAAAGCTAACAACTTAAGCAAGCTTGTTCTAACTATTTTCAGGGGTATAGCTTTTGAAATCCCTCCATTTTTTTGGATGACTGCATATCATCGACCCTATAAATTCTCCGTTCTCGCCCATGGTGAAGGTTGGCATAATCGCCATCATGCATTTCCCTTCCCGGCGAGACATAGGCCTTTAAAATGGCAAATTGATTATTTATTACAGTTTTATTTATCTCTTTTCGGATTGGTCAACGAAGTTAGTTTGCCAACAAAAGAACAAATTAAAAAAGAATAATAATGAAGTGATATAAGTTAAATCAATTGGAGAATCGACGGTGAATGATTATCTACAATTAAAAGTTTATAATATCGCAGATCTTATTAGCATCAATACACAAAAAAATCCCCATGCATTAGCTTACCGATTCATCGAATCTGATCGTTCGATACAGTCTCTGACCTTTGCAGAGTTAGAAGCTGAAGTGAATCGATTTGCTGTTTATGTTAGCCAATATGTTAATCCTGGCGATAGAGTCATTTTAGCGGCGAGACCTGGATTGGAATACATTATTAGCTTTTATTCCTGTCTAAAATCAGGCGCGATTGTTGTTCCGGTTTTCCCTCCTGTGAACAGTGCAATGACGGAACGGTTTATTCATATTGTACAAGATTCTACACCAACCCTTGTGGTGAGTGATATGAAGACTCATACACTATTAAAAAAAGGGTTGTTAGTTAACAAATTTTTACCTAAAAAATTAAAAAGATATTCGGGCATTAATGACAGTACCGATCAATTACTCACGCTAATCAATCGACAGCGAATTAAATTAATTGCCAGCGAAGAAAGAAAAAAAATTAATATCGAACAAGCGATACAACCTCTTACAAAAACAGAAAATATAGCATTTTTGCAATATACCTCGGGATCTACAGGTGATCCAAAAGGGGTAATGCTCAGCCATGCCAATTTGTTAGATAACTTTGAAGTGATTCGTAATGCTTTAGATCATCGCGAGGGAAGCCAAATGTTTTCTTGGTTGCCTCCCTACCACGATATGGGATTAATTGCAGGTATTCTTGAGCCTTTATATGCGAATATACCCTCAACATTGATGTCGACCATGGACTTTATTTCACGACCATTAAATTGGTTAAGGTATATGTCAGAGTATGGATGTACTACAACAGGAGCTCCAAATTTTGCTTTTGAACTTTGCATTAAAGCCGCTAGAGATTTAGATCAATCCAAAATTAATTTAAGCCGCATAGAAGTGATAGCTAATGGGGCAGAGCCAATAAATCCTCATACGTTAGAACAATTTTATAAAACATATAAGGCATGTGGTTTACGTGCAGGAACCATTTTTCCATGTTATGGGTTAGCAGAAGCAACAGTTATGGTTTCAGCAAAGCCGATTCTACAAACAGAAAAAATTATATCGCTTGATACAAAATCACTGGCGAAAAACTCAGTGGTTTTGACTGACGCTCCAGACAGTACACGTCTTGTTAGTTCAGGTGTTCCTCAAATGAATGTTGTCATAGTCAATGAACGTACACAAAGTATCTGTCAATCTAATGAAGTCGGTGAAATATGGGTAAGTGGAAATTCTGTTGCAGGGGGATACTATAACAATAGTGAAGCAACCGATACTATTTTTAATAATTCCATTAATGAAGAGAAGTCCGCTACAAAATTTCTAAAAACCGGAGATTTAGGGTTTATTTATGAGAATGAATTGTTTGTGTGTGGACGATTTAAAGATTTAATCATATTAAATGGAGAAAATTATTATCCTCAAGATTTTGAATATACAGTAATTCAAACTCGCAATACTACAAATATAGTTAACTGTGTGTCGTTTTCAGTAAATATCGATAATAAAGAAAAGTTATGTATTCTATGTGAGCTGGATAAGAACATGACAAATCAAGTTAGCTCTTTTGAGTGCATTTGCAAAGATGTGGTATTGGCTGTGACTGCAAAACATGAAATTACACCCCATTCTGTTTATTTATTACCGCCAAGAACTATTGAAAAGACTACTAGCGGAAAAGTAAGACGAAAGCAAATGAAGAATAAGCTGATGAACAATGAATTAAATTACTTATATGCTTGGAAAATAGGAGAAACCGAAGATATTAATCAAAATATTAACTTAACGAGAACAGAAAAAGAGGTGTGCGACTTATTTACTGATGTACTAAATATTCAAGTTGGAATTGATAATCAAATTGTACGAACTGGTATTGATTCAATAGATGGAATACAAGTAGTAAATCGAATAAAGGATAAATGGGGCATTGACATTGATTTACATCGTTTCTTCACTAACATAACGCTTAGAGAGTTAGCCAGTTATATTGATAACCATAAAAATAAATGTGAAGTGAATCAAATGGAATGCAATCTGAACTCAGAGAGTTCGGATGATAAATTTCCATTAACCGCCGCACAGTCAAGCATGTATTTTATGAGTAAACTCCATTCGCAATCTCCCATATATCATCTATACATGATATTTGATATTAAAGGGGAATTGCATGTTGAAACGTTAATATATGCTATTAATGAAGTTGTTAAAAGACATGCAGTTTTTAGAACCTTCTTTGAATCATGTGATGGTATTCTCATGCAACGCATTAAAAAAAGCGAGAGCATTAAAATACCCATTTATAATTTATCTGAAAATGATCAAACAGAAAGCAATGATGTATTAAAAGAATCAATACAGCAAGAGACTGAAAAGCTCTTTAACCTGGAGACGGGCCCATTAATAAGGGGTTGTCTCTATATTTTGAACGATAACACCTATAAATTATTAATTTGTGTTCATCATATTTTGGTAGACGGGTGGTCACTTTCATTATTTTCTGAAGAGTTAACTACCTTTTACAATGCAGGCATGAACAATGCAAAATTTGTTCTCCCTAAATTACCGATACAATATTATGAGTATTCCCAACAACAAAACGTTAACTATAATCGTAGCTATTCGAAGCTAATTGAGTATTGGAAGAATGAGTTAAATAATGCTCCCTCTGAATTACTTTTACCCAAAGATAGGTCTAGAGACTCATTAAGGGGGCACTCTGTTGATAAGGTTAAATATCTAATTCCTCGAGAAGTAGCAAATCAATTAAAACAGATGAACCATCGCCAACATACCACTTTATTTATGTTTTTATTGACTGCTTTTCAAGTATTGCTCTCGCGCTACTCTGGTCAAAGCGACTTCGTAATTGGTATCCCAACAACACACAGGCGTCAATCTGGATTGGAAAAAACAATCGGATATTTTATCAATACGCTCCCAATTAGGGCTACCTTAGATGAAGGAGAAACATTCAACAGCTTATTAAGGAAAGTAAAAACAAAAGTACTTGATGCACTAAAAAATCAGGATATTTCTTTTGATAAAATTGTTAATGCGCTGAATAGACAGCGCAATGCAAATGGAACTTCGTTATTCCAAGTCATGTTTGTTTTACAAAAACATACTAAGCCACAAATGAATATGGAACATCTCGATGTAACCGTATCTTATCATAATGTGGCCTCCGAGTATGATTTGACTTTAGTATGTGAGCCAGTTGAGGATGGCATTGACTGTTCATTTGAATACGCTACATCTCTATTTGATAGAGATACTATTGAGAGAATGACAGAGCATTGGGGTATTTTATTACAAGAAATTACGAATAAATCAGAGGAAGAAGTAGACAAATTGTCGTTAATGACGCCTAAAGAATTGCAAAAAATTGTAGTTGAATGGAATAGAACGGAGTCCAATTATCCAAAGCTTAAAACGTTACAAGAATTATTTGCTGAAATGGTCGATGCATACCCTAATAATACTGCATTAATGTTTAATAATGAAAAGTTAAGTTATAAAGAACTTGATGTAAAAACAAATCAATTAGCCTCCTATCTTCGAAATAACGGCATTACAAGTGAGTCTTTTGTCGCTATAAGTTTAGATAGAGGAATCAATCTCATCGTCGCTATTCTGGCTATAGTTAAATCTGGAGCCGCTTTTGTACCTTTAGATATAAATTATCCAGATGAACGATTAAATTATATGCTAAACGATACTAAACCCTCATTAATCATTACCCAAGAGCAATACTGCACGCGATTTGATAATTTTTTAGGGCGTGTCGTTTTCATTGAAGAGTTGGGCGATAAATTGTCAGACATAAGAAACTATGAACATGATATTGTTTGGAGTAAACCTAATAGTGCGGCTTACGTCATGTATACATCAGGCTCAACAGGTATACCTAAAGGGGTTGTCGTTGAGCACTACAATATCGTTAGATTAGTTAAAAATACAAATTACATCACGATTACTTCAAAAGATGTAGTTGCGCAATCATCAAATATATCTTTTGATGCATCTACATTGGAGATATGGGGGGCATTACTGAATGGGGCCTGTTTATGCATTCTTGGTTTTGATGAGGTACTTTCTCCGAGCAAACTGAAAATGGCAATTCAAAACAATAAGATATCAATTTTATGGTTAACAACCAGTCTATTTCACCAAATTGCTCATTATTCTGAACCTGTTTTTTCTAGTTTAAAATATCTTTTAGTAGGAGGAGAAGCGTTAAATCCTGCAATAGCAAGTAAAGTAATGAATAATAAAATAGGTAAACCAGGATATCTGATAAATGGTTATGGTCCAACAGAGAATACGACATTTACAACAACCTTTACCCTTAAGAAAGAAATGGATTTTAACAAAACCATACCAATAGGTAGTCCGATCAGTAATACTTCAGTCTATATTTTGGATAAAAACTTGGCTCCTGTGCCGATAGGAATAATTGGTGAATTATATGCTGGTGGGGATGGCGTGTCTCGCGGTTATCTAAATCAATCAGAAAGAACAAAAGAACGATTTATTCCTGATCCCTTTTCAAATAAACCAGATAGCAAGATGTATAAAACAGGGGATTTATGCCGTTGGTTAAAAGACGGTACCATTGAATATATAGGAAGGATTGATAACCAAATTAAAATACGAGGATTTAGGGTTGAGCTGGGCGAAATAGAAAATTTATTAAATAGACAGCCGCAAGTACAGGAATCTGCTGTAGTAGCCTGTGAAGAAGGAGGCGAAAAAAGACTTGTCGCTTATGTTGTTTTAAATACTAGTGAAATTAAAGACAACAGAGATGTATTAGTGGCACAATTAAAAATGCAACTTCCTGAATATATGATTCCTAGTGCATTTATGTTTATGGATAAACTTCCAATAAACGAAAATGGCAAATTAGATCGTAAAGCATTACCCAGTCCGCAACATGTTGCTTCATGTTCTGAGTATGTTGCTCCACGCAATGAATGTGAATCGATACTTAAGCAAATTTGGGAGGATGTATTACAAGTTTGTCATATTAGTGTAACTGCAAATTTTTTCGACTTGGGAGGGCACTCATTAAAGGCTATTGAATTAATGCATGCCATTAAACAACAGACTGGCGTCGAACTCAATGTTTCTACCCTATTCAATGCACCAACGATTGAGAGTATGGCTCAACTACTAAGTAAAATGCAATCGACTACATCTCCCTTGGTAGAATTAAAAGAAGGTGGAAATTTACCCGTCTTTTTTGTCCATCCGGTAAATGGCAATCTTTTAGGATATACAACATTAATCAAAAAACTGGACAAAAATCAGTCTGCATATGGTCTGCAGCAAACCCCGTTACAGCAATCTAAATCCATTAAAGAGATGGCTGCTCATTATATAAATGCCATGAAGCAGGTTCAGCCTAAAGGGCCATATCGACTTGTTGGTTGGTCTTTAGGTGGTGTTATTGCTCATGAAATATCCTATCAATTGGAACTTCAAGGAGAACGGTTGATTAAACTATTAATGATTGATAGTTATCCTTTGAATCATTTGTCGGAAGCAGTGTGCGAAAATGAAGCGCTTGTCTGGTATGATTTGTATCATGAGTTAAATCATCGTTATAACTTGCAATTAAATAAATCGTTCAATGAACTCAAAGGGATGACACAACAAGAATGCCAAGATTACCTGACTTTACATGCCAAGAGATATAATTCAACAATAAATTTTGAGCCTCTTTTTGAGCAGATAAAAGCCAATTTGCAAGCTGGGAAAGACCATCAGCCTGGAGCAATCACGGCGGATGTTTTCCATATTCAAGCGAGCGAAACAGCTCTGTCTCCAGAGACTTGGAAACCCTATTTGGCGAGTATGGTTATTTATAAATTCGCTGCAAATCACTATAGTTTATTAACTGAACCGGTCATTGATGATCTAGTATCTTTACTAAATTCGAAGGTATTAACATGATAAAAGATGGCTTTGAAACTCCTTTTTCATTAAAGCCTTATTTCTTTTTCTTATCTTCATTTTTTAGTTTTTTTAAATTGGAACCAACTTATTTATAAGTATTAAAAGCAAAAGGACTAAAAGAATTGTAGGAGGAATTATGGATACTTTTGATTATAATGAAGCATTTAGTCGAAATATTGGTTGGGTTTCTGAAATGGAACAACAAGTATTACGTACTAAAAAAATTGCTATCGCCGGAATGGGTGGCGTTGGTGGAATTAATTTCTTAACTTCAGTGCGTCTTGGAATTGGGAGTTTTCATATAACTGATTTTGATGAATTCGAGCTTGCTAATTTTAATCGGCAAATCGGCGCGACCGTTTCATCAATTCACCATATGAAGGCCGATGTATTAATTGCTATGGCCAAGGACATTAATCCGAATCTAAATATTCAAAGTTTCCCTAATGGTGTGAATCCTGATAATGTAAACCAATTTCTTGATGGGGTAGATTTATTCTTCGATTGCATTGATTTGTTTTGTATTGAGGCAAGAAGACTAGTTTATTCTGAATGTTGGAAAAGAAAAATTCCAGTAATTTTCTCAGTTCCTCTTGGGATGGGATTTGGTCAGGTAATTTTTTTGCCAGGGAAAATGAGTATGGAGCAGTATTTTAATTTTGACAAGGATAATTCAGAGTTAAATTCAATCAAACTATTGTTGGGTGTTTCACCCAAAGGCGCTCATACTTCTTACTTAATGGATAAGTCAAGGGTTAATTTAGAAAAGAAAAAAGGTCCTTCGACCATTATGGGTTGTCAGTTTTGCGCAGGGGCAGCAGTAACCGAGGCATTAAAAATTTTATTAAATAGGGGGACTGTTTATGCCGCTCCCTATAGTCATCAATATGACGGTTATCGAAATAAATATTTCAGAGTATATATGCCATATGGTAATCGTAATCCAATTCAAAAATTACGCATATTTTTAGCAAAAAAAATGTTTATTAATAAAGGAAATCAAGAATATCCTTATCCAAATTTAAATTTTAATAACCCTATTGAAAACATCCTTAATTTGGCCCGATGGTCACCTAGTGCCCATAACAGTCAAAAGTGGGAATTTTCTGAGATTAATGATAAAAGTTGTAAGTTAAGCATTTTATCTACGGACATTTCTGGCCCTTCTAACCAGACAATAAAAATTAATTTCCTTCATGCGGGGCTTATGCTTGAAACACTAAGGCTTGCATCATCTTACTTTAAGCACGATTTTTCATGGACATTTGTTCCTAATGAAGTTGAAGGAGATAATACGTTACATTTCAATTTAAATTTCAAAGAGAATTTATCTATAACTCCAGATCCCTTATCTCAATTTATAAAGATACGGTTTACTGATCGACGTCCTTACCAACTAAAAAAAATAAATCCTAAAGTGTTAGAAGCACTTAAACAAAGTATTTCAATCAATCATGGCATTGTTTTTAAGGAAACTTTTAAAGATAAATGGAGGTTCTCTCTTCTTGATGCGAGAGCTCAAAAAACAATGATGTTACACCCAAAATTGATTCATTTCTTTTCAGAAAAGTCTCTTTCAAAGAATGATTTTCCCAGTCAGGGAATACCTTTGGGATCTTTTAATATATCCTTTATTTCCAGGTTGTTATCTCGGTATATACAAAAAAAACCAAAGCTATTTCACACTTTCATGGTTTCTTTCAAAGGCTATTTGTTGCCGCTATTAAAAGTGTCTATTATTTCCAATATGTTTTCAGGAGCGCAGTTTAGTATTGTTCGATTAAATAATGCCCATTCGGAACAGTCAGGAGTAGGCGATATCAACTCCATGTATTTAAATTTCATCGAGGATGGTCAAATGGTACAACGCTTTTGGCTAACATGCGCTCAACATGGAATTTCAATATGCCCAAGCTATTTTGCAATATTATTATCCAGGAGTGACACCCAAGAATATTACGCCAAGGATTTTGAAAAGCACACAAGGTTATTAAAGAAAATAGGTATCAGTTTTAACAATATACATGGGAGCTTGGCTGACAATATTATATTTTCAGGAAGAATAGGGTACCCTAAAAATTACGAAGTTAAATCGCGTTCTCTTCGCTTATTGTTAACTCATTTGATCAAAAAGACGTAACAAACTGTGCATGTTCTTAAATCATGAACTGAAGGTAGTAATAGGTTTGGTGGGGTGTCAAAAATCAAGGATATCTGCCTTGAATAATAGGCTATTAAGATTGCTTAAAACAGGCATAACTTAACCCTTTCTGCTCCTATTACCAACGACACGAGCCAAAGCCCAGGCAATGATGCTTTATGCTTTTTTTATCGCAGTGTCTAGAGTTTTAATGTCTTGCCCACCATAGAGGGTATTAACGAGATCTCCTTGTGGATTGATGATGAAGGTAACAGGCACACCAATAATATCACCTAATCCTAATGCGAGTGCTGGGTCAGTAGCTAATGATGGATACAAGATATTGAATTTTCGAATGAGTTTGTTTTGCTTATGAACTGGCAGCCCATCATAATTTACTGCGAATAATACGACAGGGTCGTTTTCGTGTTTTCGATAAAAATGATTTAACTCAGGAATTTCATCGATACAGGTTTTACACCAGCCCGCCCAGTAATTAATAAGCACCCATTTCCCTTTCAGAGATGAAAAAGAGATCGTATTGCCTTGAGTGTCTTTAAGTAGAACATCCGCCTGACAAGTGGCTGCGCTGGTCATTAACATCAATGCTGCAAATAAGGATTTTATTTTTGAGTTCATAGTTATCTCATACACTATTCAGAAGCTGCTTTATTTTATTGTAAGTGTGAGTCGGAAAAAATATCTTTTTGTACTATACCAAAAAATACTCCTGAAATCGCATGGTTCTAATGAGTTGTGCCTGCATAGTAGACCCTTAATCAGTGATTTAGGTATGATGACGGTATTTTAAAATATAACCGGGATCTCCATGGCTAAACTCTATTTTTATTTTGCAGCAATGAATGCTGGGAAAAGTACCGTTCTCTTGCAATCAAGTTATAACTATCGTGAACGTGGTATGAATACTTTATTATTTACGCCAGCGATTGATAATCGTTATCAGCATGGTATGGTCTATTCTCGCATTGGATTATCCGAACAGGCTTTGATTTTTAATCCAGAAGATGACCTGTATCAGCTCCTTTTGGCACAAGAAAAAAAATACGCGTGTATTTTGGTTGACGAAGCTCAATTTTTAACGCGAGCACAAGTGCATCAATTAACGGAAATTACTGATCAATTGGGTATTCCTGTTCTGGCATATGGGTTGCGTACGGATTTTCGCGGCGAATTAT
Source organism: Legionella qingyii (assembly GCF_003990155.1). Classification (NCBI taxonomy): domain Bacteria; kingdom Pseudomonadati; phylum Pseudomonadota; class Gammaproteobacteria; order Legionellales; family Legionellaceae; genus Legionella; species Legionella qingyii. Next base: position 76,479 of record NZ_RZGX01000009.1, read on the forward strand.
TTGAAGGCAGTCAATATCTTTTAGCTTGGGCCGATGAGTTGGTTGAACTCAAAACCATTTGTCACTGCGGACGTAAAGCGACCATGATTTTACGGTTAAATGCTCAAGGTGATGTAATTACTGAGGGTGAGCAAGTTGTTATTGGCGGTAATGATATGTATTCCTCAACGTGTCGTCTGCATTTTAAACTAAAAGAACCAGGAATCACACGAGTATTAAAAGAAGAAATGACCGAGTATTGATAAAATTTTCTTAGCCCCTCACCTTGCTGGGGGCTAAGAAAAGACCTTTTGCCTTATGACTTACAGTTTATGCTGCAAACTCTCGGCGCTTGTAGAGACCAGTTCTTTTGCCGGATTTGCTTCGATCAGATGCAGCGCATATTCAACGAGTTCTTCCGAGCCTATAGGAATCTCTGCGGGAACATCCTGCAATATCATGGTCTTATCAGAAGCTGAATATTTTCCCAACGTTTCTAGATACTTAAGTGAGCTCATCATAATAGAGGCATCGGCCAATGTTAAAACTCTATAGCCATCTTTAGCTACGCCTAATTTTTGTGCTCGTTCATTCATTTTATCAACGTACTTCAGAAACATTGAACTCTCTGCGGAAGTCGTTGATGCAATTTCAATGGACATTATTCGTTTACGAAAGAAGGGGTTTATAATCGTTGTTGTATCTACGGTTTCTGCTTTCGTAAAACCACTTAAAATACGCCCAGCGCCTTGTACTAGCACTATACTATGCAGATCGATATCAAATTGCGGGCGCCAATCATCTTCTTTTGTTGCGCCCAAGACTACGGTTGTTTCATTATTTCCCTGAGCAAGATCAAAAATATTTTCACCTCTGGTGTATTCTCCAGGTGCCTGTTGGGCATTGAGAATACTTTGATAATATTGAAACTGTTCCACATCGATATGCCGTGCTGTTTGTGGTCGAATATATACTGCAGGTAAACACATCGATGCAATGGCTCCTTTTGCACTAATAAGCTGAAATCCTACCATGTATTCTTTAACGGTGTATGGATCTGGTGATGTTGAAAGCAACACACAGCTCTGGGGCTTATGTATAAATTCAGCTATGTTTAAAGAAAAAGGTCTTTTAGTATATTTCCCGGCACCAAATCTTCCATAGGTCGCAATGCTTTCCACTTCAGCAAAGCCTGCCATCCCACGGTGAATTATATCCAGTCCACTTGGCAAACTGCCTAGCATTTGATGATAATCTACGGTTGCTTTTTTAGTAAGCTCATGATGGGTACTTTCGGTTGGTATATCTCGAAGGGGGCTAAAAATCTTCCCCATGCGAGCAGATTTTGCCAAATGGTTTAAAACCACACGACGGCATGGACTAACAGGGGTAACTCGAGCGACTCTGCCTAACATAACTTGGGCCTCCGGGTTGTTTTTGGCCAAGCGTAATTATTTTTAATTGCGCTGTTTATTTTATAAGCATAGTACAGGGTATTTTTTGTTCAAAAACGGGGCATAATGACTTGAGATGCTACGAAGGATAAAATTAAGGATGTTGTGCGAGAAGTAATTTTTGAGAAGAACTAATTTACCAAGATCGAATCATGGATTTTGATCTATGCTATATTAGCAGAAGGAAATTAAAGTTTTTCGTTAGCTAACATGGAGCGTATTCATGAGCGAAATTAAAGTAGAGCGATTAATCAAAGGTATCCTGGTACGAGAAGGTGCTGGTGTAAAATTACATCGCTATATTGGTATCGAGAGAAGCAATGATTTTGAGCCTCTTCTTTTACTTGATTATTTCAATAGCGCGGATCCTTTGGATTATATGGCTGGCTTTCCTTCCCATCCACATCGTGGTTTTGAGACAATTACTTATTTACTCGATGGCAGTATTACTCATGAAGACAATAAAGGACATAAAGGAGTTATCGCTGCAGGCGATGTTCAATGGATGACTGCCGGAAGAGGAATTATCCACTCAGAAATGCCCTCAGCTAATTGTAAATTACATGGCTTGCAGTTGTGGCTAAATTTGCCTGCTGCAGAGAAAATGGGCGCCCCCTTTTACCAAGAAATGCAAAGTGCCCAATTGCCAGTGGAAACAAATGACTCTGGTGCTCGAATTAAAGTCATTGCCGGTAAGACCGATAATGGAACCAATTCGCCAATTACAGGTATTGCTACCCAACCTTTTTTATTTGATATTATTTTGCCACCTGGTGCCAGTATGCAGCAACATATTCCCAATGACTACCAAACGATTCTTCTGGTGATTTCTGGAACCGTTCGTATCGGTGAGCAATTAGTACAACATGATACTGTGGCAAAACTTGGCGACGGAGATATTTTGCTTTTGAAAGGAGAGACAGCAAGCCAATGTATTCTGATTGCTGCGGCGAGACTCCATGAGCCTATAACTCGACATGGGCCATTTGTAATGAATACTCAGGAAGAAATAATACAAGCTTTGGATGATTTTCGTAGCGGTAGATTCTAAAGCGTTCGCGTGATGCTCGATCCTATGCAATGAAGTTCACTAAATTTGGTCTAAAACTGGATTAATGGATGTGAAATAAATAAGTGAATAGGAGTAAAGCCAGGCGACTTTTATTTGTTCCCCATTTATTGGTGTGACCATCCCTAACCCTTCTCCCACTTTGGGGAGAAGGGTTAGGGATGAGGGTCACATGAGCCATGCAGCTAACAACGATTCCATTGTTTTTCTTGCCGCTTTTAATGCGTCGGAATCATGGGAGGAAGGGCTATGCAAGTCATCGCAATGGGCGGCTCCTTGAATCAATTGATATGCCAATTTGGGATTAATTGCATTTCCATTTTTTTCGGCTAAAGAGAGAGTAGACCAGGGATCGTTTTCTCCATTAGTAAAATAAATGTTGGAGGTTAGGATATCCATTAAAGGAGTGTATAAAGTGTTATTGAGCTCTATGGTGTTGGCAGGATGGGTTAAGCCAAACAAGCGTTGGCATACATGGTGATGGTAATCCAGATTAATTAATGAAGATCGAGTAGAAAGCGTTGGGTTAGGATGGGCATTTTGCCAATAACCATATTCTTTGCATGATTGATAGTACCACTGACGCATGCCTAAGCCATCTTTATAATCACTGGGGTTTTCACTCATGGCGCCCTGCGCGGTCATCTCTACCGCACTGACATGCATGTCCTTGTATAATTCTTTGGCAAATTCGGCGTAACCTTGAAGTGGAGTTGGACTTGCAGATAAGCTATTGCAAAAATCATCACGCATTCCATATTGTACTGCTGCAGCCCCGGTATCCGCGATCAAGTATAAAAAATCAACAGGATCATCGATTGCAGATGCATCGAACAAAGCTTTCATTTGGGGCCACTTTGTCGCATCGTTTATGCTGGCTTCTACTTCACCGACTGCTTCTCGCATTTGGTTGGCACATTGCGAACCGGCGACTTGAGTCACATGGGCATCGTATTCAATAAAGTCTTCCTTAGCCATTACTGGTGCAGATGAAGCTAAGGCACCAACAACTAAATAAGGGAATTTTAAGCGATAATAAGCTGATAATGAACCAGGATAAGAGCCTCCAAAAGCGACCCATTTGCCAGTCCAGTTTTTCTCATTAGTTATGTGGCGTTGAAAATAAGCCAAATCATCCAAAGTGGCTTCTGTAGTTAAAAAGCGTAAGTTTTCGGTGGACAATGAATTGAAAGGTAAGCTCTCACCATAGTATCGATGTTCTAGAGCAATGAGTTTGGCATGAAACTTTTGTGCATAAGTTCTAATGGCACCATTTAGTGCACGCTTAGTACAAGCCGCTTCACCGCAAATATAAAAGAACACTGGGGAATCATCTGTTGGGCCATAAGTTTCATCAATATAGTAACGCTGAGAAAAGGTTCCTATTGCTGGATCATTATGATCGATAAGTTGCTTGAAATAGGCGAGTTGAATCTTTTTTTCAGCAACTAAAGGAATTTTTTCTGCTTGTTTTTGTTGCACGTAGCGTTCCACAATTCCTGCCTGGGCTGAAGAGACAGTAGCGCAGAGACCAAGAAAAAGTATGGTACATTTTTTAGTAAACATCATATGCATTATCCTTAGCGTGATATAAATTCCATTCATTAAAGTGAGGTTAAGGTGGCTTTTTAACTGCCGTAGATGATTTAAATACCCACCTTATACAGAGCCTGTCGTTTTTGCAAGAGTAATAGAGCTGATTTCTACCTTAAAAAGGAAGAGTTATTTTGCTGAAATTTAATATTAAATAATATTTGAACAACCCACTTGGATGTTGTCTATTTTTATGCCATCATGATGCCATTGTGAATTTTTTGAGTGATTTTTATGTTAAAAAAAATTCTGGGCTTTACTCTTGTTTTTATCACTTATGATGCTTTTGCAGTAACCGAGTTGGATTTGTATCAGGCTCCATTAAGTAGTTTGAACCAATTTTCAATTAAGCAACAATCAAAAGTAAGTGCACGCACAGCAGCCCCAACTGCAGAAAAAAATACATTGCAACAAGTAAGTCAAACTCAGGAGTACTCAAAAACAATCACGCGGTATCAACAAATATATCGAGGAATCCCGGTTGTTGGTGCACAAGTTATGATTACTAAAGAGGATGCACAAGTAAACGGACATTTACTTAACGACATTCAACTGAATACACAACCAACTCTGACTTCGAAACAAGCTATTGATTTGGCTAAGAAATCCTGGTTCAGCTTTAATTCTCAGGCACCTATTTATGAAGAGTTGAGTGAGTTGCAAATTAGAGCAAGTCAAAGTAATGAATTGAAACTGGTTTATCAGGTTTCATTTAAAACAACTCAAGCTGATAACAAACCTGCGTGGCCATTTTTTATTATAGATGCACAAAGTGGTGATATCACCAAGCAGTGGAATAACATAAAAAATTTTATGGATATTGGCCCAGGCGGCAATGAAAAAGTTCATGAGTATTGGTATGGACGAGATGGATTGCCTTACTTGGATGTAACCCAAAATGGCAGCCAATGTGTTATGAATACTGCTAAGGTAAAATTGGTGAATCTGGCGTCTGCTTGGGACTGGAATGATCTTTTGAGTACTCCATTTCAATATCCTTGTAATAAGAATACAGAAGAAAATATCAATGGAGCATTTTCGCCAACCAACGATGCGTATTATTTTGGCCAGACTATAGTAGATATGTATAAAGAGTGGTATGGCGTTAATGCACTGCAACATACTAATGGAGCACCAATGCAGCTCGTCATGCGTGTCCATTTTGGACAACATTATGACAATGCGTTTTGGGATGGGCAATTCATGTCTTTTGGCGATGGCGAAGACTTTTATCCCCTAGTATCTCTGGATGTTGCAGGTCATGAGGTAACGCATGGTTTTACTGAGCAACATTCAGGTCTTGAGTACCACGATCAGTCAGGGGCTCTTAATGAATCGTTGTCTGATATGGCGGGACAAGCATCGCGAGCTTATCTCTTGGACAAGTTTCCTCAGCTTTATAATAAACTTTATCTAGAGCCAAATACCGTAACCTGGGGTATTGGCGAGACTATTGTTCGTGACTCATTTGGTAAAGCTTTGCGCTTTATGGATTTTCCTTCGTCTGATGGCAGTTCCGCAGATTGTTTGGATAAAAATTTAGCTCAAAGTCAGGGGGCCTATTGCGCAATCAGTTATCCTGAATTAGTTGCTTATGCAAAATCACATATATCTAATCCACAAGAAAGACAAAGCTTTATTGTGCATACGGCAAGTGGGGTGTTTAATAAGGCATTTTATTTATTGGCTAAGAACATAGGTATTAAACAGGCTTATCAGACGATGATCATTGCCAACAGTAAATACTGGACTCCTACGACGAACTTTATTCAAGGTGCGTGTGGTGTGCTGTATGCAGCAAAAGATTTGCACATTGATTCACAAATGGTTAAATCAGTGTTTGGTCAAGTAGGTGTGAGTACCGCCAGTTGTATGGCCAATTAAATTTCTATCTTTTTTCTTGCCCGGGACGAGAATTCGCTTGTTCTGGGTGGGCGAAGTGCTTCACTTGAGTTCATGCAGATTAGGGGCCGATCAACTGCACAAAAAAAATCGAGCAAATGCGCTCCATTTGTGGCCTTGCGTAATTCACAAAGCATTTTTTTTGCTCTACATGTTGTTTCCCGATCAACATAATTAGTATATAATTATCAAGTTTTTAACTTTAATTTAAATATTTTAATGGTCATCCTTTTTATTACTTTAAGCATCTTGATATTAAGCCTGCTTTGTGTCGCAGTGATGGTTTTTAAGCTCTCTCGACAGCCTGCCGAACCTTTATCTCTGATGCAATATTTGAAATTAAGCATAAGCGGCGTAATTGCTTTTATTGCCGATACTTTAGGTGTTGGTAGTTTTGCTGTTAATGTAGCTTTGGCAAAATTCACGGGTACTTTTCGTGACGATGAAATGCCTGCTGTAAATAATGGCGCACAAGTTATTCCTGGAACGATTGAATCTTTATTTTTTATGAGTTTGATTGATGTTGATTTGACTACTCTGCTCACTTTAGTCATGGGTACTTGTGTTGGTGGTTTACTTGGTGGTTTTGTTGTCAGTCATTTAAGTAAGCAAGCGATTCGTTTGTCGATGGTTTGTTGTTTTGCTTTAATTATCCTACTGTTAGTTTCTCATCAATTCCGTCTATTGCCTGTTGGTGGTGAATTAACCGAATTACATTCATGGAAATTGGTTATAGGCTTTTTAGCAATGGTAGTGTGCGGTGCTTTAACTTCAGTGGGAATCGGTTTATTTGTTATGGTTCAAGGCGTCCTATTTTTAATGAATATTTCGCCTGTAGTCGCGTTCCCAATTATGACTACCGCCGGAGCTATGCAGCAACCATTAACTACTTTGGTATTCTTAAAACACGATAAAATCCCTTTAAAGAAAACCATGATCCTAAGTCTTTCCGGTTGCCTAGGCGTCCTTATTACTATCCCCGTTTTTATGCAATTAACTATTACCTGGTTGCATTTACTTCTATTATTCATTCTGATTTATAATTTTTTTGCTGTAGGGCGTTCGTATTTACGCTCTAGACCCAGCAAAAATTATGCACAAACCCCAACGCCTGCTTCCCTTGTAACAGCAGAATAATAGCTTATCTTCACGCGCTCATTTTGTGAGCGTGTGAAGTATAGTATGATTAGCTAATTTTAAAATAAACAGTATACGCTATGGATGAACCAGTCAGTAAATCGCAGAAAAAACGAGATGCCGATTTTTTGCAGAAAATGGGTGTAAAATTAATCGACTTGAGTTTGTCCAAACTTGAGTTGCTTCCACTTCCCGAAAATTTGTACAAAGCCATTATCGATGCAAAATCAATTAGAAGTCATGGTGCCAAAAGAAGACAGGCTCAATTAATTGGAAAATTAATGCGCGCGGCTGAGCACGAAGAAATTTTGGCAGCTTATGAGCGTTTGCTTGAAGAAGACAGTGCTGTAACTGCTTCATTTCATGAGGTTGAACATTGGCGTGATCGCTTGATCAATGAAGGTAAAGAAGCATTAACTGCGTTTATTGAAGCCTATCATCCCGAAGATGTTCAGCATTTAAGGCAATTAATTAAAAAAGCAGTTGATGATCAACAGAAAGAAAAAAATACAGGCGCTGCCAAAGCACTATTCCGCTATTTGAGGTCGACCATAGAATGAAATATTCTTTATTCATAAGCTGTCCGCGTGGACTTGAGTATTTATTAGAAGAAGAATTAAAGTCCTTGGGTTTATTGGTTACGCGCGTTAGCCCACAAGGAGTTTACGGAGAGGCCAATTTATTGACGGTATACAAATTATGCCTCTGGTCAAGAATAGCTAATCGCGTGCAATTAATTCTTTTTAGTGGGTATGCAGGTAATGAGCAGGCACTGCATCAACTGTGTACACAATTTCATTGGCAAACAGTTTTTTCTCATGATAAAACAATCGCAATAGAATTCCATGGCGCATCTGAGCACATTCGCAATACAATGTTTGGCGCACAAGTAGTTAAAGATGGAATCGTAGATCATTTCCGTAGGTTAGATCGTTCACGTCCTACAGTAGATAAAGAAAAACCGCAAATTCTTATTCATGCCTATTTAAAAAATGATGTGGTTACCGTGAGCTTTGATCTCACTGGATATAGTTTGCATCAAAGGGGGTATCGTCAAAAGGCAGGCGCGGCACCTATAAAAGAAAATGTCGCCGCCGCGTTACTTATGCGAGCTAAATGGCCAGAATTAGCAGCTAAGGGTTATGCTTTGCATGATCCTTTTTGTGGCGCCGGTACTCTGGTTATTGAAGCAGCAATGATGGCAGCGCATATTGCTCCAGGATTATTGCGTCAAGATCAGTCCTTACAATATTGGGCACAACATCAATCTTCATTATGGGAAAAATTGCGAGTAGACGCTTTGCAACACGTTAAGTCGCTACCACTAACATTATTAGGGACTGATGCAGATCACAAAATAATTGCTATAGCACGTGCAAATGCTGAACGCGCGGGTGTCGCTCCATTGGTTCATTTTAAACCCCAAGCATTGAATGAGGTTAACGCTCCCGCAACCAGAGGATTAGTCATATGCAATCCCCCTTATGGTGAACGCCTTAGTGATGCGACGCATTTAGTTCCGCTCTACCAGCAGCTAGGTAAGATTTTGCATGCGCATTATCAAGGTTGGCAGGCAGCCGTTTTGACCTCTAACCCTGTTTTAGGTAAAGCCCTGGGATTGCGCGCTAGCAAACAATACACCATCTATAACGGCGCACTGGAGTGTAAGCTTTATTGCCTGGACATTCATGCGACTAATGAGCTTAAAGGACTCATGAGCAATACCCTATCTGAAAGCGCACAGATGTTTTTTAATCGACTGGAAAAGAATTATCGTCATTTACAAAAATGGGCCAAGAATAACCATATCTCTTGTTATCGAGTATATGATGCGGATTTGCCTGAATTTGCATATGCCATTGATATTTATAACGATTATGCGGTCCTCCAGGAATATGCTGCTCCCGCGAGTATTCCTACCCATAAAGCAGAAAAACGAAGTTTAGAGGTGATGCAGGTTACCCCCAAAGTATTGGGTTTGGAACCCGATAAATTAGTAGTAAAGCAACGCAAACAACAAAAAGGCAGCGAGCAATACCAAAAACTGGGGCAAAGTCGAAAAACCATGGTCGTTACAGAAGGTCCAGCTAAGTTTAAAGTGAATTTATATGATTATCTGGACACAGGTTTATTTCTGGATCATCGCTTAATGCGTTTAAGTTTTGGTAAATTAAAGCCAGGAACACGGTTTCTCAACTGTTTTTGTTATACGGCCAGTGCCAGCGTTCATGCGGCTTTAGCTGGAGCTCTGACCACCAATGTTGATTTGTCCAATACTTATTTGCAATGGGCTGAAGAAAATTTCAAATTAAATCATCTTGATTTATCGAAGCACCAGTTTGTGCAATATGATTGCCGTGAATGGATGAGAGTTGCTCGCGATCGATTTGATGTTATTTTTTTAGATCCGCCCAGTTTTTCCAACTCCAAGCGCATGACGGATACTTTGGATATTCAGCGGGATCATGTTTCTTTGGTCAATTCTGCTATGCGTTTGCTCAATCCCAATGGCGTTTTATATTTTTCTACCAATTTACGTCAATTTAAATTGGATACTCAAATTAAAGAAAAATATTCAGTACACGACATTAGCGCGCAGACTATAGATCAAGATTTTAAACGAAATCAAAAAATTCATCATTGCTTTAAAATAATGATGCCTCAATTTGCCAGTACTTAAGCATGGGGTTCGTCTATAGGGAGTAAGAATGAGAACTTCAACGAAAAGGAAAAAAAGATTCTTAACCCCGGCTAATGTGTACCAACATATGGCCCGTAATGCAATTTTCGGGCTTTTAATGACGGCAATGGCCCTTTTTATAGGGATGTTGGGGTATCATCACTTGGAACACATGTCCTGGGTTGATTCATTCATGAATGCGTCCATGATTCTTTCTGGAATGGGGCCTGCGTCCAATTTGGTAACAATCCCTGGAAAAGTCTTTGCAGGATGCTATGCATTGTTTAGTGGTTTGGCATTTATTGCAATTATGGTGATCATACTTTCACCCCTGATTCATCAGTTTTTTCGTAAAATTCACTTGGAAAGCAAAACGATCTATTCTGATGGGCAGGAGTAAAATTAGGGTAAGGATTCACGCAGGTTTAGCAAACGAATTAAAGCGTATTTTTTTCTGTACCATATATTTGATCTTTTAAAGACTGCATGAATCCAGCCATAAAAAAGAGCTCTGCAACCAGGAATAACGGTGCGATAAGCGCTTGGCTTAAATTAACCATAAAAGCTGGTTTTTTGCCTTCGAGATAATGGCCATACAATTGTAATCCCCAGCCTACAATAAAAAAGAAGACAAACGACCAGATGCTTAGTGTTGTTGGACCATCTTGGCTAAACCAATTTGCAATCAATAACAGGATAAGCATTATTGGAGTAAGTGCCAAAGCTAATTGCCAATGCAGACGAAAGTAATAAATTAGGGCAATTAATGTAGCTAAACAGGCCAGATTTGTTGCAAAAACACCAGGAACGATAATTTTTACAAAACCTAACAGAATCATTACCGATAAAATAATAATCGGTACACCCGCCATATGCGTATAACGTGTTTGGATGTTTTGATGATACTCGGCATAAAACTGTGCTTGTTCAATAAAAGGTTTCATTTTAAAATTATTCTAATTAAGTTCTATAAAACATAGCACATTCTTTTAAAAAATGCAGTTTTGCTTCACCCAAGTATATTTTTACCTACTTATCAAATGTGTATGCTCCTACAAGATAAAGAACATTTCCATTGGTTGAGGAGCCAGGAATATAGGCTGCTTTTAAGGAAAGTTTTTTATAAAATAAGCCTGCCCATGGGACCGCTCCCGGGAACGGAATATTGTGCATGATATCAGGGCGTGATGTAACCAATACAGAAACACCCAATCCAGCCTTAAAATTTTGCGTTAATTTTGCAACTTTCAAATAGGCATATCCCACCGTCGGTTCAAGGTTACGATGGGAGTCGAGGAAGGCAATAGCATAAAGACCGTGCCAATTTCCTTTTTCATCAAAAAAACCTTTGCCAAATCCGCCCCCCCAAGCGAGTTCATTGTATTTTTTTTCTCGGAGTAGTTCAGCAGGATAAGTAAAGCGGTTATGCCATGCATAACCAGAGAAATAAAGTTCTTTGTTGCCTTCAGTCCATGTTTGATGTAAGCGATAACAAAGAGGTTTAAATATAGGAAGCCAATATTTACATCCTTTGGGCTCTTCGGTTTTAAATGCAGTGAGATCCTTTTTCTTTTCCTCATTCTGAGTTGCTGCATTGGCACTGGATGCTTTAGTTTCATTGGAAGAGGGGGTAGATGAAATTGTAGAGGATCTGTTACTGTAAGTATTCAAAGAAAACAATATTAATAGACCAATAATGATCATTCGTAAGGTTGTTTTTTTCATTTAACTTTTAACCTATGCGGGATCCAAACTACAAATATAATTTTATGATCTAACCTTCATATTATTAATTTGGCAGCTTTCTTGCTTATAAATAAATAGAATTTTGAAGTAATAAATCGTGAGCATACCATGGACTTGTTTCGTAAAAAAGAGATCAATGCATCATTTGAGGGAGAATCCCATCTTGTTAAATGTCTTACTGCCTTTGATCTGACCTTTTTGGGCATTGGCGCCATTATAGGTGCAGGTATTTTTATTTTGACAGGGGTTGTCGCTGCATTAGATGCGGGCCCTGCAGTGATTTTTTCTTATGTATTGGCTGGAGTAGCTTGCGTCTTCGCTGCTTTATCTTATGCTGAACTGGCTGCATCTATTGGTGGATGTGGCAGTGCTTATGGTTATGCTTATGCAGGTTTTGGAGAGTTAATTGCATGGATTGTTGGTTGGGATTTGCTATTGGAATATGCCATTTCTGTTTCTGCAGTTTCTGTGGGATGGAGCGGCTATGCCAATGATTTTCTCATGATTTTAAAAATCAATCTCCCCAAAGTTCTCTTGCATGGCCCAACGGAGGGTGGAGTTTTTAATTTATTAGCATGTGTCATTATGACAATTTTAACCGCATTATTAATTTGGGGGGTCAAATCAAGTTCCCGAGTCAATAATATTATGGTGATGATCAAGCTTATTGTTATTTTTCTTTTTATTGTGATTGCTTCAAGGGAGGTTTATCCGCCCAATTGGTCACCCTTTTTACCTTTTGGATGGGACGGAGTAATTAAGGGGGCATCATTAATATTTTTTGCTTATATTGGCTTTGACGCAGTTTCTACAGCGGCTGAAGAGGCGATCAATCCACAACGGGACTTACCTATAGGAATAATCGGCTCATTATTTATTTGTACGGTTTTATATATTATTGTTTCAGGGTTATTAACGGGTATCGCACACTACAGCACACTCAATGTTGCATCTCCGATCAGCCATGCTTTATTGGTTTTAGGTTATAAAACCGTGGCCAGTTTTATCAGCGTTGGTGCAATAGCCGGATTGACTACCGTAATGTTAGTTTTATTCTATGGCTTAACACGTGTTATGTTAGCTATGTCACGCGATGGCTTATTACCGAAGATTTTTTCGCAAACCAATCAATATACTCATACCCCCATACGCGTTATTTTGCTATGCGGTGTTTTAATGGCATCACTTGCTGCCTTTGCACCAATCCATGTTTTGGCCGAACTAGTGAACGTCGGTACTCTATTTGCATTTTTTATTGTTTGTGCAGGGGTACTTTATTTACATTATAAACATCCAACAATGCATCGGCCGTTCAGAACCCCTGGAATGCCTTTTGTCCCTATTTTAGGGATGCTCAGTTGTTTTTATTTAATTATTCATTTACCTCTGGTGACCCTTTTTCGCTTTGTGATTTGGATGGCTATTGGATTGGTGATTTATTTTGCCTATGGTTATTCCAATAGTGCTTTGGCAAAAGACTAGATATGGCTTAATACCAATGCAGCTGAAATTATTGCAGCTGCAGGCATTGTAATGAGCCAGGAAAAGAAAATTCTTTTAATAACGCGCCAATGCGTTCCTGCAACTCCATTAATTAAGCCAACTCCGGTAATTGCTCCGGTGACTGTATATGTGGTTGAGACTGGGATGCCACATTGAGTTGCAATAAAAAGAGAAACGGCGGCTCCAGTTTCTGCGGCAGATCCCTTCATGGGGTCAAGTTTTGTGATTTTAGTTCCCATCGTACGCACAATCCGCCATCCTCCGGCCAAGGTTCCGAGGCTAATTGCCGCCTGACATGAAATAATCACCCAACATGGGACATAAAAAGGACCTTCAATCCATGCGGATGAAAACAGTATTATGGAAATGATACCCATCGTTTTTTGTCCATCATTGCTGCCATGGGTCAAGCTTAGAAGAGCAGAGGAGCATAATTGGAATCCTTTGAATAATTTGAATTTAGGGTCATTTCTACTGTGTAAAAATTTATAAAAAAAATAAGTAATAAGCAGGGCAATGAGTAATCCAAGTGCTGGTGAAATAAAAATCCCGCCAATAACTTTAGCAAAGCCTGACATTTTAAGGGATGAAAAACCACCTTTGGCAATAGCGGCACCTGCTAATCCACCAATAAGCGCATGTGATGAGCTTGATGGCAGTCCATAATACCAAGTAACAAGATTCCAGAATATGGCGCCTATCAAGGTGGCTAAAATAAAATGGTCATCAACAAAATCAGACTCAATCAGGCCGCTACCAATAGTTTTTGCTACCGTGAGATTAAATACTAAAAACGAAATGAAATTAAAAAAAGCAGCCCACATTACGGCTTGCTTCGGGGTTAAAACTTTAGTGGTAACAATAGTAGCTATAGAGTTTGCTGCGTCATGAAACCCATTGATAAAGTCAAAGATATAGGCAACTAAAATAACAAAAAGTGTAAATAAAATTGCTGAGTCCATAGCAATAGCTCCTTGCGCCATAGCTTTATAGCTTAAGCGAAACGTCGCGAACGCAGGATAGTGAAGCCTGGATGCAATCTTAGGCTACGACGTTCAATCCTCAATTTCGTATTTGCTCTGTTTCACCAGACTACTATACATAGTAACTACTTTTAGTCATTAATTTAGATACAACACGCATCAATTGTTTGACAATGTAAGGAAGCTCTATAGCTCCAGCGTTCAACGCTGTCGTTGCGTGGTGCTCTTCATCTTCTTTCATTTTAACGAGAATTGCCTGAGATTTTTTATCTTTTGCAGGCAATTGTTGTAAATGACGCTGCAAATGCGCAGAGACTTGGCGCTCCGTTTCTGCAACAAAACCTAAACTTACTTTATCACCAACGAAACCTGCAAATGCTCCTAATATAATGGAACCGCCATACCAGAAAGGATTTAATAGGCTTGGTTTTGAACCCAGTTCAGTCAATCGCGCTTCACACCAAGCGAGATGATCAATTTCTTCTGCTGCAGCATCACTCATTTGTTTTTTTATATGGGGCAATTGCGCTGTTAGCGCTTGACCTTGATAAAGTGCCTGGGCACAGACCTCTCCGGCATGATTGACGCGCATGAGGCCCGCGACATGATTTTTTTCTTTTATAGAAAGCTCGATGTCAGTAAGTGATTGTGCAGGCGATGGCCGGGTACTCATCCGTTGTGCTGGGGGAAATAAAGTACGTAGCGCATTATCGACTTCGGCGATGAGTGTATCTAGCGTGCTCATAGGAAATGGGTATCTAGTAATTAAAATTTGAATTCTATATTATCTTGAATACCATTAGGATTGAAGTTATTTTTAGGGCCGATGGCTTTTTGTGTTTCTGCCTTTTGTCTCTGATGTTCTTGAGAAGAATTGTCTTCTTCATCTAAATATACCCATTCATTAGAAGAATCTTCTTGTTTCTTTATAGATGTCGTTTCATGAACGGGTTTTGCTTGGGCTGATAGATGCTTGCTCACATTACTTCCTTCCTGGGATACTTCAATATTGACTACACGTTGCGTTATAACTTGACTCTTTTGAGGATAAATAGTGTTCCTGCCTAGCTGATGCAGAGCACCTAAAAAGGATGCCCCGGTAATCAATGAAAGCATGGCCCCTGTAGCTGCAGGAATTGAGACGCTGATTAAAGAAAACAGTTGGACAAAAGGATAGGCTAACGTACTTAGCACGGCAAGTGCTCCAGGGCCTATAGAGGGCATTAGAGCTGCCACAATCGGTGGTGCAAAAAACGCCAGAGCTGCAATTGCCGCACCAATAAAGCATATAGAAGCTAAAGCACTGAGATATCCTAAAGCAGGATGAACTTTTTGCGCCTCCTTAAAGCTAACTATGGGGGAAGTAATGGTGCGAATCAGATAATTCGCTCCTTTAAACAATCCTTGCAGTCCCATTGTTGTAAGGAGTAAAACACTACGTAGGCTTTGGGTTAGCCAATTTGTCGGCGCCCAGGAGAGGATCCTGTTTTTTAAAAAGGAGCATGTTTCACTAAGAAAATTAAGTGGAAACTCAATGGCAAGAGACAGTAAGTTTGTTAATGGGGCGGTAATAAATTTTAAGGTAAGAAAATAGGCTATTTTTGAGCCTTTAGGATCGGATGGCCAACCGAGAAAGTAATGGCCAAAATGATACTGATTTCTAAACTGTGGGTCAGTTAGAGTCAAAAAAGTATCTTGCCAGGCCTTTTTCAAAAAGGAAAAAAAGGAAACTTGTACCAAATCGGGGGCATTCTCTTCAAGTATCTTTGCCGAGCTCGTTATAGGATTAATGGAAGCGTTCAAAAGCTCACTCGGATTTGGATTATCACCATGCTCGAGAATAGGCGCAAAAATTTTGATGAGCTGAGCCGTATGATAACCGCAAGTAACGCCATCAAAAAAGGATTGGGTTCCGAAAGCATGATATGTTGCAGAATTTATGCGTTCGGACCCTAAATGATTTAAATCAACATGTTGCTCTGGGCTTGCGAATGGATTTAAGGAATGGAAGGCAGCGCTTAGCATTCCGATAATAGTATTTTTTGAGGGGGCGGTCGAAAAAAAGCGTTCCGGATTGCTGTATTTGGAGTCATAAACTTGGGGTTGCTTCCCTGGAGGCAGATGCATGGTGACTATGTGGTCTTCGGTAGCCCCTTGTCCGATAACTCCAAGCAGAACATGCATTTGAGATAAATCTTCGCGAGCTGCGAGATCGTCAAAGAATTTTTTAAGCGATGCAACTTTTATGGGCGTATGCATAATAATTACATTACCACTTCGCTCTAGCTCGTACCTTATAGCTGGGGTAGTAATTTCTTCAATCGATATTTTTTCTTTCCGAAATAAATTCGGAAAGGTCAGTGGATGAATTGATAAATAACCTGGCATACTTACTCTTAATTAGTTTCGGTCTATTAATAGTCTGAGTATATGCTGACCAACCTTAGGGCAACATTAAACAGTCGGTTCAATTATAACTCAAATTCATTGTTGAAGCCAATCTTGGAGCACGGCAACAGTTTCCTGATGGACTTTGAGCAGTTGTTGATAAAGCGCGTGAGGATATAATTCGGGATTTTGTTGAAAATGTTGCTCAAGGACTTCGCATGTATGGCGCATGCGAAGGGTGCCACAATAAAGCGCGCTGCTTTTCATTTTATGGGTTAACTTATTAATTTCAATCAGATCTTGCTTTTCCCAAGCCTGGGCTGTTTTTATTAAATCCTTGGTGTTTTCTTCAATAAGAAGGTGCACTATCTTTTTGAGGGCTCCTTCTGAACCTAGATTATTTATACCTTCAGCACGATCAAACAAGGGATATTCATTAAACTGCAGCATAGATTCAGGCTGTGCGCCTAAATTAGGAGATGGAAGTTTGGAATTGCTATAGCGAATCAATAGCTCCTGCAACAAATGGGTGCGCAGAGGTTTTGTTATCACTTGATTCATCCCGGATTGTAAGCATTCTTTTTCAACATCAGCTACTGCATGGGCTGTCAAACCAATGATCGGAGTGGGTGATTGGTTATGGCTATGTTCATACTGACGAAATTTTTTTGCTAATTGTATTCCAGTAGTATCAGGTAGACCAATATCACTTAATATCCAATCAAAAGTATGGGATTGAAACAGCTCCAAGGCTTTGCTACCTGTTGAGGCCGATAAAAATCGGATGCCAACTTGTTGTAAAAGGTTTTCTATCATTGTTAGAGCAATCGCATTATCTTCAATAAGCAGCACAAGGGGAGCATTATTTAATTCTTCAGAGCTTGTTTTGTTTACCGGGAGCTTAAGAGGTGCCGGCTCTTGAAGATTGACTGGTTTTTCTGCCTTCTGCACAGGAATTGTTAGTGTGAATGTGGTTCCGGCATGGATTGCTGAGTCAACACGTATCTTGCCTTTTAAAAGCTGGGTGTAACGTTTCACTATATGTAATCCCACCCCATGACCTGAGTAAATACCTTGTGATGAAGGTGTTGCCCGATAAAAGCGTTTGAAGATTTTGTCTTTATCTTTAGGTCTAATTCCCGGGCCAGTATCTTTAACAAAAAATTCAACTAATGTTTTGCCATGATGTGATTTGGGCCTGACTCCAATTTCAATAAAACCCTTTTCCGTGAATTTAACCGCATTGCCTAAAAGATTTAATAAAATTCGATGCAGTTTTACAGTATCTGTAGCGATCCATTCGGGAGTATCGCAGTCGATGCTAATTAATAAATCCAATTTTTTCAACGTAATGGTCGGACGTTCCAGATCGGCAATGCTGTATATTAAATCATGAACATTACATACGGATTCATTGATTACGTTCTCTTGCTGACTGCCTGCAGCAATTATATCGAGCACCCCATTAAGTAATGCTAAGAGCTGTTCTCCGCTTATGTTTATCATGTGTGCATGTTCTTTGTCTCGGGAATTGTGGGCTTCTTGTTCAAGAATGCTGGAGATCCCGATAATCCCACTTAAAGGAGTGCGAATATCATGACTCATATTGCGGATGAATTCGTCTTTGGCATAGTTCGCAGCCTCTGCTTTTTCTTTCGCTCTTTTGAGCTCGGATTCGATTTTTTTTAGATGAGTAATATCAATGGTATTGCCAAGAATGCCAATAATGTTCCCTGATTTATCCAACATAGGTCTTTTAGTCGAAAGTAAAATCACCTCTTCACCTGATGGTAAAAGCGTTCTCTCTTCCCGTGACAATTCAACATTTTTCTCAATCACTTCAAGGTCATTTGTTCGATAAATATCGGCTGTTTGCTTGCCGAATATCTCATAATCTGTTTTGCCAATAACTTCATTTTCATCGCATTTATTGATGAATTTCATATGATAAAGACTTTGGACACATCGTTGATTCATCCCAGACCATACACCGTTTAAATCTTTCCAGTAGACATCTCCAGGCACGGCATCAAGCAGATTTTTTAATTGGGCATATTGTGTTTCCAGATGATCGATTTTATTTTGTAACGTGTCTAAATCAGCAATTAAGTTAGCCGTTTTGGGAGTTTCTTTTTTCGCCATTTTATTCCGTGATCAATTAAAATTTTAATTCAGCATATTTTTTGAGTGCCCAAATCTAAAAACATGAATTTTCTGTATTTTAGAGCGTGGTCATTCGTCTCCATTGACACAAAAACCAAAAGAAGTGTCCATATATTTTTAAGCATAGCATAGATAAATGCTCTCTAACTTCCGATTAATTTAGGATTTTTATTGAATTGATTGTTCTTAAAATTGATATCATGTTTTATTTTGCATTCTGTTATAATAAGCAAAATTGATTATCCGGTAATATCATGCTCACTCCCGATGGACATTGTGCGAATAAAATTGAAAAAGTAATGCTGCTGGCATTATGGGCAAATACTTTAAGAGACGAAATTCAAGCACAAGGTTTATCCGCAACAAAAAAATTAATTTTTGCGGGGCTTGGGAAGCCGACCTATCCTATTAATTCACATACGATTGCATCTTATCTTTCATATTGGCAAAAGTTAGACCATTTAACCAATAAATGGAAAGCAGACCCTCACCAGGTTGAAGAGGATATTGCCATTGACTATGGAGATCCTCGTGGTGATTACGCGCCACGAGAATTAATGGCCGACATCATGTCATGCTGGTATGGGACAGAAATTAAAGCGCAAAACATATTATTTACTGTAGGCGGTATTGGTGCCTTACGAGTATTATTTGAAACCTTTAATACTCATTATGAAGATGTGCCGGGATATCGAATTATTACCCCTTTTCCTTATTACAGCGCCTATTCCAATAATCCATTGCATTGTTTGCATCCTATTCATGTGATGGATGAGCCTGGATATAAACTAACAGCACGTGCAACAGAACAAAGCATTAAAGAGGCTTATTCCCTTGCTGAAATGGACCACGGTTGGCCAAAGGCCATATTAATTTGTAATCCATCAAATCCCTTGGGAAACATCATTGACGAAGATGAGTTAAGAAAAATTGCAGATGTTTTGCGTCAGTATCCTGATTTGTACATCATTTTTGATGAAGCTTATACCGAGATGAGCTTTTCAGATATGCCTTCTTTCTTAAAAATTGCTCCCGACCTTAAAGAACGAGTGATCGTTTTGCGTTCAGCAACAAAGGCTTTGTCAGCAGCTGGCGAGCGCATGGCAGTGCTTTTGGTGTTTGAATCAAGTTTGATGAATGAAATGCTCAATAAAAATATAAGCTACTTCATTCATGCACCGCGTTCAGCACAAGCAGCTTATGCTCAAACCATGGCGAATTTTGGGACTGAGGAAAAAAATAATATAGCAGCATTCTATAAGAAAAAGGTCGATTATGTGGTTGCGCGATTAAAAGCCATGGGAGCGGCAATGCCAGACCCTTTATACCAGGTAGAGGCCACTTTTTATGTTCTTGCTGACTTTAGTGATATGTTTGGTTTGCCTTTGCCCAAAGATGCGGTTCGCGTTTTACAGAAGTCGGGTTTAGTGAAGACGGATGAGGAGCTGTCTTATTATTTATTGTTTGAAGACAATCTAATGATTACACCTTTGTCTTATTTTGGATTGTCAAAACATGATGGTTTTATGCGCATCACATGTAGTGGCCGCGAAAATGAACTGCAAGATCTAATGGATAGACTGGAGAGAAGGTTATTTGAATCAAGAAAAAATAAAAAAAATGTTTTTTTAGAGCGAATCAATCGCATGCTCCCTGAATTAGCGAAAATTGATGCCCATATGTTTGACCTTATTTGCCAAAAACTGCAAGCAGGAAACGCGGAAGAAGATACTTGTTTGAATTTAAAGTCAAAGAATCAAGTTATAAGAAAAATCTATGATACGATTATTGATTTTTTTGAAATGATGAAGCAAGAAGCTTAGCCCGTATACTAAAAGCGCTCACTTCGTCGCATACAGGCTAAAATAAAAAGCTCGTGAAGGTTAATTAGTTTTGAGTAAATTGATTGATCGTCAAAGTTAATCGCTTAACCAATTCATCGATTTCGTCTTCATTGATAATCAATGGAGGTAAAAGTCGTACCACTGTATCTGCGGTAATATTAAAGAGTATGCCATTGGCTAACCCAAGTAAACGCATGTCATTGGCGGGGCGGTCCAACTCAATGCCTATCATATACCCTTTACCACGAATCGACTTAACACAGGGATGCTCACCCAGATTTTTAATTAATTTTTCCATTAACAGCGGACTATTTTTTGTTACTTTTTCACAAATTTTGTCACGCTCCAAGACTTCCAATACCGTTAAAGCGGTGGCACAAGCAAGTGGATTACCTCCAAAAGTCGAACCATGATTTCCTGGTTTAAATAAATCTTTTGCTTTTTTACTCATCAGGCAGGCGCCTATGGGAACACCATTACCCAAACCTTTGGCAGTAGTAAGAATATCAGGTTGAATATCATAGTGCATGCAGGTAAAAAGTTTTCCGGTGCGGCCATTCCCAGTTTGGATTTCATCCAGAATAAGCATCCAATCATGTTGTTCGCAAAGCTTGGCTAAGGAGCGAAGATAACTTTCTTCTGCTGCATGAATTCCACCTTCTCCCTGAATTGGTTCGAGCATAACAGCAACAACATCCTCTCTATTTGCTGCAATAGTATGAATGGCATCCAAATCATTAAAAGGAGCACGAATGAAACCAGGTACTAAGGGTTCAAATCCTGCTTGTACTTTTCGACTTCCTGATGCGGTTAAAGTAGCCATTGTACGACCGTGGAACGCTCGTTCCATAACAATAATTGAAGGGGTTTCTATTCCCTTTTTATGGCCATAAAGACGGGTCAATTTAATTGCCGCTTCATTGGCTTCAGCACCTGAATTAGCGAAAAAAACTTGCTCCATACCGGCCATAGTTGTAAGTTTTTCGGCAAGTAATTCTTGTTGTTTGATGTGAAAGGTATTCGAGGTATGGAGCAGCTTAGCTGCTTGTTGCTGTATGGTTTTGGTGACATCAGGATGAGAATGTCCTAATCCACAAACTGCTATCCCACTTAAAGCGTCAAGATAGGCCTTGCCTTGTTCGTCATACAACCAAATTCCTTCTCCATGGGTGAAAGTTATTGGCATAGGATTGTAACTGGTAATTAAAGCCATAATGTTTTCCTTAAAAATGAAGGATCTCCACTCAAAAATTATCTCTCCCTTCAGGGAGAGATAGGGTGCGGCCACATTATAGACATAACTTTCTTCCCTATGCTACATGAGGAAAGGTATCCATGGTAAAAAGAATGTTTTTATTTCAAATTACTGACTACAAAATCCCAATTAACCAAAGACCAGAATGCAGAGACATAGTCAGGACGTGCATTGCGGTAATCAATATAATATGCATGTTCCCATACATCGCACGTCAATAGCGCGGTTAAACCCTCGGTCATGGGCGTTCCTGCATTACTGGTGCTGATTATTTTTAAAGCGCCAGTACTATCTTGAACAAGCCATGCCCAGCCTGAACCAAAAGTAGATATTGCAGTTTTTGTAAACTCTTCTTTAAATGCACTGAATGAGCCAAAATGTTTGTTAATTGCTTCCGCTAACTTGCCTTGGGGCTCGCCACCACCATTAGGACTGAGGCAATGCCAGTAAAAGGTATGATTCCAAACTTGTGCCGCATTGTTAAATATGCCGCCATTTGACTTTTTGATGATCTCTTCCAGATCCATGGTTTCAAATTCAGTTCCTGGAATTAATTTATTTAAATTGGTGACGTAAGCTTGATGATGCTTGCCGTAATGATACTCTAATGTTTCACTGGAAATGTGAGGTTCTAACGCATTCTTGGCGTAAGGTAACTCAGGCAATGTAAATGTCATCCTAATCTCCTATTATTTTATTCGGTGCGCGTAAGTGTAGCAGGAAGGGCATGATATTCAATGAAGATTAATTATAATAAGAAAAAAAGCGGTTTTTAGCCTGGAATAATGAAAGTGCTTAAAAACAGAATCTACACGTGGTTTGCTGGTTATTATTAGGTCAAATGGAGCATTAGTTGGCTTTTAAACCAAGATCTGTTAATCTATTGTGCTAAAAATTTATTGGTTGCGGCTTTTATAGGTTTTCGCGATAATGAGCAATAATTAACTTATTATAAGGTGTTTGAGTGGATACTTTAGAAAAAATTAAAAAGCAAATAGCAGAAAATGCCATTCTGCTTTATATGAAAGGCACGCCGAAGATGCCACAATGTGGATTTTCTGCTCGTGCGGTACAATGCATCGAATCGTGTGGTGTCGATTTTGCCTATGTAGATGTTCTTGCTAATCCTGATATTCGCCAAACATTGCCACAGTACGCTGATTGGCCCACTTTTCCACAACTTTATGTGAAGGGAGAGTTAATCGGTGGTTCTGATATCATTGCTGAATTATTTCAACAAGGTGAATTAGAAACAATGCTGCGTGATGCAATTGCTGCATAATATAACGAGTTAATACCATAATAATAACGATAATGATGGAGATCATAGAATGAGCGTATTAGTGGGACGAAAAGCTCCTGATTTTACCGTAGCAGCTGTAATGCCTAACGGTGAGATTATGGATAAATTTAATTTACACGAGCATTTAAAAGGTAAGTATGGGCTCGTGTTCTTTTATCCTCTGGATTTTACTTTTGTATGTCCTTCTGAGTTAATTGCTTTAGACCATCGTATTGATGAGTTCAAAAGCCGTAATGTTGAAGTGGTTACTGTTTCAATTGATTCACACTTCACTCACAATGCATACAGAAATACCCCAATTAATAAGGGTGGTATTGGTCCAGTTCGATATGTTATGGCTGCTGATATGACTCATAGCATTTGCCAATCATATGGAGTTGAACATCCTGGTGCGGGTGTTGCATTCCGAGGTGCATTTATTATTGATACCAATGGCGTAGTTCGTTCACAAATCGTTAATGATTTGCCTATAGGTCGCAATATGGACGAAATTTTAAGAATCATTGATGCCGTTCAGCACTTTGAAGAAAATGGTGAAGTATGTCCTGCAGGCTGGCAAAAAGGTAAAGCAGGTATGAAAGCATCAACAGAAGGTGTTGCTGCTTATTTATCAGAGCATTCTGAATCATTGTAAAAATTGATCCCCGGGGACGCAAAGCGTCTTCCGGGAGATGAAGTGTTGAGATGAGTTATCAACACATCCTAGTATTGTTAAATTAGGTTATATTTCGCAAAATCTCCATTAAGTTTTTTGTTGTACTTTTTTCCAGATGTTGACCATATGACAAAATAAATCGGCGGTTTTTTCTGCATCATAAATCGCTGAATGTGCTTCCTGAGCATCAAAAGGAATTCCTGCTGCTTGAGCTGCTTTGGCTAATACGGTTTGCCCATATATGAGCCCGCCTAATGTAGCTGTATCGAAGCAAGTAAAGGCATGAAATGGTGATTTAACTCCTGTTCTTTTGATGGCTTCTTTTATAAACAATAAATCAAACCATGCATTATGGCCAACCAAGACAGCGCGCTGACATTGAGTTTCTTTAAGCGCAGTAAAAATGGGTTTAAATAGATTTTCCAAAGCGATTTTTTCATCCAGCGCAAAACGCAGAGGTTGGTAAGGATCTATTTGATTGAACTCCAGGGATTTTTGATCCAATTCAGCGCCAGGGAAAGGCAAAATATGTTCAAAATGACTTTTGCCACGATAAAAATTACCTTGTTCATCCATAAAAATTAATACGATGCACATTTCTAACAATGCGTTTTTGTATGGATCTATACCGGCTGTTTCTACATCAACGACGACAGGTAAGAAACCACGAAATCGTTCTTTTAAATTCATATAAAATACACTATCGCGTGGGCTCATGAATGCTCCATTGGATGGTTTCACCTGCAGCGATCGGAACAACTTGGTTTGAGCCTAAAGGCAGATAATCGGGTATAGTTTGTGGGGATTTAATGAGTTCAATGTGTTGTTGATTGATGGGTAGCTGATAGAACTCAGCACCAAAACGACTGAGAAAATGATTAAGTTGTTTTAACTGGTTCATTTCATCAAATACTTGTGTATATAGAGCGAGAGCAAAGGGAGCAGAATAAATTCCTGCACAACCACAGGCACTTTCTTTGGCACTTACGATATGAGGGGCGCTATCAGTTCCAGCAAAAAACTTCGGATTACCGCTACAGGCAGCATCCTGTAACGCCTTTTGATCTTTTTCATGCTTTAAAATAGGTAAACAATAATAATGGGGTCTCAGTCCGCCGGCCAGCAGTTTATTGCGGTTATATAATAAATGATGTGGAGTAATCGTTGCCGCAACTGTTGCTGGAGCATCTGTTACATATTCGACAGCAGCTTGTGTTGATATGTGTTCAAGGACTACTCTTAGTTTGGGAAAATTTCGGACGATTGGCTTTAAATACTCATCAATAAATAAGGACTCACGTTCAAAAATATCACTATGAGTAACTTCCCCATGAATTTGCAACGCCAGATTATTATTTTGTAACACTTCAAAAAGAGGATAAAGAGCTGTTAACGATTTTGCACCTGCTTCTGAATTGGTCGTTGCGCCTGCCGGGTAAAGTTTTGCACCGAGAACATAAGGAGTTTTTGCGGCTTGATGTAATTCTTCGGCACACACGGAATCATTAAGATAAAAAGTCATATAAGGCTCAAAAGTAGATCCTTTGGGTAGTGCTGTCAGAATTCTATTTCTGTATTCACCAAGGGATGACAATGTTGTTAAAGCCGGTTTAAGATTTGGCATTATTAATGCGCGAGCAAAATGCTTTGCACTATCTGCCACTGTGTGTTGCAACATCTCATTATCTCTAAGATGAACATGCCAATCGTCAGGGCGATTAATTATTAGCGTTTGCATAGTAAAGATTCCTGCGTTCTTGCCGATAATTAAGGATAACATGAAACAAGTAGCGAGAATGAGTAAAAGATGGCATTTGTGGATCACAAAGGACAATTTATGGCATGTATTGCGTTGAGCACGGTGCTTACAATAAATACTGCACATACAATGACGCAAGTTCATTTTGCAAATCCTTTAGGTGCAAAGGGATGGCGAGTCAGCCGTAATCCGATTCGCTGTGGATTGGCACTTACTATCCCTAATTATGGCATCGCATATTTTGAACAATATGCGGCACAACCTCCCCATTTTGTTTTACGGACGTGGGATGAAGTCCAGCAGTATTTACATGCTAAAATCATCATAAAATCGCCCAATTGGAAGCCAGATCGACCTTCTGTTTTTGCAGGAGAGCTAATGGTTAAGCCGGGTGAGTTTGGTATCTATCTAAGGCGCGATGCAAGTTTAAAGTTACTCACGTTCCTATCACAAGGCTACGAACCAAATTTCAGCTATCGATCTGAAACAGGGTTTAATACAACGGTTGCTTTATCACCCGTTGGATTTCAAAAGCCTTATTCCCGCTATCAAGAATGTATTGGAAATTTGTTACCGTTCGATTATCAGCAGATACGAGAAAGTGTCTTCCATTATAAAGAAGATAATAGCGAGTTGAGTGATGCAGATAAGGAACAATTACGTCGTATTGCACACTATGTAGAGGCAGATGCTCAAATAAATGAAATAAGAATCATTGGCTATGCTGATGCGAGTGGGCGAAAGGGTTATAACAACGCAGTATCTGAAAATAGGGCGCGAATGGTGCAAAAATATTTACTAAAACTTGGTGTACCTAAAAAAATGCTGCATGTGACTTGGGTGGGTGAACTGTACCCGGTAGCCAGAAATGATACCGATGCAGGTCGTGCAGCGAACCGAAGAGTGGTGATTACGCTAATAAAAAAATAGAGTTCGCTTGATTGTAATTAAGTCAAATAAATAAATTAAATTGCAAGATCATTAAATTTTAAAAAAGGTTGCAAGTTTTTATGGATGCTCTATATTAGTCATCCTCGGTACTCTGTTCTTGCATTTTTTAAGAAAGCGCAGAGGCCACATTTTTTTTAATAGGTAAAACCAAAGAACAGCCATGCTGCTCAAAAAAAACATCCAATGCGTAAAAAAAGCATATATACTTGAAAAATATTAATTTTTTTTAGTAAATCTTCTTGACTTATTCTACTCCACTGCTAATACTCACACTGTTGCATGCATCGACCTGAAGCGACGAAGGCATGCTAATGACAACTCCTAGTAGAGAGTTATCAATGAAATAGGAAACAATAATAATTTATGCGGAGACATAAGCATGTTAAGTTTAAAGAAAACTACTTTAGCAATTTTAGCTTTAGGCAGCAGTACATTATTTGCAGGTACCATGGGTCCAGTTTGTACCCCAGGTAACGTTACTGTTCCTTGCCCAAGTACTGGATGGAACATTGGCGGTCAAGCATTAGTTTTACAAACAATGACTGATAACAATGTTTCTTTGGATCTCAACATTGCTCCATCAGGCGTTTCTTTGAATACAGAACTAGACGCGCAATGGAACTGGGGCTTCCAAATTGAAGGTTCTTACCATTTCAATACTGGAAACGACATCACTTTAACTTGGTATCACTTAGATACTGGTTGGAACAACCATGAATTTACTCCTGCTATTGCCCCAGATGTATTAATTGGTTTTGGCCATAAAAACAGATGGGATGCAGTTAACGGTGAATTCGGTCAGTTCGTTGATTTCAGCGCGAACAAAAAAATCCGTTTCCATGGCGGTTTCCAATTTGCTAGCATTAAGAGAAGCATGCATGCATTTGGAACAGACTTCGATAATGGTGTTCCAGACTATACGCTTACATTTGAAGGAAACACTCAGTACAACGGTTTCGGACCACGTACTGGTATCGACATGAACTATGTATTCGGTAATGGTTTTGGTATTTATGCTAAAGCAGCTGGTGCATTGTTAGTTGGTTCACAAAAACATAGCTACAATGTTGATTTCATTGACCCAGATGGCTCTAATCCTGTTCTTCCTAATGTGTTCACCGTTGATATTAGCGGAACCAGAACAGCGATCGTTCCTGAATTAGAAGCTAAATTGGGTGCTAGCTATGATTATGCAATGGCACAAGGTGATTTGGTACTGGATGCTGGATACATGTGGTTTAACTACATTCATGCGTTAAATACAACCGTATTACCAGTTACAGCAACTGATTTCGCTGCTGCTGGCCCTTACTTTGGCTTGAAATATATAGGAAACATTTAATTCGCTATCATTTTAATAAATTTAATCGGTACTGTTGACTTTATGAAACTCCGGTTAGATAATTGAGCAAGGTACGCTCTCGGTATAGAGCGAATATGCGTACCGTTGCTAACAATTTAAATTGGTAACGAACGGAAATAATAATAAAAAGTGGAGATAAGCATGTTAAATTTGAAAAAAACAGCGTTAGCTGTTCTTGCTTTAGGTAGCAGTGCAGTATTCGCTGGTACCATGGGCCCAGTTTGCACCCCAGGTAACGTTACTGTTCCTTGCCCAAGTACTGGATGGAACATCGGTGGTCAAGCATTAGTTTTGCAAACAATGACTGATAACGATGTTACTTTGGACCTCAACATTGCTCCATCAGGCGTTTCTTTGAA
This sequence comes from Legionella qingyii, assembly GCF_003990155.1. Lineage (NCBI taxonomy): Bacteria > Pseudomonadati > Pseudomonadota > Gammaproteobacteria > Legionellales > Legionellaceae > Legionella > Legionella qingyii. The sequence goes on from NZ_RZGX01000009.1 coordinate 104,565, forward strand.
TACAGAACTAGACGCGCAATGGAACTGGGGCTTCCAAATTGAAGGTTCTTACCATTTCAACACTGGAAACGACATTACTTTAACTTGGTATCACTTAGATACTGGTTGGAACAACCATGAATTTACTCCTGCTATTGACCCAGATACATTAATTGGTTTTGGTCATAAAAACAGATGGGATGCAGTTAACGGTGAATTCGGTCAGTTCGTTGATTTCAGCGCGAACAAGAAAATCCGTTTCCATGGCGGTTTCCAATTTGCTAGCATCAAGAGAAGCGTCCATGCATTTGGAACAGACTTCGATAATGGTGTTCCAGACTTCACAGTTGGATTTGAAGGAAACACTCAATACAATGGTTTCGGACCACGTACTGGTATCGACATGAACTATGTATTCGGTAACGGTTTTGGTATTTACGCTAAAGCAGCTGGTGCATTGTTAGTTGGTTCACAAAAACACAGCTACAATGTTGACTTCGTTGATGCTGATGGTTCTGTTCCTGTTCTTCCAAATGTGTTCACTGTTGATATCAGCGGAACCAGAACAGCAATCGTTCCAGAATTAGAAGCTAAGTTAGGTGCTAACTACACTTATGCAATGGCACAAGGTGATTTAACTCTGGATGCTGGATACATGTGGTTTAACTACATCCATGCGTTAAACACAACCGTATTGCCAGTTACAGCAACTGACTTCGCTGCTGCTGGTCCTTACTTCGGTCTGAAGTATGTTGGAAACATTTAATTTCTTAATTGATTAAGATCTTATAAAAGCCCGTCATTAGTGATGGGCTTTTTTTTTCTAATGGAGTATTCATGTTTAAGAAAGTAAGTATAGCTGTATTGGGATTGGCCGCAGGTCTAGCTACTGCTGGCAGTATGGGCCCAGTTTGTACGCCAGGTAATGTTACAGTTCCATGCGTAACAAAACTCTGGGACTTTAGCGCTCAAGCGCTCTATTTAAGATCCATCTATGGTAGTGAGAAATCGATACAATACGGTACATTACCAGTAAATAAAGAAATAAAAAATGATTGGAACTGGGGATATTTTTTAGAAGGGTCATATCATTTTAACACCGGCAATGATATTTCCGTTAATTGGATGCACTTCAGTACCTCAACAGATCCTACAGAATTTTTCGGAGTTTTGAACATACCCGTAACAAGTTTACCACCTATTCCAGCGCCATTTGAATTCATTAGCCGCAATAGAATAGACCAGGTTAACGTAGTAATGGGACAACATACTGACATAAGTATGCGTAAGAAAATGCGTTTCTATGCCGGTATGCAATATGCAAATATCCAATCTACATCTACAAATTATTATATAACAGAATTCATTCCCGCTCTTGTGACAAATCCCTTTAGTAAATTCGACAATACTGAATATAAAGGTTTTGGACCGGTAGTTGGAATTGACTATGCATACAACATTACTGACTCACTAAGTGTCACTGCGAATGGAGGCGGCTCAGTTCTCTACGGAACTAATCGATATCATGCAGGTTTTGTAGTATCCCCTACAGAAGCAATTATTGAGCAAGTATCCTTCCGTAAAAGGGGTATTGTTCCAAGCTTGGAAGCAAAACTTGGTATAAATTATGCCCATTCTACACCTATAGGTCTTGCAAATATTCAAGCAGGTTATCAAGTAGTAAATTATTTTCACGTTTTGGAAGAACAGCCATTTCCCAATTTATTTGGTCCAACTCGCCCAGTTGACTATGGCGTTTTTGGTCCATATTTTGGCCTGAAGCTAATTGGAAATGCGTAAGCTAAACTGAATTGTAAATTGCTCAATGAAACCCATAGATTTTCTATGGGTTTTTTTTTAATCAAAGCCAGTTAAGTAACAAATTTTAAGCAAATTTGTGAAAAAGAAGCTAGCCACTCCTTGTTTACCAAGCTATAATTTTCTGCCTTTCCGATGTGGAAGTAAAAATAATGAACAGGAGTACCGCATGCAATATAAAAAAATCATATTGGCCCTAGTCTGTTTGTCATCGCCACTCTATGCGGAACATGATCAGCAGTTGCAACGTCAAATAGCTCGTTTACAAAAGCAAGCACAACAATTACAAACTCAATTAGATTCGCTACAAAAAGAACTGGTGGCTCAGAAAGTAACTCATTCGAGCAAGTCGACTAAAAAGGAGTCGAAAAAGCCAGGGCCTGTTGTTCATAAAAAGCATGAGAAGAAACATGAACAGCAAAAACATGAAAAAATGGTTAAGTATCATTCCTCAACTATAACGGTACATACACCTGAGGAACATCCAGAATCAATAGGGTTTTATCCAACTGCTTTAGTGGCAGAAAATCGAGTTGTAACCTATATTGCAGGAACACCGGTTGTAACTTCTCCTTATTTAGGGGACAGACCTGCTTTTGATGGATCGGATTATATTGTGAATATTTCAAGTATTAACCGAGATATCCGTTTGATGCAACAGCGTCGGAAATTATATAGAGCCTATCGAAATATGGGGTACCCGATTCCTGAAAGGCCAATCATTGCACTTAGTGGAAAAGCAGAGCCTGTTGGCATGATCAATAGTGATTATGTCGGTGGAACAAATGTTGATTTGACTTTAGGCTCTAGTGAGGTAGATGTTGCAGCTGCATTAAATCAAAATGTCGAGGCATATATCGCACTGGCCTATGATGAAAGTCCACCTGATGTTGGCCCAAGAATTAACAATTCAGCGTTTAACCTCAATATGGGCTTCGTGAATATCGGTAACCTGGATAAAACGCCCTTTTACTTTACTGCTGGGCAGTTGTATGTTCCTTTTGGACGTTATTCAAGTTCGATGATCAGTGCTCCGCTGACTTTAAATTTAGCCCGGACTAAAACAAGGCCTTTTATTATAGGTTATAAATCACAAGAAGATACCGGACCATTTGCAGCTACATACATTTATCGAAGTGATACTACCTTGGGGCGCGCTGGCGTAGGTGGCGCGAACTTAGGATATGTCTTTGCATTTAATGAAGTCACTGGTGAAATAGGCGCAAGTTACATCAGCTCTATTGATGATTCTGCTGGAATGCAAAATACTGGCGGTAACCCAGGAACTTTTGGCGGATTTGGATCGCTACTTAACGGAAATGAGCTCGTGCGCAAGACAGAAGCTATGGATGTGTATGGCAACATGGCTTATGACCGATTTAACTTTGCTGCTGAATGGGTTGGTACAATTGAATCATTTAGAGCACAGGATTTAAGTTTTAATGGACGCGGTGCAAAGCCACAGGCATTACAAACAGAAATTGATATGACGTTTAAGGCATTTAATCGACCTGCATCTATTGGCGTTGGTTATCAAAGAACTAAAGAGGCGCTTGCGTTAAACTTGCCAGAGCACCGCTTTATTGGCGTATTTAATATTTCAATCTGGAAAGATACTGTAGAAAGTATCGAATATCGACATGAAATTGATTACGGTTCCAATGATTTTGCCAATGGTGCTTCAGCTCCAGGATTTGTAAACGCACCCACAATAGGTACCGGTGGTACTGCGGATACTGTTTCTGCACAAATCGGGGTTTATTTCTAAAAAATTATTTTTGTACCCTGGGTGAACGCAACTCAGTAACCCAGGGTTTTAGCGCATAAAGATTCTTTGGATTGGCTCGCAACGCTTATCAACCCTACACATAAATTATTATCGATTATAATCCGTTGACTTCCTTCGTGTCGCAGCAATAAATAATTCAAATTGTGCTATCTTTTAACATATAGCGTATTTCATTAGGGAAGGGAGCATGTGTAAAGCGTACATCATGCCAAAGTCCATAGTCACGCCAACGGGTCGAATAATATTGTTATTACGATACAGTGTTCTGTTTATTTTGTTACTCATTTACACTTCATGTTCCTATGCGACTAAAGTGATTGAACTTAATATAAAAGGAACAATTGGACCTGCGACAGCAGATTATATTATTCGTAGTATCGATAATTCACAACATGCAGATTTAATCCTAATTACTATTGATACTCCTGGGGGACTTGATGAAGCAACCCGAACAATAGTTCAAAAATTTCTATCCTCTAATATTCCTATAGTGACTTATGTAAGCCCAAATGGTGCACGTGCGGCAAGCGCTGGTACTTATTTGCTTTATGCCAGTACTTTGGCGGCTATGGCTCCAGGAACGCAACTGGGAGCAGCGAGTCCGGTTAATTTAGCAGCAACAGGTTTCGGCGATGTGGCCAACTCAGATAAACAAACTACGATGGATAAAAAAATTACCAATGATGCTGTAGCCACAATACGGTCATTGGCTCAATTGAGAGGGCGTAATCCAGATTTTGCACAAAAAGCGGTTTTGAATGCTGAAACACTAACCGCTACAGAAGCTTTAAAGGAAGGTGTGATTAATTTCATTGCAAATGATGAGAAGGAATTACTGACCCAGTTGAACGGCGTATCAGTAATGCAAAACAATCAAAAAATAATACTTCATACCAATAATTCACAGACTGAACTCATTAAACCTGATTGGCGTACACGGTTTTTATCGATAATTACGGATCCAACAGTAGCTTATCTTCTTCTTTTACTGGGTATATACGGTATTTTTTTCGAGTTGGTTAATCCAGGACATTTATTTCCCGGAGTGATTGGTGCGATATCAATGTGTATCGCACTTTATGCGCTGCAATTATTACCGATTAACTATGCTGGTTTCTTTCTTATTATATTGGGAATAGCATTTATTATAGGAGAAGCATTTGTTCCTGCTTACGGTTCTCTGGGAGTAGGAGGAACTATTGCATTTATTATTGGTTCTATTATGTTAATTGATGCCGATAATCAAATGTATCATATTGCTTGGTCGGCAATAGGAGCAATGGCCTTTGTGAATATTCTCTTTTTTGTGATCATTCTCGGGATGGTGGTAAAAGCAAGGCGACAAAATGTAAAACATGGGTTAAGCGTTTTGATGGGAGCCAAAGGTCATACCCTTGGCAATGTAAATCTTGAAGGACAGGCAATGATTCGCGGTGAGATTTGGAGCGTGCACTCCAAACAGCCCATTGCAGCAAACACGCCAATAAAAGTAATCGGGACTTCAGGACTTAAATTGGAAATTGAAGAAGATTTGGGTAATCAAGGAGGTTAAAATGGGACCATTTTTAACGGTGATCATCGTAGCAATTTTAATACTTTTGATCTCGGCAGTTAAAGTCTTTCGAGAGTATGAGCGCGGTGTTGTATTTATGTTAGGACGGTTCTGGAAAGTTAAAGGGCCTGGTTTAGTGCTTATTATTCCAGTGATTCAACAGGTAGTACGGGTCGATTTACGTACTATAGTTATGGACGTTCCGAGCCAAGATGTGATCTCTAAAGATAACGTTTCAGTACGGGTCAATGCGGTCTTATATTTTCGAGTGGTGGTTCCAGAAAATGCAATTATCCAAGTAGAAAATTACTATGAAGCAACCAGTCAATTGGCGCAAACAACGCTTCGTTCAGTGTTAGGACAACATGAACTGGATGAAATGCTTTCTGAACGCGAGCGCTTAAATAGTGACGTACAAAAAATACTGGATTCACAAACCGATAACTGGGGCATTAAAGTGTCTAATGTCGAAATAAAACGTGTCGATTTGGATGAAAGCATGATCCGCGCAATTGCCAGACAAGCTGAAGCTGAGCGTGAACGACGTGCTAAAGTGATTCATGCTGAAGGAGAGTTACAAGCGTCAGATAAATTACTGCAAGCATCTCAAGTTTTGGCTCAACAACCCCAGGCTATGCAATTACGTTATTTGCAAACATTAGCCGCTATAGCGGGCAATAATAACTCTACCATTGTGTTCCCAATGCCAATAGAGCTGGGTGATTTCTTGGCCAATATGGCGACAAAAAAATCATAGCTTCAATTAGAACCATCTCCTGGGTGAAGGCAAAGCCGTACCCCAGGGCCTTAGCCCAAAGGTTATGAATCATTTGGCAAATATCAATACAATCTTTCGTTTATCCGACTTTTATGATAGAACACTCCTTTTGAAGAATTCATGAGGTTTTTATTGTGTCGATTAAATCAGATAGATGGATAGAAAAGATGGCGCTTGAACATGGAATGATATCTCCATTTCAACCAGGGCAAGTGCGTGAAAATGAAAATGGAAGAATTATTTCATATGGTGTGTCAAGCTATGGATATGACGTGCGTTGTGCGAATGAATTTAAAATTTTTACGAATATAAATTCTGCTATTGTGGATCCGAAAGCTTTTGATGAAAACAGCTTTGTCGATGTGCAGTCCGACGTATGTATTATTCCTCCCAACTCGTTTGCCTTAGCAAGAACTGTAGAGTATTTTCGAATTCCACGAAATATCCTGACTATCTGTCTTGGTAAGTCGACTTACGCACGTTGTGGGATTATCGTGAATGTGACACCTTTGGAGCCCGAGTGGGAAGGTCATGTGACTCTGGAGTTTTCAAATACTACCACATTACCCGCTAAAATTTATGCACATGAGGGTGTGGCACAAATGCTGTTTCTGGAGGCCTCTGAAGTTTGCGCTGTTTCATATCGTGATCGTGGTGGAAAATATCAGGGACAAACAGGGGTTACTTTGCCTCGCACATAACCTAGCGAATAGGCAATAAATTTTGTGGCTCGAAAGGTTGGTAAGCCATCGCCACAAAGCTAAATAATAACGGTAGTTCCCATGAAGGCGCAAACCTATTTCTTGGAAGGCACAGTCCTGCTATAAGAATAGGTCCCCGCCTTCGCGGGAATGATGAAGATCATTACCTTAATGGGGCTTCCCCATCTGAGGTTTGGACATAACGCTCCTGGTCCAGTGCTCAGATTAATATAAGATATAAAACAAACTTACCTTATTCTTCATCAGGTAATTTATATTTATCACGCGAGGCATCAACACGTTCACGTAATTCTTTTCCCGGCTTAAAGTGCGGACTATATTTGGCTTTAGTCACTACTTTTTCACCCGTTTTGGGATTATGCGCATTACGTGGCGGTCTGTAATGAAGAGAAAAACTGCCAAATCCCCGAATTTCTATTCTTTGATTTTTAATGAGTGCTTCACTCATTAATTCTAATATTCTATTTATGCCATCAGCCACTTGCTTTTCAGTAAGATGCGTCATTCGAGCAGCGATGTGTTCAATGAGTTCCGATTTGATCATACCCACCTCGTGTTGTCGCGTGTATCAAAGTCTGCAACCAATACAGATTAGGTGCTGACAATTGTCCCTTGTTTTATAAGTATAGACTGGGAAAAAAATTATTCAATATTTTCAAGACGGTTAGTCAAAAGTTGTTTTTCGTGTATGAATATAGGCGAAAACTACGCCCCAGCTCATTTCAACTTTGGTACGTGCTGTTACCATAAAATGAGTACAGGATAGTGCTTTGCTGGTTGTAATTACGGTATTCAGATGCGGTAGTTGATCCAGTTTAATACAGAGGTTTTCCCATATTGGACCAAAAAAGGCAGTGGAATTAATAAAAACAAGCGTTGCATCACTCAGATTCGCTTCAAGAAAATCACCTAAAATAAACTGAATCTTCTTTGCTTGTTCGGTGTAGTCCTTCATTGCTGCCAGTTGCTCGGCACGTTTGCATGCATCGAAGTAGAGTTGGGGAAATAATTCGACTCCAGCACTTTTGCGGACGGGGAAAACCATGCTGCACGCTAATACTGCTTTGCCTACTCCCGAACCTAAGTCATAGAATACGGTGTTTTCATCTGGGTTGGTTAAGGACAATAGTGCGATAAATGATAAAAACTCAATTTCTCCGTAAGCATATTCCATCGCATCATGGTTCTGGCGAGCATTCTGAGAAAGCAGAAAGCCGTTGGCATCTGTATAAATTTGGCGAAATGCTTGGGCGTGCTTTTGTAGATTTAATGATTTTTGCCAACGGTTCACACTGCTCTGTTTGCTTTTGCACTTAAAATGAAGAAGTAACGTTAAGAGTACAAGGAGCAAACAAACAAAATAAAGTGTCGAGTGACCCAAGAGTAAATCCTTAATTAAATGTGCAGCTAATTTTAGCTATTGCTCCGGAACCTTATAGAATAATACCAGCATCAGGACGTACGAAAAATCTCAAGGTCGAGGCAAAAAATGTTTTTAATGAGGGAGTTTAGATAGACTAAATGACCGAATTAAAAACATTTTTTAACAAAGAGATTGGGGTTTTTCGTAAGTCCTGAGTATATCTTATTAGCATAGTGAGAGGCTATGTGTTTCCACTTTAAGAGTAAGCAAGACATGCAATTGATTTTTCTTTGCGCCTACATTTAATCAGTTTAAAGAAGGGAGACACCAGTTTGTGCGCATAAATTTGATATTGTGATGTATTTTCCCTCATTAATCCCATATAATCATCATGGATAAAAACGGATATATGTCTTATTGCAATATAATCGAGTAAAATTTCTGCATGTAGTATAGAATTATAGTGTTAAGTATTATTTTTGTTAAATGATTCTGTTTCTAGAAACGGGAGTAGCTGTTTAAATTATGTCTTATGATGTTTATAGTTAATATTTCCTTAATTTTGATTCATTAGAATGAAGTTATATTGAGGGGTAGGAGAGCATTATGGCTGGTTTTTTTAGTAATCGAGCTTATCTACATCATGAACCTAGGCCACGCGTAGAATATAATTTTATCAATGTTGGTAATGAACAATTTCATGCGGTTGCTGTAGCTCTGATCGACTCGTTACAAAGCATTTCCCAACGAGGCAATGATGCTACCTTGAAAAAAATTTTGGAGCGTTTTTATCTTCATTTCCCAAAATATGTTAGTAATCAACCTTATTTAACACTTTCAGAACGTATGGGTATGTTACTCAATACGTCTCGCAAGTCAGAGTTAGTGGAATGCATGGCTTATGTGCTACGCCAGCTTGCAGTGGATGAGATATATACGCATCCATTAATGTATCGTGAAGTATTTGATGGGTTAAGTGCTGACACGCCAAAAAGTTATTTGCGTGATCCAGAGGTCGAACTGCCATCAAGCGCTTTAAAGGCCTTGGCTCAGGTGCTGGGGGTTAGTATTACGCTATCTTTTAAAGAACTTGGAAAGGAACTGAGGAAAAGAGATGTATATGATGGAGAAGCATGATGTCTAATAAAATTAATTTAGTAATTCAAGTGCAAGGGGATCAGTATTTCCCCGCTGTAAAGCATAAAGCAGATTTTGCATATGTTGGTCAATTAGCCATTAATGCTCCTAAACCTGTTGAAAATACAAAAGAGCAGGGGGAAACTCTAAGCGATATTATGGCGCTGATTGCGGAGGACAATAAACAAATACTGCAGTCTTATGAACAATGGCGTAAGACTATTTTAAGCATGGTTGTTGCAGGCGAATTATCCCGTGAGCAATTAATGGGTCTCTATATTACCTTTTTACCTGCTCAAACGAACAATACACTAGCGGCTGTTCTTGAGCAATCAAACAGAAAATCTGTTATTGCTGGTGTTCCCCAAGAACGAGAACAACAAACGATCGAACTGTTAGCAAACGCTTTATCGAGTTGGATTAGCACAAAACAAGTTGAGCCTGATAGTTTATTTGAGCAAATAGAAAATCAATCTACTGTTGCATTGAGATAAATTTTTGAATATGCGAAGCAGAGTCCGGTTTATATACGCTACATTCCCTCGTCTGCTTCTAGGGTAAACATTCGTCCTTTATTCACTCAACGGCTGTATTTGGTACCTCTTAGGCGAAAATAAATCTTCGGAAGTCTCACATACGGATTTATGCTATGTTTTCTCTGAGTTATTTTCACGCAACCTGCGCTCAAATCCAACCGTTGCCTAAGATTCAAGCATCCTCCTGAACGCTTGCCTTCTAGGTTTGTGCAATTACAAAAATCCGTGCTCATTCATCCATTCATCATTAGCAAATTTAGACATATAATTACGAATTGAATCAGGCAAAATAACCAGGCATTTTTGGCCTTTACTTAAAGATTTGGCAGCCTGTAGAGCCGCCCACATTGCTGCCCCAGAAGAACCTCCTACCAGTAAGCCTTCTTCTCGAATTAAATCTCTTGCAGTTCGGAATGAATCCTGATCATTTGTTTTAATGTACTTATCAATTAAACTATTATCTAAAACTTGCGGGAAGAAATCATAACCTATCCCTTCCACATCATAGGATTTAACTTCAGTTCCACCACCAAGAATTGAACCTTCAGGATCAGCACCAATGATCTTAATCTCTGAATTATATTCTTTAAGTCGTTTTGCAATACCTGTAATTGTTCCTCCAGTGCCAACTCCCGCAACAACCATATGCAAGTCTTTGCCAAAATCATCAATAATTTCTTGTGCGGTGCCATAATAGTGGGCATTAGGATTATTGGGATTGGCATACTGATCAAGGATATAAGAATTAGGAATTTCTGCTTGCAGCCTTTTAGCTAAAGAAATATGGCTTTCCGGATCGTCATAAGCAGCTTCTGTTGGGGTACGATAAATCTTTGCTCCTAAGCGCTCAAGTACAGACTGTTTTTCCTGACTCATTTTTTCGGGCATAGTGATGATTACTTTGTAACCTAATACCGCACCTGCTAACGCAATGCCTATTCCTGTATTCCCGGATGTAGGCTCAATTAGTGTATAACCAGGCTTGATATGGCCATCTCGCTCTGCATGAATAACCATTTCATACCCAATACGATCCTTAACAGAGCCACCTGGATTAAAAAACTCACATTTTGCATACAGTTCGCAATCGAGAGCGCGTCCTAGGCGATTAATTTTTACCACAGGGGTCTGTCCAATGGTGGCAAGTATATTGGGATAAATCATATTAAGTCCTTTATTAAGAGTGGTTTGATTTTGATTATATGGTTTTTAAGTGAAAAAAAAAATTCTTGGTAGATTTGGGTGGTGATTTTGACTTTTTTAATTTATATTTATTTTTCGAACTAACAAAGCAGGGAGCTAAATATGATAAATTTAAAGTCACTTAAGTGGTGTTTGGGTATTGCTTTAACTTTGGGATTATGTGCATGCATGGATATGCAGCGTTCAGAGCAAATGAATGCCCAAGGATATGAACAAATGAATACCCAGAACAAGCCACAAACAGTAAATAAACCTAAAGCGCAAAAGACCTACGCTTCAAAAGATCCTACTCAAAAAGCAACTCCTGGGCCCAAACGCAATGCCGCACCACAAATTCCTGTAATACAATAATGTTGTGCATCTAAGTCAACTTTCCCGCTGTAAAAGCGGGAAAGCAGTGTTCCATATTTTAAAACGTACAGCTTCATCATCTCTGGCTATACGGTCCTGTTCCAGCTCTCTCTTGAATTTCCATTAAATCCAGTCCATCTTTAATCATTTCATCTCGTACAAATTGTCGAGAAGCATACTCCCCAAAGAAACTCATTTTTTTCTTATCAGCTTTTTCAATGCCTCGATGAGATGTTCTTGCATTTTTGTGATCCGGCGTTATTGTTTGAGCCGGACGAATAATTCTTTTTTCTTTCATACTTAAACCTTATTTTCCTATAAATTTTTAATAAGTCGTCCTTGAATTTTCAGAAGCAAAATCCATTTTTGCTTCAAATAATTTAATGCTTTTAATGGGGCATGATTATATAAATAAAAGAGACATACCCCAAATTAACAGAGCAACTATGCAATCGATTCACCTGGGTTTATCAGGCGAAAAGAATCACTCGGGTGCAATCATTTTTTCTGGTCTGACTAATTCCGCAAAACGTTCTGCTGTTAAAATCCCAAGTTTGACCGCTGCTTCTTGTAAGGAAGAATTGTCTTGATGCGCAGTTTTAGCAATTTTAGCTGCTTTGTCATAGCCTATGTGTTGATTGAGGGCTGTGACGAGCATTAAGGAATGATGCAGGTAATAGTCAATAACCTTGTGATTGGCTTCGATCCCTTCGGCACAAAACTCTTGGAATGAATGACACGTATCAGCCAGCAAGTTAAGTGAATGAAGTACATTAAAAATGATCACGGGTTTAAATACATTCAGTTCAAAATTACCCTGACTGTCGGCTATGCCCACAGTGGCATCATTTCCCAGAACTTGCGCACAAACCATGGTCATGGCTTCACATTGAGTGGGATTGACTTTCCCGGGCATAATGGACGATCCAGGCTCATTTTCTGGAATAACTAACTCACCAATACCACAACGTGGGCCGGAAGCTAACCAGCGAATGTCATTTGCAATTTTCATTAAGGCGCAAGCCAGTGTTTTCATCGCACCGTGAGCATTAACTAACGGTTCATGGGATGCCAGAGCAGCAAATTTATTATCTGCACTAATAAATGGTAATTGGGTAATTTGCGCGATATGTTGTGCTACTTTGGTAGCAAATTGAGGATGGGTGTTTAACCCCGTTCCTACCGCAGTGCCGCCGGCAGCCAATTCATATAATTCGGGCAATACACCTTCAAGTCGATGGAGGCAGGCATCAAGTTGGGCAACATAACCAGAAAATTCCTGCCCTAAAGTAATGGGAACCGCATCTTGTAAATGAGTGCGACCTATTTTGACTATATCCTTGAATGCAGCCATTTTGATAGCGAAGGCATCACGTAAGTTTTTTACTGCAGGGATAAGTTTCTTATTGAAGGCAATAGCAGCCGCAATATGCATGGCGGTTGGAAATGTATCATTTGAAGACTGAGACATATTCACATGATCGTTAGGGTGAACTGGTGATTTACTCCCCATGGTTCCGCCAGCCAATTCAATCGCACGATTGGAGATAACTTCATTGGCATTCATGTTGGATTGGGTACCGCTTCCTGTTTGCCATACATGCAAAGGAAAATGATCGTCTAACATCCCTTTGCTGACTTCATCGGCAGCTTGAATAATTAAATCCGCTTTATCTTTAGGTAATTTATCCAAATCCAGGTTGGTTAATGCGGCAGCCTTTTTTAAGATACCAAAGGCATGAGTGACTTCGCGTGGCATAATGTCCTTGCCTATATTAAAATGATGTAATGAGCGTTCAGTTTGTGCTCCCCAATACTTATCTGCAGGGACAGCAATTTCACCCATGCTGTCAGATTCTATGCGTGTTGTGCTCATGGTTTTTAATTTCCTTAATGCGTTTAGTGAAATAAAAAATTCTATCACATGGGGCAAAAATAAGTAATTTTTGTTATAGTATTGGCAATTATAGATACGCAGCCCGGATGCAACGACCTGCCTCTTGATCTCATCTGCACCTACGCTCCGCGACTTGTCCGCGACGTTGGAATAGATTTGGGCTGGTTCTTCAGCGATGTGTAGAAGATTCAGATGTAACGAAGTGGAACCCAGGCTACGTAAGAGAACCAATAAACACATGAGAGCCGTACGCATTTATCAATCTGGAAACTACCATCCAGGCCAGCTTTTAGAATTATCTCCTGAAGCCAGTCAGCATGTTGGTGTTGTTTTGCGCATGCAGGTTGGTGAGCATCTTACTTTATTCTGTGGTGATGATCGCGAGTTTGCAGCCACCATAGAATCAGTGAAAAAAAAGCAAGTTACTGTCCTTATTGAGTCGAGCAAACATGTAAGCCGAGAGTCGCCTTTAGCTATCCATTTAGCACAAGCTATTTCCAAGGGCGAGCGTATGGAATTTGTAATGCAAAAGGCGGTCGAACTGGGCGTAGCGAGCATTACTCCTATTATTACTGAGCGTTGTGTTGTCAAGCTGGATAAAGAACGAATGGCCAAAAAACTGCACCAGTGGCAGGCGATTGTCATTGCTGCGTGTGAACAATCCGGGCGTAATGCGGTTCCCATAGTACATGCACCAATGTCTCTAGAGGACTATATGCATAGGGCTCAAGCTGAATTAAGATTTATCCTGCATCCAGGTGAAGATAAAAACTGGAGCGATTATGCAATTGGCTCGCCTGCGATTGATTTGCTTATTGGCCCCGAAGGCGGGTTAAGCGATCATGAAGTGCAATTTGCTTGTGAGCACGGGTTTCAGCCTTTATCCTTAGGCCCAAGAATTTTACGTACGGAAACCGCTGCGATTACTGCGCTAAGTGTGTTGCAAGCCGTAGGTGGTGATCTATAATAGAACTTGTGGCGAGTTTCTCTTGTAGCAAAAATCGCGAAGAACTGAGTGTTTGAGTGTGGGTTGAATGAAAAATCTTTTGACCGTATCAAGATGATTTGAGTCGATTCAGAAGATTTCTCATTCAAGCTATGCCAAATATAGTTGACGCACAGGGCGATTTGGCAATTAACGAATTTTAAACAACAGAGGTTGAACATGAGTGATCTTATTAAAACGATAACAGATGCAAGCTTCGAACAAGATGTAATCCATGCAAATAAGCCTGTATTAGTTGACTTTTGGGCGGAGTGGTGTGGTCCATGTCGTGCATTGACACCTATATTGGAAGAAGTAGCTGCTACTCATGGTGAGCAAGTGACTTTTGCCAAAATTAATATTGATGAACATCCACAAACACCAGCAAAGTTTGGTGTGATGAGTATTCCCACATTGATTTTATTTAAAAATGGCCAAGTTGAAGCAGTTAAAATGGGCTTGCTTTCAAAATCTCAATTAAGTGCTTTTGTTGAGAGTCACGTTTAATTTTAATTTTTCTATATAAAAAATGTTGTATCTTTTACTAAAGCTGTGATAGCCTGTCTGCAATATGTGATATAATATAAATATATCACATAGGCAGCAGAATCCTTAGCTGCTATTCTTAATAATATTTTTCCCGGATACCCAATTCGATTAATCAACAAATCAAGTGAGAAGTATGAATCTTAGTGAACTTAAGCAATTGCCTATTGCCGATCTTTTTAACATCGCACAAGAGATTGGTGTCGAGAACCCTTCCCGTATGCGCAAACAAGAAATTATTTTTGCCATTCTTAAGGCTCATGCCTTAAAGGGTGAAGACATCCACGGTGACGGTGTTTTAGAAGTCCTGACAGATGGATTTGGTTTCTTGCGTTCTGCCGATGGTTCTTATTTGGCAGGCCCTGATGACATTTATGTATCACCCAGCCAAATCAGACGTTTTGGTTTGCGTTCTGGCGATACTATTTCAGGTAAAATTCGTCCTCCCAAAGACAGCGAGCGTTACTTTGCTTTGTTGAAAGTTGATGAAATCAATTATGATTCACCTGATAGTGCCAAAAGAAAAATTTTATTTGAAAACCTTACTCCTTTGTTTGCTTCAGAACGCCTGGTTATGGAGCAAGGAAATGGCAGTACTGAAGACTTGACCGCGCGGGTAGTTGATTTATGTGCTCCCTTTGGTCGAGGACAACGTGGTCTGATTGTTTCTCCTCCCAAAGCAGGTAAAACATTAATGTTGCAAAACATTGCGCGTTCTATAGAAAAAAATTATCCAGAATGTTACCTCATTGTATTGCTGATTGATGAGCGTCCTGAGGAAGTAACTGAAATGCAACGTTCTGTAAAAGGTGAGGTAGTTGCCAGTACCTTTGATGAACCCGCTAACCGCCATGTTCAAGTTGCTGAAATGGTGATTGAAAAAGCCAAGCGCTTAGTTGAACACAAACGTGACGTAGTTATTTTACTTGACTCAATTACTCGTCTAGCCCGTGCATACAACACCGTGATTCCTTCTTCCGGTAAGGTGTTGACTGGTGGTGTTGATGCGAATGCATTGCAAAGACCCAAGCGTTTATATGGTGCTGCACGTAATATTGAAGAAGGTGGTAGCCTGACTATTATTGCTACGGCGTTGGTGGATACAGGTTCTAAAATGGATGAAGTGATTTATGAAGAATTCAAGGGAACCGGTAACATGGAAATTCACTTGAGTCGTAATATTGCGGAACGTCGTGTTTTCCCTGCGATTAATATTAATCGCTCAGGTACACGTCGTGAGGATCTATTATTAAGTCCGGAAGATCTACAACGAACCTGGATATTGCGGAAAATACTACAATCTATGGATGAGTGCGATGCGATTGAGTTCTTGCTTGAGCGCATGAAAAATCATAAAACCAATGCTGAATTCTTCGATGCAATGAAACGTCAAGAGTAGCATCTGTTATAAAAATTGTAGCCTGGGTGAAGGCTGAGCCCAAACCCGGGAAGGTTTAATTCTTTTCAAAACTGTCATTTGTAACAATAAACCAGATAAAAACTGAGTTCACAAAGCAGTTTTGAGCTTTAAACGAAGGTTTATTTTTAGTTTTGCTATAAACTTTCTCCGGGTTACAGCTGTCTTTACTGCCATTATAGTTAATAAACTAAATGTTCTTCGTCCTGTGGCTTGCCCACCAGGACAAGCCAATGACAGAACAGTTGCGCCTTTACCCAGGCTACTCTAGGGGATAATTAATGAAATACTCTGATCTAAGAGATTTTATTGCACAATTGGAATCACGTAATTTATTAAAACGCATTACTTACCCTGTTTCGCCGTATCTTGAAATGACCACCGTTAGTGATCGGGTGCTACGTTCTGGTGGCCCAGCGCTTCTCTTTACTAACCTCCCACACCATCAAATGCCTGTTTTAACCAATTTGTTTGGTACGGTTGAGCGGGTAGCAATGGGAATGGGGGAAGAAAATATCAGTGCATTGAGGGAGGTAGGCAAATTATTGGCTGCTCTAAAAGAACCCGATCCCCCCAAAGGATTTAAAGATGCATTTAATAAACTTCCATTATTAAAACAGGCATTAAATATGGCACCCAAATATGTAAGCGGTGCAGAATGCCAAACTCATGTCTGGGAAAAAGATGAAGTGGATCTAACTTCCTTACCCATTCAAACGTGCTGGCCTAAAGATGCGGCACCACTAATAACTTGGGGGCTCGTAACCACCAAAGGACCTCATCAAACACGTGAAAATATGGGGATTTATCGACAGCAATTGTTGAATAAGAATCAATTAATCATGCGTTGGTTATCCCATCGAGGAGGGGCATTGGACTACCAGGCCTGGCAACAGGCTTATCCGGGAGAACGTTTTCCAGTTTCCGTGACTTTGGGTGCAGATCCTGCAACGATACTTGCAGCAGTAACGCCTGTACCTGATACCTTGTCTGAGTACGCATTTGCTGGATTATTACGAGGCCAGCGTACTCGATTAACGCGGTGCATTGGGAATGAGCTGCATGTCCCGGCGAGTGCAGAAATTGTTTTAGAAGGTTATTTAGAACCTGGAGTAGAGGCCCCCGAAGGTCCCTACGGAGATCACACAGGTTATTATAATGAAGTACAATCTTTTCCCGTGTTTACTGTGGAACGCATTACTCACCGAGATAATCCTATTTATCATAGTACGTATACTGGCCGACCACCTGATGAACCTGCTATTTTAGGGGTTGCATTAAATGAAGTATTTATTCCCTTGCTGCAAAAGCAATTCCCGGAAATTGTTGATTTCTATTTGCCACCAGAGGGATGTTCTTATCGTTTGGCTGTAGTCACAATAAAGAAGCAGTATCCTGGGCATGCTAAGCGGATTATGATGGCGGTGTGGTCGTTTTTAAGACAATTTATGTATACCAAATTTGTAATCGTCTGTGATGATGATATTGATGCGCGCAATTGGCAGGATGTGATTTGGGCAATGACTACGCGTATGGATCCTGCACGAGATACCGTTATGATGGAAAATACGCCGATTGATTATCTGGATTTTGCGTCTCCTGTTTCGGGTTTGGGTTCAAAAATAGGAATGGATGCGACCAATAAATGGCCAGGTGAGACTCAAAGAGAATGGGGTGAGCCAATTGTGATGGATGAAGAGATTTTAAAAAAGGTCAGTGGGTACTGGTCTTCTCTGGGGTTAGATGAATGAAGGAAAAAACAATTAAAGCTCTTGTAGAGGATATTTCCCCGTTGACAGACAGCATTATGCGTTTGATTTTAACTCCTGAAAAATATGTAGCCTATCAGGCGGGACAATATCTGCAGATACTCTTTGGTGAAGAAGCGTTTAGTTATTCCATTGCTAATGCTCCGTTAGGATCTCATAAATATGAGCTTCACATTCGCCATAGTTTGGAAAATCCTTACAACCAGCGATTATTTGCGCATATAAAGCAGCATGGTTCTGTAAACATCCGCTTACCTTTTGGCGAGTGTTCTATTGAACATTTGCACCCACAACGTCCGATATTGTTTATTGCTGGCGGTACCGGGTTTGCCCCAGTAAAAGCGATGATCGAGCAGTTATTATCTACTTCCGATACTCGGCCTTTTGAGTTATTTTGGGGGGCTCGCTTGCAAAATGATTTATATATGGATGAGAAAGTAACGAGCTGGCAGGAACATGTTAGCCATTTTACTTATGTTTCTTCTGTCTCAGAGGACAATGCAGTGCCTCTTGTTTCTCTTGTACTCGCGAAACATCCTCAGGATCTTGGTGAATGGCAAATAGTCATTAGTGGTCCTTTTGATATGGTATATAGTACACGTGATGCATTAGTAAATAGTGGTATTTCACCCACCCGCTTATTTTCAGATGCATTTAGTTTTGAAGCAAAATAAGGAAGAGTTTTATGGAGACTTTATATCAAATTCTAGGTCTTATTGGCGCTGGAATGATCATTTTTATTTTGTACCGTACGGTAAAAGGTAGTCCTGAACAATTTAGTAAGGAAAATCTAAATAAAAGTTTTTATACGATGGGGGTTTTGGCGCTTGTCTTAATTGGTTTTATAGCGCTTTTGGTTTTAATTTTAAAAAATACTTAGAAACATGCAGCTAAAGTGGAGCTCGGGAGCACTCAATCATTGATAACCCGGGTTTTGCTTTGCTGCATCTAGCCTAAAAATCAGTGTTAATGTGAGGGATTTGTATTCCTATAACGTCCTTCCATTTCTTTTAAATAAGATCCAATATGTGGATTATTAATTGGCATTTTGCTTGTGTCTGCAATCAGCATACACTCTTCAACATATGTAATTTGACTGCTGTCATCAACTAATAACCGATACCAAGGGTTTCGAGTGGCAAATTCGCGTTTAGGAGCTTGTGGATTATAGCGTCCCGAAGCCTGAAATAAGGGGTCAACATCCACTACAATTGCTCTGTAGCGGCTGTTTTTGTGAATCACTAAATCCCCAATGTTGAATTGTGCAATTTTATTCATATAAGCCTCTTTGTTGGGCGTCTTGAATAATATATCGGTAGAAGTTAAAGAAGCTTAACAGTGTATAGAAAGGGAAAACCATAGTGCATCAGGACTTACGAAAAAAACCAATCTCTTCGTTAAAAAATGTTTTTAATTCGATCATTTAGTCTATCTTAACTCCATCATTAAAAACATTTTTTGCCTCGACCTTGGGGTTTTTCGTAAGTCCTGTTCATATATCAAATTGAATTTTATTGAAAGTAAAAATCGTAGCCTGATTTGAAGTGAAGCATAACTAACCCGGGTAACTCCATATGGAATAATGAAGTCCCGGGCTAGGGTAATAGCACTAAAGGTTATATATTTCCTTGTATTATATTAGCCGGCTAAAAATGTACCCAGATTCTCTAGGGCTAGATCAACAGGGGCTTCTATTTCTTTCTGATCTTCAGTTTTATCAAAGAATAAAGAAGCTCTGCCGGTTCTTGCTTTTGAACAAATCAATTTACCTAGTGTAATGACGCTAAGCAGCAGATTGATAATGATGTCTGGCCATGAGGTGTGTCCACTCATAAGGTCATCGTGACTATGCAATCTTGCTTTAATTGTCAATTTAAATTTTTGATATGATTCCTTGCTTGGAAAATGTTTCGAATTTTGGCAGACAAATTGATCGACATCTCTTTTAAGAGCAGTAACAAGTTGTTTAATTACTTTTTTTTCACGCTCAGGTAGCGTGTTTGCATAAGCGTTGATTCCCTCAATTTGGGTATATATGTTTTTCATTTTTAGAGCATATTCTAGAGACTTGCCCTTTTTTCCTTCAAATAACGACAGTACTTGCTTGGCCTTTGCAGGGAGATTTTCTATTTCTACCGGTTTGGCTTCAGCTTCTATGAGCTTAACTACCATTCGGTTAAGGGTGGCTTGCATTTTGATGCCGTTAAAACTGCTTATTTCAGCGGTAATGGTATTAAGCATTTTATCAATATTGCCGGAATCTACATATTCTTTTAATAACCCGTCTTTTGCATTGACAATTTGGCCAATGAATTGTTCGCGCGCCCTTTTATCTCCGGGAAGAAATACATCTTTAATAGAATAATGTTGTTTTCGACCATCGATATACTCGATCAGCACCTTCTTAAGTTCGGCGGCGAGTGCGCCCCGTTCCTTCATTTTTTGTTCTCGTCTTTCTTGTTTCCGATGTTCTTTCTCTTGTTCTCGTTTCTCTTCTTCGCGTCGTTCTCGTTCCCGTTGTTCTTTTTCTTGTTCTCGTTTCTCTAGTTCTCGTCTTTCTCGTTCTCGTTGTTCTTTCTCTTGTTCTCGTTTCTCTTCTTCGCGTCGTTCTCGTTCCCGTTGTTCTTTCTCTTGTTCTCGTTTCTCTTCTTCGCGTCGTTCTCGTTCTCGTTTTTCTTGCTCTTGCTGTTCAAGCTCTTTAATTTGTCGCTCCAGATCTTCTGCTTGAGCTGTCAGTTCTTTAACTGTAACCGTTTCTATCTGACTTATCTGTTCCTCCAGTTGCACAATTTCCACAGAAAGTTTATCGTGTTCATCATAGTTGTTAACCAATTTTGTTTGAATTTGTTCCAATGCTTTTAAACCACTGGCCATTTCTTTTTTAGTTTGTTCGTCTACTGCAAGAGTAAAAGCTAATGCTTCAATTTTTTGGGGAACAACTTTTAGTAAGTTATCTCTATCTGTTGAGTCCAAGGTCCAAGTGTATTTGCTAGGAGGCTCTCCAAGTAGTTCCAGTAATAAGGCAAATCCAGTGTTGTCAGTATTTTTGATACTTACAATACCTGATTTATTAGTAAGATCTGTAAGTGTCTTTTTGTTATAACCCTTCTTTAGATGCTCGTGCACTTGTTCCAATAACTCATTTCTCTTCTTTGTATTCTCATGGAGTTTTTCACTGTGTTGCTTTTTCTCGCTTAGGTCGGTTAGTAGTTTTTGAATATAATCTAATACGTCTTGTTTTTTTTCCGTATTTAAATTTTCTACTGGTTGAAATTTAACTTTAGCTTCATTGAAAGCAGCAGGTACTTTATGTTCTATGATTGCCTTATTTTCTTGATTAATTGTTTCTACAGCTTTTTGCATTTCAGTTTTTAGTTGCTGTAATTGCAAACTTTTTTCTTTTTGTTCGTCAATTTGCTTTTGCGTATCTTCATGTTGACGGCTTAGTTCTTCTTTACTGTTCATTCTTACATCTCACATCTAAATGATTAAATCGGGTGCATTATAGGGCGTATTTATTAACTGATTATTAAGAAAATCTTAATATGTTTAAAATAAAGCCATAAAGATTTAAACAAAATAAATGGCTAAAATAATTCCTATTTCATAAAGAATGCAGAGGGGTAGCGCGAGCATGATTTGCGAAAAAACATCGGGTGGAGTCAGGAGCATGCCAACGATAAAAGCGCCAACAATGACATAAGGTCTGATTTTTTTTAAGGTGATTACCTCAATAATTTTTAAGCGCACCAGGACAAAACAAAGTAAGGGTATCTGGAAGCAAAATCCGAAGATCATCAGCATTCTGGTGATAAAATCCAGAGCATATGCCATGTCAGGCATATAACGCACTCCCTTAGGTAAGGCATGTGCAAAAAAATGAAACATGAATGGCAAAACCAGATAAAAGCAAAACAAAGCTCCTGCAAGAAACAGTAGAAGACTAAAAATTAGGGCAATACGTAGCGTAGTTTGTTCTCTTTGATAAAGGCCGGGACTGATAAAACGCCAAATTTGAAACAAAGTAAAGGGAGCGCTCAGTAACATGGCCGCATCAGCAGCAAGTTTAAGTGGGGTAAATATGGGAGATGTCACATGGGTAGCAATTAAACCTTCTTGAGCTGAAAGTGTATGAAGTAGTGGATTAACCAGCGCTTGGTACAAATCATTCGCGAGGAAAAAGAAAATGAAAAATAAGCAGCCAAACCAAATGAGGGTTTGTAATCCACGCCGTCGTAGTTCTAAAAGGTGATTTAACATGGGATCTGTATGAATATAAATGGAAACTTTCTTTCACCCTCTCTAGTACTGAGAGAGGGACGTTCCTAAGCTTCGGCAGCTTCTTGAATTCCTGTGTTTTTAATTCCAATCTTCTCGGGGCGAATTTCCCTTAACCGATTGAATTGATCGACAAAAACTACGGTGGGAACCAGGCTTGCGCACTCTTCTTCTAATACCTGAGTAAAGGAGGCAATAATGATTAAATCTCCGGGGGTTACCAAATGTGCTGCAGCTCCATTTACACAAATTTCAGTAGATCCTGGTCTGCCGGTAATTGCATAAGTCTCAAAGCGTGTACCTGCAGTGATATTCCAGACATTGACTGCTTCATAAGGTAATATGTTTGCTGCCTTAAGCAGCTCTGGAGAAATAGTAATGCTTCCTTCATAATCCAAATCAGCTTCAGTGACACACGCACGATGGATTTTGGATTTTAACATTTTTCGATAAGCCATAGTGATTCCAGCCTTGTTCATAGTGGGCGAATTTTACACCAAATTTTGAAGTTTATGCTATATAAATTTGTCACTTGGATTCAAAGCATATTGCGCACTGGTTGGGGAAAACCGGAAGCGTTCTTCTCTTTATTCAGGCTACTTTTTATTGAGGATGCACGTTATAATTGGCTTTTAGTTTTATGGGGATAAATGGTGAGGCATAGCCCGCGCAAGCGTTTTGGCCAGAATTTTTTACAAAATCGACATATTATTGATGGCATTGTACGCGCCATTAATCCACACGCAGACGATAATATGCTGGAAATTGGGCCTGGCCTGGGCGCTTTAACTGAGCCATTGTTACGTCATTTAAATCATTTGACAGCAGTTGAGATTGATACCGATTTACAAAAATATCTCGCAGCGTTGCCTATTGCACAAGGTAAATTGCATTTGATTGCTGCCGATGCGTTAACTCTTGATTATAGCCAATTTGGTTCTCGATTACGTGTGGTAGGTAATTTACCTTATAATATCTCCACACCGTTACTTATTCATTTATTGCAGTACGTGTCATATATCGAAGACATGCATTTTATGTTGCAAAAAGAAGTAGTAGAGCGAATGGCGGCACAACCGGGTAGCAAAGCTTATGGACGATTAACGGTAATGTTGCAATATCATTGTGCTGTAGAGCATTTGTTTGATGTTCCTCCTGAGTCTTTTGAGCCACAACCTAAAGTAGACTCAGCGGTAGTTCGTCTTGTGCCCCATGGCGTTTCTCCCTTTGAAAAAGTTTCTGTTACGCAGTTAGAGCGTTTGGTGGCTAGTGCATTTTCCATGCGTCGCAAAACGTTGAATAACAACTTAAAAGGAATCCTAACGGCTGAGCAATTAAGCACTTTGGGTGTTGATGGAAGTAAAAGACCAGAACAGATTTCTGTTACGGAATATGTTCAACTAGCGAAATTTATTTCTAATTAGTGTAAAATTAATCATCATGGATATAAATTTTCCAACTTGGAGTTATTAAATTATTATGGAGATGGCTTTGTTTCATCGTCAACGTCAGCGTAAAGGTTCTCTGTCCTCACAAGGTAAATCTTTTAAAGATTTAACTCGTATCGTCAATACGAACCTCCTCTTGTCGGAAGACAAGAGACAGACATTATTGAAAAGGATGCGAATGTTATCTGGTTTGGAAACAGCACGATATGATAGTTTATGTGGCATTCTTATCGATAATTTAGTTCATTATTGTCAAAATTTGCCCGAGACAGCGAACAGTTATTACTCGCAGCAAGGTGGTTTGATCGATTATGCTCTGAACCGTACAGAAGCGGCATTGAGTCTTTTTCAGGAATTCATGGTGCAGGAGCAGCCTGAATTATTATCCGAAGAACAAAAGCTTTGGCAATATGCTCTTTTTTCAGCAGCTCTTCTTCAAGGTATAGGCAAGTTATTTGTTGATTACCGCGTTAGTTTTTATGATGCGAACGGCCAGTTTTTAAAAGAATGGAATCCTTTGCTTGAAAGTATGACCAGTATAGGGATTTATTACTTTTACGAGTTTCAAAAAGAACCTGAAATCGAATTTCGACGCCGTCTGAATTTATTGTTGGCAAGAGCAATAATGCCAGGGAGTGGCTTTGCCTGGCTCGCTTCTAATCCTGAAGTTCTCGCAGTATGGCTTGCATTATTGAATGAGGATGAACGCTCTGCTGGCACCTTGGGGGCCATATTAATTCGAGCGGAAGCAATAGCGATTCAGCGTTATTTACTTGAATTTATGACACGAGGTATTGCCGCAACTGCTGGTGGCGGGCGTTATCGTACCGGTACTTTTTCTGATGGCCAGCCAGAAACTTTGTTAGAAAAGGAACAGGCAGTTGGCATGGAATTTATTCAATGGATGATTAAGGCTTTAGACGCAGGCCGGATTATGATCAATAAAGCCCCATTATTCATGGTACCTGGAGGTATGTTGATGTGTGCGGAAATGTTTCAATTATTCGTACGCGAACATCCGGAGTATAAAAATTGGCAAGCGGCACAAAATGGGTTTTTATCTTTGGGTTTACATAATCGTGCAGCTGATGGTGGAGTATTAAGTCGATTTGAGACTAAAAATCAAATGGAGACTGGAGTTGTATTTTCCAAGTATGCACTCGCTCTGCCTGAATCAGTAAAAGTGGTTAATCCAAATACAGGAAAAGTAGAGTCCATGTCTGCAACCGAATTGATTCATAAAGCACAATTTAGCAGTCAGTTTATCCAGCAACAAAATATTGGTTTAACAAACTCGTTGCAAAAACTGGATGCCGCTGGAAAATGGCATGCGATTGAAAACGTAGGAAGTGCATTAAGGCCAGGAGCAAAAAACAGTGCCTGATTATGCAATTGGTGATGTGCAGGGTTGTTACGAGCCGTTACAACGACTGTTGGAATTAATCGATTTTGATGAAAAAACGGATCGTTTATGGTTCGTTGGCGATTTGGTGAATCGTGGACCTGATTCTTTAGCGGTATTGCGTTTTGTCAGTTCCTTACCGGTTACGCCAAGAGTGACTTTAGGCAATCATGATTTACATCTCTTAGCCTCATTATTTGGTGATAAGCCGTGGAAAGGTCATGATGACACATTACACGAAGTAATGCAGGCGGGCGATGGTGAAGATCTAGGTCATTGGTTGAGAAAGCAATCTATTTTGTATTACTCACCAGAACTTAATGTGGTGATGTGTCATGCTGGAATTTGTCCTTTATGGGATCTGTCACACGCAATCCGATTCGCTAAAGAGCTTGAAGAAGTGCTTGCAGGTGATAGTTACCGCGATTTTTTATCGCATTTATATGGTAATCAGCCGGATATATGGTCTGATGATTTAAAAGGGATAGACAGACTTCGGGTAATTACTAACTATTATACACGCATGCGTTTTTGTGATGCACAAGGAAAACTCGAGTTGAGTTATAAAGGCACTATTGCTCAAGCGCCTGCAAATCTTTATCCTTGGTACGAAGTACCTCATCGTAAAGAAATTGATGTGGATATTGTTTTTGGGCATTGGGCTGCTTTAATGGGGAAATGTTCTCATCCTAAAATTCATGCAATAGATACTGGATGTTTGTGGGGTGGCCAATTAACTGCATTGCGCTTGCAGGATATGCAACGATTTGCAGTGTGGAACAAAAAATGATGTTACTAAAAAAACTTAACTCCATATGTTCATTCTACATCCCATGGCTAGTTTCGGGGAGCCTGAACGATATTCCATACGACGTCCCGCGGCTTGTCCGCGAGATCCAGGAATCTTACAACGAATTTAGATCCCGTGTACAAGTCGCAGGACGCAGGCAAAGAAGGGCAGTTATGTTGTTTTCACTCTGTTGGCTTTTTGGAGCTAATGCCTGGTCACTCCCTACAGCAGAAGATGTAAACGTAAAACAAGCAGAAGAACGCTTACAAAAAGCGATAGAGAATCCAGAGTTTATGCTGCACAACTGGATAGAGTTGCCAACATCTCCTGCATCTCGGAATAAAACCATCCATCAGTTGAGCTTAAGAGAAGCAATTTTATTGGCTTTGCGATATAACCCCAATATTCAAAATGCTGAATTGGATCGCATTGTACAGCGTTATCAATTGCGTTTGGCACACAATCAGTTTGAATTGCAATACGCTTTGGGTGCTTCTGGAGTAATTCAAAAAAGTAAGTTTAATGGTGTGGGTAGCGATACAACACGTACGCTCTTAGGTAGTCCTGAATTTAATTTGAAGACAAAGCTAGGCACAGAAGCTAATTTATCGATAAATAATAACGTCAACGAAAATAACAATTACAATCCTGTGTTGAATTTTTCTTTGACCCAGCCTTTATTGCGTGGTTTTGGAAAAGCAGTGAATGAAGCGGCTCTTTTAGATGCTGAGGACAATGAATGGCTGAACAAATTGAACTTGCAGCAATCTGTTGCGGATCAAGTCACCCAAGTGATTGTGGCTTATCGGATGCTTATTTTAAGTGGGAATAATTTACAGAATCAGCGTTTGCAATTAAAAGAGGCAAAAAAATCGTATGAAATTAATGAGAAAAAAATAAAGGCAGGTCAATTAGAACCGACGGGTAATATCCAGCAATCGTACCAAATTGAATCTTTAAGTTTGATGGTAGAGCAGGCAGAAAATGATTTTTTAACTTCCGCTCAGGATCTCTTGCAGACTATTGGCCTAGATCCGGAAATGCATATATCTGTTCCTAGTGATGTCGCGCTAGATAAGCTTGCCGTTCCTGATTTGCAACAATCTATCGAACAAGCATTGAGTCATAATACCGTGTATTTAGCACAAAAGATGACATTACGTGCTGATGAGCGAGCTTATAAAGTGGCTAAGAATCAGCAATTATGGCAGTTGGATGTGTCGGGTAATATACAAAGTGGGGTTGTAAATGATGTGAGTGGTGTGAATGGGGGATTTAATGGCATTTATAATGGAAATAACATAACGGAGGCCGCCCGTGTGACATTAACGGTCCCTTTGCATGACATCAGCCGCCGCAGTCAATTAATTAATGCTAAAGTCCGCTTGGAAAAAGACCGATTAAACTTACTTGCTACAAAACGCGCATTAATAACCAATGTAACCAATACCATTAATAACATAAGAAGTTTAGCAAAACGTTATCAGTTAGCTCTAAAGCAAGTGAAACTAGCGGAGCAATCTTATGCATTGGAGAAGAAAAAACAACAAGCGGGTATATCCAGTGCGTTGGATGTAAATAACACTCAAAATCAACTGATTCAAGCTCAATCTGGATTAATCAATGCAAAAATTGCCTATCTAAATCAGATATCAAACCTGCAAAGAATTTTGGGAACAACGCTGAATCATTGGCAAATTAAATTAAGGTATGGTGGATGAATAGGTATTTAAACACGTCAAAAATCATCATTTTATTAATAATCGGGTTTCTTTTGTCTTCATGCGGTCATCATGAGAAGCAAAAAAAAGTGGCGTTACATCAGTATAAAGTTGAAGAACAGACTTTGCATAAAACGCTGCATTTTACTGGAACAGTGCAACCTTTACATGAAAATACCATAGCCAGTCCAATGGAGGCGGTGGTCGAAACAATGAATTTTCATTATGGACAATTGATCAAAAAAGGCGATGTGATTTTAACTTTAAACTCAACCGAGTTGCAGAGACAGTTTAATGATACCCTAACAGAATACTTAAAAGCCAAAGACAGTTACACCATAGCTAAAGCCAAATTTGTTGGTACTCAGGATTTATGGGACGCGGGTTTATTGTCCAAAAATAATTATATGAGCGAGAAATCAAATGTGGATACGGGGCGGGTTACTTTAATGCAATCCACGCGTAAACTGACGGAAATGTTGGAAAAACTTGATGAAAATAGCCCTAAAAATTTATCTGCATTAAGTTTGGCTGATTTCGATAAGATAAAAAAAATTTTAGCCTCAAATCATAATGTGATTCGTTTAAAATCACCGCGAGATGGAATCCTGCTATACCCACCTAAAGCAGGTGAGGATAAGAGTGTGCGTGTTACCGTGGGCTCGACAGTTAAGTCAGGACAAGTCATTGGCTTGATCGGTGATTTATCCGGAATCAGTATTGAAATTGACGTCCCAGAAATCGATATAACCCAAATCCAAACGGGAATGGATGCCATAGTGAGTGGAGTTGCCTTTGGTAAATATCAATTAAAAGGACAATTGGTCGCTGTGAATGCACAAGCATCAAATAATAATGGGTTACCCTTTTTTACCGCAGTTGTAGAAGTTAAGAAATTAACCCCTCAAGAGCAACAATGGATCAAAGTAGGTATGAGTGCATCCATCGAATTAAGTGTGGATAATGGTAAGCAGCTCATTATCCCCATTGCTGCGATAAAGCGAGAAAAAGGGCAAAGTATAGTTAGCATACAAACCAAGTCAGGTGCTTTAGAGAAACGAGTAATTACAACAGGGGCGGCACAGGCAGACTCAGTGGTTGTCGAGACCGGTTTAAAAGCTGGTGACGTGGTGGTTTATGAGTGATCTTGTTATTAATTCCAGTAAAAGTAATGCCTCATCTCATGATGTGTCAGAGGATTCAAATATTCTTGAGCGGTTATTAAGCCCCACAATGACATCGAACCTTAGTCATGCGAAAAAGACTCAGCAACCGCTTATGATGCTTACGGATATTGTAAAGACTTATCATCTCGAAGGAATTAGCACCACAATATTAAAAGAAGTATCCCTGACGGTTTATGAGGGCGATTTACTTGCGATTGTCGGCGCTTCTGGTTCAGGTAAATCTACTTTGATGAATATTCTGGGACTCCTGGATAAAGCAGATAAAGGAACTTATCTATTGAAAAATCGTAATGTTGCCGCTTTGACAGATGATGAAGCAGCTGAATTACGCAATCAAAATATTGGCTTTGTTTTTCAGCAATTCAATTTATTACCAAGATTTAGTGCCATGCAAAATGTGGCTTTGCCGTTAATTTATCGCAGTGTAGGGGCTGCTGAAATTAAGGAAAGGGTGTTTGCTGCCCTTGAACGAGTAGGAATGCATCAATATGCACAGCATCGGCCCACCCAATTATCCGGGGGGCAACAGCAACGTGTTGCCATTGCTCGTGCATTGGTAACCGAGCCACAAGTAATTTTGGCTGATGAACCAACAGGTGCGCTTGATTCACGTACCGGTAATGAAGTAATGAATTTATTTTTAAGTTTACACGCGCAAGGGCGCAGCATCATTATGATTACCCATGATGAACAGATCGCTGCATTGTGTCAGCGAAAAATTACTCTTGTGGATGGTGTTGTCATGGCGGAGACTGGCGCATGAATTTTTCCGGACATTGCCAGCAAGCTTTAGTGAATTTGACTGCCGCCAAGTTACGTTCGTTTTTGGCAGTTTTGGGCATTTTAGTGGGAACTGCCGCGGTTGTTGCTTTAATTAGCTGTGGTCAGTTGGCTACAGAAAAAGCATTAGCTCAATTTAAGGCCTTAGGTACGGATTTATTAGCAATAGCCGTTTATCCCAAAACCACAGATAAATCTTCCGGCAGTATGGAATCAATCTCTGCTGCGCAATGGGAGCAGATGTCTGAGCGTATACCTTATATTATCGACATGGCACCCTATAGCACTGCATATCAACCCTTAAGTTTCCAAGGAAAATTAATGCAAGGAGCAGTCATTGGGGCCAATGAACATTTGCTAAAAATTGTTCATATCAAATTAGCCGCGGGACATTTTGTTTCTTTTGTTGAATCGTATGAGCACTACTGCGTCATAGGTGCAGGTTTAGCACGGCAAATCAAAGAGATCAGTTTTGATGATCCCATAGGAAAGCAATTACGAATAGGCCAATCTTTGTACACAATCATTGGTGTGGCTAAACCCTGGAAGGAAAATGGGTTTTTCAATGAAGACATCAATCAGGCTGCGATTGTTCCATTGGCTGGTATTGGTCTGATTAGCAAAGAAGCCAAGGTAAATAATGTGGTTCTGGAGTTGAAACCCGATAGTCCCATAGATGAGGTAATTGAGGAAATAAAGCAAATTGTTGGTTCAATCGCTCCCAAATTAAGTGTTTTTACACGTAGCGCAAAGCAAATTATTGCCAGCATGGAAAATCAGGGGCAGATTTTTACTTTATTACTGGCTGTAATCGGAGGAATTTCGCTGTTGGTAGGTGGAATTGGGGTGATGAATGTGATGTTGGTTTCTGTAAGTGAGCGGAGAAAGGAAATTGGTATTCGTAAAGCGGTTGGAGCCAAAAATAGTGAAATTCAAGCTTTATTTTTAGTCGAATCAGTCATGCTTTCTTTGGTAGGAGGCGTACTTGGGGTTATTTTAGGATTAATCTGTACCCGTATTTTGGCTTATTTTAGTGATTGGAATTTTTCAATCTATCTTTTGCCGCCTGTCGCAGGCTTTTTGGTATCAGCTGCCACTGGGATTTTCTTTGGTTTTTATCCTGCGCGGCGTGCTGCAAAATTGGAACCTGTAGTATCTTTGCGTAGTGAGTAATATGTAAGCGTTCACGCCCTATTCATTGAACGACTCGGCCGTATTTGACTCATCTTGCGCTCAAATCCCCCAGAGATTCAAGCATGCTCCTTGAACGGTAACAATAATGTGTAGCAATGTAGCTCGAGTTTCGTTTCGCAGCACCCAGGCTAAACGTTAGATGTCCAAAATTTAGTCTCTATTGCGCTGAATTTATAAGTACTTTATGATGAAAAAAAATCTTTTCATCTAAACGGATTTATGTATGGTAAAAAAATCTTTAGGAGTAATAGTCCTCACGGCAAGTATAGTTTCTTTGGCTTTTGCTGATACACCTCAGCCACAACTTGCTCCTGCAACTACCTCAGTGCCTTCAAGTTATATGCCAGTGGTGATTCACGAAACGTTTCAAAGTATTTTGCAACGCATGAGCAGTGAAAAGCAGGCAATTAATGAGCGGCAACACGAACTGTTAAAGAAGCGTTATGATTTAAGCAATAACCCTTCTAAAACGGCAAAAATGTCCAATGGAAAACCCATACAAGAAGGTGTTCGTGTGAAACTTCCTGCGGGGGTGACCTGGGAGCAATTGGCCAAAATGAGTCCTGAGGATGTTAAGAAACAAGGCCTTTTTCCACAGGGCTTCTTGCCGTTACCTCATCCCAATCATCCAGAAGGTGGAATGTTATTTCCTAAATTTGCTATTGATGAAATTAAAAAACAAGAAGACAGGGATTTGACCCGTTTTGATTTGGATTTTGATATTCCAGATCATTTTTTACCTCCTTATCCTGCTCCTATTTATTTGACTACCCGGCCTGATCTCGGGGACATTTCTCAAGGTAAATTGGTTACCATCGAGAATTATTATGAATTGTTCAATGGTTTATTGAATCCAAAACAGCTGGAAGGGTTACGCCTGTTAGTTACCCCATTTCCGCAACAACAATTTAACCAAACTGAAGATCGACGTACTGTAAAACCCAGTCGGGGAGTCGCTTGCTTTGATTGTCATGCGAACGGGCATACTAATAAAGCAACGCATTTGGTTGGCGATATAAGACCCCAAGAGTTTCGTCATCGCATCAATACTCCAACATTACGAGGCTTAAATATCCAAAGGTTATTTGGATCTCAGCGTGCATTAAAATCAGTCGAGGACTTTACTGAGTTTGAACAAAGAGCAGCTTATTTTGATGGGGATCCTGTAATTGCAACTAAAAAGGGCGTCAATATTTTGGAACGTGGTAGCCAAGTTCATTTCATGGCTGAATTCCAAGAAATTTTGGATTTCCCTCCCGCTCCCAAATTGACTTGGGAAGGAACGCTAGATCCTGCCAAGGCAAGTCCAGCAGAGCTACGCGGACAGGAATTATTTTTTGGCAAAGGAAAATGCTCTAGTTGTCATACTCCTCCTTACTATACTGACAACACCATGCATAATTTACAGACCGAGCGATTCTATCAGCCACAAATGATTAACGGTATGAAAGCAGTTGGTGATGGACCTATAAAAACATTTCCTTTGAGAGGAATTAAAGATTCTCCACCCTATTTACATGATGGTCGTTTGTTAACTTTGGCAGATACGGTAGAATTTTTTAACCTGGTATTGCAATTACAGTTAACGCACGAAGAAAAGGCTGATTTGACAGCATTTATGGAAGCGCTTTAATACTCACTGTATAATTCTTTACATTGGTAGCCTGGACAAAGGCCAGAGGAGCCGCTACAACTTAGATTTTTTGCATTCCCGCCAAGGCGGGAACCTATTTCTAATCAAGTTCAACGCGTGCAAGAAAAAATTTCTGCCTTTGCGGGAATGACAATAATTCATGCGTCAATGGTGGTGAGGTACAGTGGCAACTTGGGTTTTCAGTCTTTTGCTGTTCGACCAGGCTGCTTGTTTATATGATAAATGGTCTATCTTAAATATTGGGATGGCAATTAAGTAACAAAAAATCAGGGGGAAAGGCTATGAAAAAATGGGGACTTGCGATAATCGCATACGTTCTGGTACATCATGTTGCCTTCGCACAACAGAATTGGAATGATTGGGTCGCTGGTGTTCGAGAGGAAGCTTTGCAACAAGGAATTTCGCCAGAAGTTTTTGATAAGGCGTTTGCAGGTATCCATGAGCCAAGCCATCAAATTAAGGGTTTTTTACGCTCCCAACCAGAACATCGACTCACGTTCATTAAATACCGTAACACACGCGTTGATAATTACAGAATTGCTATAGGGCGTAAAGAATTTAAAAAGAACCAAGAGGTCTTGGAGGCTGTGGCCAAAAAATATGGGGTAAATCCCTGCTTTATCGTTTCATTTTGGGGAATGGAAACCAGTTACGGTACTTATATGGGTAATTTCCCTGTAGTGAAAGCTTTAGCCACCTTAGCGTATGATTCCAATCGTAAAGAGTTTTTCCGTAAAGAATTATTCATTGCTTTGCATATATTGGATGAGGGACATGTAGATTTAGCTGATTTCAAAGGTGAGTGGGCAGGTGCCTCAGGTCAGCCCCAATTTTTACCTTCAAGCTGGGTGAAATATGCTGTTGATTATGATGGTGATGGACGAAAAGATATCTGGAGAAGCAAACCGGATGTCTTTGCTTCAATTGCAAATTACATGAAGCAAAATGGGTGGCAAACAGGTGAGCCTTGGGCTATCCAGGTCAAGCTACCTCGTAAATTCGATATGGCTATGGAAGGCAAAAACATCGTGAAGCCTGTGAGTGAATGGAATGCGCTGGGTGTGCGTACAGAAAATGGTGAGCCATTGCCTTATCAGAATCTGCAAGGCAGTATTGTTCAACCATTAGGCGGCCCTACCTTCTTAACCTTCCCTAACTATAAGATGATTTTGCACTATAATAATTCAATATATTATGCAGGAGCTATAGGTTATTTAGCGGATAAAATTTGCCAAGGGCAACAAAGGTAGCAGTATGGACGATTATCTTGATAAAACAGCCAGTTTAACCCCTTTAGCCAAAAGGATAATCTGTGATAAAGCCACAGAGTATCCTCACACCGGAGCATATAATTTTGTCATGACCAATGGCACTTATTTATGCAAACGTTGTGGTTTAGCCTTATTTCGCGGCTCAAGTCAATTCAGTTCCGGGTGTGGCTGGCCAAGTTTTGATGATAATATTGTTCATGCAGTAAAACAGATCCCTGACCGTGATGGGCAACGAATGGAAATCCTTTGTGCGCGCTGCGATGCTCATTTGGGGCATGTCTTTACCGGAGAGTACTTTACCCAAAAGAATTTACGCCATTGTGTGAATTCCGCCTCAATTGATTTTGTTGCAGACAGTCAGGTATTGGATACCGAAGAAGCGATAATGGCTGGCGGATGTTTTTGGGGCGTAGATCATTTTTTAAAACAAATACCCGGTGTGCTGCGTGTTGAAGTAGGCTATACAGGCGGTGTTACTTTAGAACCAAGTTATGACCAAGTCTGTCAGAGCAATACTGGGCATTATGAGGCAGTACGTGTTATTTATGATAAAACCAAGACCGATTATCATCATGTATTAAAGCGTTTTTTTGAAATCCATGATCCTACCCAGAAATCGGGACAAGGCCCTGATATAGGCCAGCAGTACCAAAGTGCCATATTTTATTATGATCAGGAGCAATTAGCTGAAGCAGAAACTTTAATCCAAATGTTGCAAAAAAGAGGCTATAACATTGTGACTCGCCTTTTTCCAGTACAAATATTTTGGCCGGCAGAAGAATACCATCAGGATTATTATGCCAAACATCATAAAGCACCTTATTGTCATCAACCAGTAAATCGTTTTGGTTAGGATCTTGGGGTGTGAGGGGTACGAATATGGAATTTACTTTTCGAATTGCTAAGAAAAAAGATAAAGAAGAAATTTTTGGCTTAGTCAAGAAACTCGCTGAATATGAAAAAAAGAAACCGGAAGAGATTCATTTAACCCTGGACAAAATTGAAGCACATGCTTTTGGCCGAAATAAATATTTTTATGTTTTATTAGCTGAATATAAGAAAAATCCAGCGGGTTTTGCTTTATATTTTTTTTCTTATTCCGTCCCAGCAGGAGCACCTGTTCTTTATGTTGAGGAGCTTTTTGTTGATGAGCTTTATCGTAATTATGGCCTGGGTACGTCATTGTTATCTAACCTTGCACAGTTGGCACTTGAGAAGGAATGTTGTCGCATGGAGGGGCATGCATTTACCTGGAATAAAAAAGCCATTGAATTCTACGAATTTATCGGGGCTCATCCACGTACGGATTTGTTGCAATTTCGCTTATCGGGCGAGCAATTGCAGAAATTAGCCGCACAAACTTAGTTCAGTTTTTCAGGACTGTACCTAAGAAAGCAAATCGCATCGCTTTTATAGCCCATACGAAGATATAGCTTGCTGCCATTAAATTAATGATTTTTTACCATTTCTCGAAGACAGGAAGTACTATCAGCACTATGCACACTAAAAGTGGATCTCCGCCTTCGCGGAGATGACACAGGTCTTTCATCGGGTGGTTATTTTCTGTTTAATCCATTTTTATGATGACGCCAATCAGGACATGTGAACGTTCATCCAAGGTATCGTAAATCAAAGTTCTAAGGAAAATCTGAGTTGGCTTAGCAAGGCCATCTCTTGAATAGCACTCTTAGATAATGACCGTTTATTAATAGGTTAATGTGGATGGCTGATGTTTCAAGGCGTCGCTATTTGATTTTCCTTGTTGTTTAAATACATCATGCTGCAAAGGCTGGCTAATGTCTCCTGTTAGAGTCCCTTGGGAACCTGGCATGAGTTGCATCATGGGATTATATGAAGCAGCGGTATTATTCCATTTACCTAATTCTTTTTGAAACGCAGAAAAATTAGCATCAGTACCATTTCCTTTGATCGCAAAAACAATATTTTTGAAAAAGTATTTATATTTTTCCTGGTTTAAGATTTCATGATATAAACTTGCTACTTTATCAGGGGGATTGCAAAAAGCACCGCAGCCGAAGGCGCC
Organism: Legionella qingyii; assembly: GCF_003990155.1. Taxonomy (NCBI): domain Bacteria; kingdom Pseudomonadati; phylum Pseudomonadota; class Gammaproteobacteria; order Legionellales; family Legionellaceae; genus Legionella; species Legionella qingyii. The sequence continues at coordinate 140,176 of NZ_RZGX01000009.1, forward strand.
TAATATGATATTTTGTTGGTTGTTTTCAATAAGCGTATCCAGCTGGGCATGTATTTTTTTCCTCATACTTTCCTCATTAAACGGACGTGGAAAAAAAGGAATAGGAATTCCAAAAATTCTGCGGCGTAAATCATCTGCAGCAACACGCAATTCATAAAAAGGAAAAATTTTTTCTTGATCTTTTTGGGGATCAAGAAGCGTACTATTACTATCTCGAATCAATATAAGGGGTGTTAAGTTAAAATAAACCCTGCCTTTTTCGGCATTAATTAAAGAAGACATGCGAGCCGAATAATGGCGGGAATCTTGTAAATCTTCTTCTTTAATTGTAAAAGACCAATTTGTTCTTCGAGCGATATCCTCTTCCTGGCTTCCTTTCCGGTATTGAAAAACACCTCCTACATCATAAGCATTTGCAAAATTAACAACGGTTTGAATTTCACCTGTTTTTTTTGTCTGAATACGTGCTTCGGTTAAAGAATCATTTGAGGACACAAAAATTTTGCAAGCTGAATGGCCACGGTTGAAGGATTTTTTCCAAGCATGGAGATTTTTTTTCGCAGTTTCCTCGTAACGAGAGCGGTGTTGTTCATAATTTTGAACAACTTCTGCTAACTGAGTTCGATAGATTTTATCTTTGCCTTGAAGAAAAAAACTCATTATTTTTACATGGAGGGGTAAATCTTCTTCTTTAATATAACGTTGCCACATCTTCGTGCTTCTATAAGTTAAGTTGTTTGCCTTTTAACACATATATTTGATGAGATCAAATGTATGCCTACAATCCAGTTAGGCAACTTTCATCCCGTCACACCAGACAATTGTTGCTAAATCGATGATAACAAATTCGTCTTCGATTGGTATGTTCGGGAGATCACTCATCACCATCATCTGGTTGACCACTTTAAAAAAATCAGTAATTAGCGACAAATTCATCTCGGGCATGCGTGAAATAAAAAAGGGTGTGCGGTCGCAAGTAGAATCCTCGCGTGTGAGAATCTGCTTGGCTAATTTATAGGAAGTAATCACGAAGAACTTACCGGGTTTCCACCAAAACAACGCACCCATTTCTCGTAGATGATTGCTGAAGTAGTCGTTTGCTTTAACTGCATTAAAGTATAGGGTTTCATAATATTTGGATCCTTTTTTGTATGGAAACAGTCAAAGCTTAAAAGTTGAATTATACTTAAACAATATGAGCTTTTGGTCAAAATAACTATATTTTTAGAGGATATGTATTATGGCTCAATCAAAAGATGAGGAAGAAGATATTCCATTAGTTCCCCCGCAACAAACCGTGCAAAGTACAACTCGAATGGACAATTTACCAGAAGATGAAGAAGAGCTGGAGAGCAAAAAGAAGAGCGTTCGTATTCAAAGCGAACAGGCTGAAGCGCTCCTGGCGGCCTATAAAGAACATTGTGGGGCGAAATGGCTTAAAGATCATCCGCCCGAGAAAGATGAGAACGGTCGATTGACTTTATCTTTTAAATCAGAAGAAGACATGGCATCGTTTTTTGAAAAGCAGGCAAAATCAGGGCAAAGTTTTATTATGATCGATGCAGAAACCAATAAAGTGATTGCCTATTCAAATGGTGACGGGAAGCTCTATCAAACAAGCAAAGATGGCCCCAAAGAATATACAGGAGGTCCTTTGGCACCCAACAAAGAAGCGATGAAAGACCTTCCAGATTTCGATGGGTTTACAATGCCTGCAAAAGGTGAGCCCCAAGAGGAAATGGGGGCTAGGCTTCAACAATAAGGCTTAAGGCAACGGTTCTTTCTTATAATGCTCGTCGGCTTCTTTTGCTTTGCGCTGATTTTCTTGTAATTGCAGCGAATTAAGTTGTTGTTGCCAGAGCATAGCGGCCTGTGTTTTAAGCTGGTTAAACTTTCTTACCAATAATCCTAAATGAGCCGCCAGCATAGGGAGTTTTTTGGGACCAAATACAATGAGGGCAACAATAAAAATGACCAGAAGTTCACCGCTGCTCATGAGGGTTTGTTATCCTCTTTGGAGGGCTCGTTTGCTTGATTATCATTTAAGGCATTGCGGAAATTTCTAATCGCTTCGCCCAGATCTGTGCCTATGGTTTTTAATTTGGAAGTACCAAAAAGAGCAATAATAATGACTAGAATTAACAATAAAGAAAGAGGGCTGATTCCACTTAGTCCCATGTTTAGTTCCTCGTGTTATGGTTAATAAGCACAAATAGCCCCGTCAAAATAGCTCCCGTAAGGGCAAGAGGGGTGAGCTGTTTGTGATGGATAAGATGCAAATAGTCGAGCAGGCTGACTAAAAGAAAAGAAAGTCCCGCCCCGATTGCAATACTGTTCCAATGGACTGCTGGTTTTTCATTTTCAGGCTGAGCATTAGCACGTTCTTTATTTATTATTAATTCTTCTTTTTTAAGCTCTAGAAAATCAAAGAGCAGTTTTGGCATATGCGGCAATTGTTCCGCAAGAAAAGGCAGATTTCGTTTTAATTGGGTGAAAAAAGCTTTAGGGCCTATTTGATCTTTGACCCATTTTTCAAGAAAAGGTTTGGCAGTAGCCCATAAGTCCAGGTCTGGATAGAGTTGGCGTCCTAAGCCTTCTACAGCAAGCAGAGTTTTTTGCAATAAAATCAGTTGTGGTTGTACCTCCATATGAAAACGGCGAGCAACTTGAAAAAGGCGCAATACCACTTGTGCAAAGGAGATGTCTTTTAAAGGTCTTTCAAAAATAGGCTCACATACAGTACGAATAGCACTTTCAAATTCATCAACGCGGGTATTACGTGCAACCCAACCGGATTCAACATGCAGCTCGGCTACCCGCCGGTAATCCCGATTAAAAAAGGCCAAGAGATTTTCTGCTAAATAACGTTTGTCATTATCATTTAAAGTACCCATAATGCCAAAGTCAATGCAGATATATTGTGGGTCCTTGGGATTATTATAAGAAACAAAAATATTTCCTGGATGCATGTCTGCATGAAAAAAACAATCACGAAATACTTGGGTAAAGAAAATTTCTACCCCGCGCTCAGCCAGTTTCTTTATATCAACCCCATGTGCTTGCAGGCTTTTGAGATCGGACACCGGGATGCCATGAATTCGTTCGAGCACCATCACATTGGAGCGTGAGTAATCCCAATATATCTCTGGAATATACAAGATAGGAGAATGCTCAAAATTACGTCTTAATTGAGCCGCGTTAGCTGCTTCTCTTAATAGATCGAGCTCATCAAGTAAGGTATGTTCAAATTCTGTTACAATTTCTTTTGGTTTTAAACGTCTAATCTCCGGCCAATAGCGATCAGCCCATTTTGCAATAGTATGCATAATGCTCAAGTCTTGCTCAATGATGCGGCGCATGTTGGGTCTAAGCACTTTGACAATCACTTCTTCGCCCGTTTTCAAAGTCGCAGCATGCACTTGCGCCATAGAGGCCGATGCCAAGGGAATGGAATCAAATTCAGCAAAAACTTCATATGGAGACAAGCCATAGGCTTTTTCAATAATAGCCATTGCCTTCTCGCTAGGGAATGGCGGGACTTTATCTTGTAATTTGCTGAGTTCAATCGCTATATCCATAGGCAGAATATCAGGGCGAGTAGAAAGTGCTTGACCGAATTTAATAAAAATAGGCCCTAATTCTTCCAATGACTTACGAAGTGCCTCGCCATGCGATATCGGCTCCTTACGAAACCAATTCCATGGATTTAAATAGACAATGAAGCGTAACGGGGCAAATAATCTCAATGACACGACTACATTGTCTAGCCCGTTTTTGGCAAGAATATAATTAATATGAATAAGACGAATGAGCTTTTTAATTGGTTTCATAGCGGCTTATTAGTTGATTAACATGAGCTTGCAAACGTTCAACGCTCAAAGATAACTCGTCGACCGCAACAAAAAAATCTTCTAATTCGTATTTTGTCGGCATGACTCGTAATTCTTCTTGCAGATATTCCGATACATTTTGCTGCAAGGATTCATTCAATTTCTTTTTGAATGCCATTCCTTTGCGTACAAAAGAACCAATTTGATGGGCAACTACATCACCAGTAAAATGGGCCAGATGCCCCTCCCAATCAATATCCATTTCGTCAAACAGTTTTTTTACTTGTTGTCCTAATTCAGTATCCCCGGTCATGCGAATTTTATCATTAAACAAAGAGCGGGCCTTGGATGCTGGTAATAAACTTAAGCGGATTAAGCCTAAAGGGTTACTGTGAATTACCGTATCTGCTTCTCTGTCGTAGCAATCCAGTAAGATAATTTCTCCATCTTTAAAATGAATGAAAAAATTAACGTTCAATGGGCTTATAATTATTTCAATGGTTTTATTATCAAGCGCTTTCAGCCTGGCTGGCATCAGTTCATCCAGTTTGGCAGCTTTGTTAATGGCAATTTGAAGGGCCTTTAAGGAGTATTTTTTTAACATAATGCACTCAATATTTATAGGCAATGTGCAAGGCAACGATACCACCACTGAGATTATCATAGTGACAGTCTTCAAATCCCGCTCGCTCAATCATTTCTTTTAGTTTAGTTTGATTGGGATGCATGCGAATGGATTCAGCAAGGTATTGGTAACTGGCTTTGTCTTGCGCAATAAGCCCCCCTATTTTAGGTAAAATATTAAACGAATACCAGTCATAAATAGGTTTTAAGCCAGGGAATGTGGGGGTTGAAAATTCAAGAATCATCACTTTTCCGCCGGGTTTGCACACACGATACATCGAACGAAGTGCCTCTTCTTTGTCGGTTACATTTCTTAAGCCAAACCCCATAGTAATACAATGAAAACTATTATCAGCAAAAGGAAGGCATTGAGCGTTACCTTGTACGTAATCAATATTTTTATATAAGCCTTCATCTAATAAACGATCACGTCCTACATTAAGCATGGCTGAATTAATATCAGCGAGAACAACTCGGCCTGTATCGCCGACTTTTTTACAGAGTAAACGTGTTAAGTCGCCACTGCCGCCGGCTAAATCTAAGACAAATTGTCCGGCACGTACTTGGCTATGAGCTACCGTGTAGCGCTTCCAGAGGTGATGGATGCCCAAAGACATTAAATCATTCATCAAATCATAATTTTTTGCCACAGAATGAAAAACTTCAGCTACTTTCTTTTCTTTCTCATCCCAGCCAACAGTAGAGTAACCAAAATGGGTTTTTTTTTCTTGCTCAGTCATCAGGGAACACGGAGTTGTTATTTAATGCCCCATATTAACTGATCTTTGCCAAGATACCCAGCCCTGCATCGATACTTTTCAATTTAGGCTCAGTCACAATAAAAATATATCAACTTGATGTTATGGTGTTTGATTGCGTTTGGTTTATTAATTTCTACGATCTAATTATCAACAAATAATAGCTATTTATTAATATAAATTTATTGCAAAACAATAATTATCGGTGTAATCTTGGCGAATTCTCACTAAAGGGTATTTATCATGCAAAAAATAAAAAATACAAGCCATATACTTTATTTACTATTTCGTGGCCTTTGTTGGCTTATTCCATTAACAACAACCCTTTTGATTTTATTTAAACTCGATTGGATGTGTTCTATCGGAGCTTGGTCTTCTTTGATTTCTACCGAACAAATCCATAATCCTTCTCAATTTTCTTGGCTGCATCGAGGTATCTTGTTGGCGATTGAATGGATGCCCATGACCATTACTATTTTGATCTGCCATAAATTAGCCAAACTATTCAGGCTTTTTGAAAATGGGTATTTATTTGAAGAAGAAAACATCAAATTAATTAAACAGGTAAGTATTTATATGATTTTGGGTGAGCTGGTGCAGTTATTTTATCAACCTTTAATGACCGCCGCGCTTACTTTTAATAATCCTAAAGGCGAGCGTATAGCCAGTATTACCTTGAATTCAGCAAACTTATCTACTTTAATTACGGCGTTTATTATCTTGGTTGCTTCCTGGATTGTTCAAGAAGCAAATCAACTGAAATCAGAAACACAATTAACAATTTAAGGAATATTCTCGTGTCGATTATTGTTAATTTGGATGTGATGATGGCAAAACGCAAATGCAGGCTTAAGGAGTTGGCAGAGGCAATAGGGATTACTGAAGCGAATTTGTCTATTTTAAAAAATGGTAAGGCTAAGGCGATACGTTTTGCGACATTAGAAGCAATCTGTTCTTATCTAAAGTGTCAGCCTGGAGATATCCTTGAATATCAAGCGGAGTATTCATGTAAGACTGTAGATAGCTAGAAAGTACTTCAGGACTTACAAAAAAACCAATCTCTATGTTAAAAACATTTTTTGCCTCGACCTTGGCATTTTTCGTAAGCAACTCAAGGACAAGATCCTCTACATCAGAAAATAACTTCAACTACCAAAAATCAATGGGTTAGGTTGAAGTTATATAGACGTCCTGTACTTTTAAAGACATCGTTAATGTTTGTAGATACTGATGTTGATCAGAGGGATCGTATTTTTTTGTAAGAGCCTCAAACACTCGTCTAACTGTCCCATCCCTAATCAATTACTTACTAAAGTTCTATCTGTATTTCCTGTGTAGTCTTGGCAATTTCAACAACATTAAGGGAGTTTACAATAGAAGCTAGCTCTCCATTTTTTGCTGCCTCGGGAATATTTTTGATGTCGAAGGTTCTATCGTTTAACGAATTAACAATGCTATCAACGGCATTAAGTTTTGCTGTTCTTGAGCGAGTTTCACTTCCAAACCATGAGGCCCAGCAAGTATAGTACTCGCGTTTATCATTTTGCCGTTTATCTCTATATTCCATTAACTTTACTATTGCCTCATAGTAATTACTAAGAGCGTCATTCTTTACTTTATCACAATGATCTGGATTTTGCTTAAATGCTTGTACAATAGGCTTTATTGCAAATAGCTGCCTCTCAGGGAGTAAGGCTACTTTTAAATAAGCGTCTGATGGAGGGGCTGAGTGATCAATTTGACGGGGTACTTGAATATGCACAACGCCATCCGAACTGTCGTCAATAGAGGTACTATCATCAACAATAATAACGTTTTTAGCCTTATGTGATGTTTTATATTCAATAGCAGTTTCTAATTTTGTCTTTTTAATTGTCTGTACAATTTTAATATCTTTATAATCAATCTTTGCCTTTGTTAAAGCAGCTTCAATTTCCCGCACCCGAGCATATTTAGAGAAAATAATGATTTGATCACCGCGATTCTGCAGATCTTCGAAAACCTTTTTGGTTGTATCTGGAAAAAACAAAACTCTGTTGGGATTTCCCAATTGATTGTCTGAGCTTAGCGTGTCGCCCATATCAAACAAGACAATATCAGGCATAAAGTAACCTCAATATGAAAAACAAAAATTGTACTGTCAGTCGCTTATTTGGTCAATATGAAATTGTGATGACCGGTATGTGGGGATAAAGTTCATTGCTTCACGTGATCGCATTTTTACCTCTGATTCACTGAAAAAATATTTCAAAGGTTTGTTAATGTTTGCAGATATTGATGTTCATCAGGGGGGATATTATTTTTTTGTGAGAGCCACAAGCACTCAGCCAATTGCTCCATCATTAAATGCTCTACTGCCAATGAGTCATTGTATTTCTTAATTAAATTTTTATAGATTGCATTAATGCCCGCAGGACGATCGGTTGTGATTTGTTCTCTTATTGCAAGATGGAGTCCCATGTGCAGGAATGGATTAGGTTGTCCTGACTCGGGAAAATAAGATTGCTGCTGAAATTTATTTTGATTCTCAAGTATCTTATGGTATTCAGGATGAGCCAATATCACTTGAACGATCTGATTTTCTAAAGGGGATAACAGTTGTTTCTGTTGGTATTTTTCCCAACTTGAAAAAAACATCTGTCTTGTTTCTTGGATGGTGTCGCCGTAAAACATGTACTGCTCAGTATTTGTAAAAGGCTGAGTTTAACTGAAGTGGGTTCGAACAACAATGGGGAAGGTTTTTGATGTCTAGTACCTGGTTGACATGGATAAGTGGTTATGAGATATTCACCTTGCGAGGTTGGACTTGCTATGTGTCATTCCACTGGGTCAATTGGCGACACACTGATTGACCCTTTCTATTAAATCGATTTTCCAATTAATTCTGAAACTAGGCTTAAACAATCTGTGCCGAGTTTAATACCTATAAAAGCCATCAATAAACCACTGAGTAATTCGATTCCTTTCCATACGTTTGCTTTTGTCAGAACATCAGAAAAATATCGTGCAGTGAAGGTTAATGAGCTAAACCAAATCAAGCTTGAAGTAAGTACACCCAATAGAAAAATATGTTCTTGTTCGGGATATCCGCTGCTGCCGCCACCAATGATAACTAAAGAATCAATAATGGCATGTGGATTAAGTATGCTAAAACCTAAAGCCAGGAGAATGATTTGAGTCCTGGTACGTGGTTGAAGTTGGGTATTTTCTTCGGCTTCTGTTGATTTGGAAAACGCACTGGATAGTGTTTTTGCAGAATAAAAAAGTAAAAAAGCGGTGCCTAAGAGCATCATCCAGATTTGTAGAACAGGACGTAGCAAAAGCAACTCATGTAAGCCTGTAATACTGGAACAAATTAGAATAAAATCACAGATAAAACAGATAACTGCGGAGAGCATTGCGTGATTTTTTTGTGCACCTTGTTTAATCAAAAAAATGTTTTGCGGCCCTAATGCAATAATTAGTGACAAGCCTAAAAGTAAGCCGTTAAGATAAACAAACATAATCACGATATAAAAATAATCAAAGATAGCGATTATAACATTGCAACTTATGCATTGTGGAGTATAAAATGCGTCGATTATTCTGTCTCCGCAAGAGAAGCGTACAAAATAAGAACAAATAGGAGGGAGCGTGGGCTCTTTGTTACTAAGAAAGCTAATCGTCACTGCAACTGTGGCGGTGCTTGGCCTGGCAGGTCAATTATTACATGCAGAAAATGAACCTGCACAAGAAAAATTATCAATTATTGATGGATATTATCCTGCTTATCCACCGACTGCCCCAGCTACCGGTGAGCAACAGAATTTAATTCAGCGTGGAGAGTATTTGGCAAAGATGGGAGATTGTATTTCCTGTCATACAAATGTTAAAGCAGGCACTCCTGCCTATGCAGGCGGATTACCCTTAGAAACTCCTTTTGGAACATTTTATAGTCCTAATATTACTCCGGATAAAGAAACTGGAATTGGTAACTGGACTGAAAAAGATTTTATTCGTGCGCTTAAAGAAGGCCGCGATCCTCAGGGTAGAAACTATTTCCCAGTATTCCCTTATATCTATTTTTCTAAAATAACGGATGAAGATGCACGTGCTCTATATGCTTATTTTATGAGCTTGCCTCCTGTTAATTTACCCAACAAATCATTACCTTTCCCATTTAATGTTCCAGGTTCACGTTTTACGCTTTGGGGCTGGAATCTATTATTCTTTTTCCCTGAAGGGCATGGATTTCAATATGAAAAAGGCAGATCTCCTGAATGGAATCGAGGGAAATATATTGTTGATGGTTTAGGTCATTGTAGTATGTGTCATACTCCATTAAATCCTTTCGGTGCACCAAAGAATAAATATTATCTGACCGGTGGATTCGTTGATGGTTATTGGGCTCCAAACATCACTAAGTATGGATTGGAATCAGGAACCCATCAGGAAGTCGCTGATGTATTCAAATTGAATAAACTTCTCAATAATGCAGGCCCCGTAGCCGGTCCAATGGCGGAAGTAAACCATAACAGCCTGATGTATTTAACTGATGCAGATAGAATGGCTATCGCTACATACATTAAAACAGTAGTAAGTGAAGAACCCTTAGGGCTACCTGCTTCAAATGAACCACCATCACTGGATCGTGGAAAGCAAGTTTATTTTACTGCTTGTGTGATTTGTCATCAAGACGGGGCAATGAGTGCTCCTTTGTTGGGAAGTTCAGCGAGCTGGTATGAGCGATTAAAGAGTAGCGGTTTAACAGGATTATATAGCCATGCCATTGATGGATATAACTCGATGCCTATAAAAGGTGCTTGTGTGACCTGCTCTGATAACGACATCATTTCGGCTGTTGATTACATATTAAATGAGTCATTAACTCGCACACAATTGATAAATCTCAAATCAGGAGGCGCAGCAAAATTCCCTGCAAGTGGGGAAACTGTTTATAACGAACATTGCGCTGCTTGCCATAATGATGGAAAACAAGGTGCGCCTAAAATTGGTGATCAAGAGGCATGGAAATCCTTGATTGCAAAAAATATGGATGTATTGATTGAAAACACCGTTCATGGGAAAGATCATCCTAAAAACGGAGGCTGTAATCAATGCACCACGAATGAAGTAATCGAAGCAGTTAAATACATAGTCAATAAGTCTAAAACTGAAGGAAATTACTCATTGTGGTAGTGTCGTATTGCTGAACAAGAACCCCTACATAATCGTAGGGGAGACCAAATTAAAAATATATAAAACAAAATTGGAGCCAGCTTAAACTGGCTTTCTTGACAAGACGAGGAATGGTGATGTTAAACAGGTTAAAGATCTGTAGATTATTAACGATGCTAGGTGCCTGGGTTGCGAGCCGACCACTATTCGCGGCTGCGGATCATTGGCAGTTAAATATGTACAAAGGGGTGACCCCCGTCAGCAAAGACGTATACTACCTGCATATGGTTTGTATGGCTATTTGTGCCGTTATTGGGGTCGTTGTATTCGGTGTGATGATCTATTCCATGATTCATCACAGAAAATCCAAAGGATATAAGGCCGCGAAGTTTCATGATAATCCTCGATTAGAAGTTGTCTGGTCGATCATCCCTTTTTTGATTCTTGTTGGACTGGCAGTACCTGCTACGCGAGTTTTAATCCGCATGGATGATACAAAGCAATCCGAAGTAACTATAAAAATAGTGGGCTACCAATGGCGATGGCAGTATGAATATCTTGATCAGGGAATTAGCTTTTTCAGTAATTTATCTACACCGTTTGAACAAATTCAGAATAAACAGAAAAAGAGTGAGTGGTATTTACTGGAAGTAGATAAACCAATGGTTGTTCCTGTTAATAAGAAAATTCGCTTTCTTGTGACTTCAAATGACGTCGTGCACTCATGGTGGGTTCCAGAATTAGGTATTAAACGCGATGCGATACCCGGATTTATGTATGAAGCATGGGCGACGATAGAGAAACCAGGAACATATCGAGGTCAATGTGCGGAGCTCTGCGGGGTTAATCATGGATTTATGCCCATAGTTGTTGAAGCGGTCAGTCAGGATGATTTTGATAAATGGGTTGCAGCACAAACAAAAGCAGAAGATCAGTCTGCTACAGAAGAGGTAAATGTTGCTGCTCAGAAAACGATGACCCGAGATGAGTTACTCGCACTTGGAAAGCAAAAATATGACCAATTTTGTTCTGCATGCCATCAACCCGATGGAAAGGGTATCCCACCAATGTATCCTGCGCTCAAGGGTAGTTCTGTGGCAACAGGTCATCCTATTTCACGGCACCTGGATATAATTCTTAACGGTATTGCTGGTTCTGCAATGCAGCCGTATAAAGATCAACTTACTGATGAAGAAATTGCTGCGATTGCGACTTATGAACGTAATGCCTGGAATAACAACACTAATGATGAAGTCCAAGCCGCGGAAGTTGCTGCACAACGTCAGAAAGCTAATCAACAACCAACCATGGTTAATAAAGTTCAAGCTGGAGGTTTGCAATGAGTAGTTATACATTAGCGCACGATGAAAAACATGATGATCATGGTCCAGAACAGGGTAAAGGTATCTTGGGATTTATAAAACGTTGGTTGTTTACTACAAACCATAAAGATATCGGTTCCCTATATTTGTGGCTTGCAATGATCAGCTTCTTTTTGGCTGGTGGCATGGCTTTAGTTATTCGAGCTGAGTTATTTCAACCAGGTCATCGTTTTGTTGATCCCAATTTCTTTAACCAAATGACAACAATGCATGGCTTAATCATGCTGTTTGGTGTGGTAATGCCTGCTTTTACTGGAATGGCAAACTGGCAAATTCCAATGATGATTGGTGCTCCAGATATGGCTTTACCGCGATTAAACAACTGGAGCTTTTGGATTTTACCTTTTGCGTTTGCATTATTGCTTTCAACAACATTTCATGCAGGTGGTGGACCTAACTTTGGTTGGACCATGTATGCTCCTTTATCTACCAAATATGCACCTCCCAGTACAGATTTTATGATTTTTTCGATCCATATGATGGGTGTTTCATCCATTATGGGCTCGATCAATATTATTGCGACGATCTTAAATTTACGTGCACCTGGTATGACATTGATGAAAATGCCGATGTTCGTATGGACCTGGTTAATTACCGCCTTTTTGCTGATCGCGATTATGCCTGTATTGGCTGGAGCAGTAACCATGATGTTGGCTGACCGTCATTTTGGCACCAGCTTCTTCGAAGCAGCAGGTGGTGGAGATCCTATACTTTTCCAGCACGTATTCTGGTTTTTTGGTCATCCTGAAGTATATGTTCTTGTATTACCAGCTTTTGGTGTGATATCGGAAGTTATTCCCACTTTTAGCCGTAAGCCATTGTTCGGTTATTATTTTATGGTGTACGCAACAGTCAGTATTGCAATCCTGTCATTTATTGTCTGGGCGCACCATATGTTTACATCAGGCATACCATTGGGTGCTGAATTATTCTTTATGTACACCACAATGCTTATTGCCGTTCCAACAGGTATTAAAGTATTTAACTGGGTAAGCACTATGTTTCGAGGTTCCATGACTTTTGAAACCCCCATGTTATTTGCGTTAGCTTTTGTATTTCTATTTACCATAGGTGGGTTTACCGGTCTTATGCTGGCATTGGTACCTGCAGATTTCCAGTACCAAGATAGTTACTTTGTGGTAGGTCATTTCCATTATGTTCTGGTTCCTGGTGTCGTTTTTGCTCTGTTTTCTGCTACGTATTATTGGCTGCCAAAGTGGACTGGGCACATGTATAGTGAATTACTGGGTAAATGGCATTTTTGGTTATCCGTGATTTCGGTAAATATTGCATTCTTCCCTATGCACTTCTTAGGGCTGGCTGGAATGCCCAGAAGGATTCCGGATTATGCATTGCAATTTACTAATTTTAATATGATCTCTTCAATTGGTGCCTTTATCTTTGGGTTTACGCAACTTCTATTTTTATATAACGTGATTGCTACTGTAAGGAAAAAAGGGACTAAAAAAGATATTGCTGCTGGAAGAGCATGGGAAGGAGCATATGGTTTAGAGTGGACGTTACCTTCGCCACCTCCATACCATACTTTTACAACTCCGCCCAAACTTGATTTATAGGTTTGTTGTATGAAAAAACAAAAAGGGCATCACAGGCTAATTGTTATCCTATCTGGTCTTGTGCTGGGGATGTTTGCCTTCGGATTTGCTTTAGTACCTATTTACAATAGTTTATGTAAATCACTGGGTATTAATGGAAAAACAAATCCTGAGGCGGTAGCCTATGATGCAGCCAAAGCGAAAGTTGACAAAAACAGAGAAATAACTGTTGAGTTTGTTGCGACAAATAACAGTGGAGTACCTTGGGCATTTTATCCCAAAACTCGAAAAATAACGGTACATCCCGGCGAAATAGCAAAACTTGCTTTTTATGCTGAAAATAAAACGGATCATCCGATGACAGTACAGGCAATACCTAGTGTCACACCAGGTATTGCTGCTAAGTATCTGAAAAAGACTGAGTGTTTTTGCTTTACCCGGCAAACATTAAATGGACATGAGGCAATGAATATGCCTTTATTATTTCATTTGGATGCTGATTTACCCGAAAAGGTGCATACAGTTACTTTGTCTTATACTTTATTTGATGTAACAGATAAGGGTTAGTATAAACCTGGCAATCCTGATTGTACGCAGACGCGCGATAATCGCAGGGTAATCATGCAGGTTTGGCAATTTTAGTAGGTTACATTCTCCCGATTATAGGGAGAGTGTCTAAAACAGATTAATGCCTGTTTATAATTATACTATCTTGGTCTTAAGACTTTGATTTTTTTGCTTTGATGCTCAAGAACAAAGCCCTACGGCTCAATCTAGACAATTCTAAATAGGCCCTATTAATACAGGAGATAAAAATATAATGGGAGCACATGGTACTTATTATGTCCCTAAGCCAAGCCATTGGCCTTTGGTTGCATCATGTGGGTTGACTACTACTCTTGTGGGAGCTGCATCTTGGCTTCACCATGATTGGTATGGACCCTACATATTCGCTATTGGTCTAGGACTCATGATTTTTATGTTATTTGGTTGGTTTGGCCAAGTGATTTATGAAAACTCGAAAGGAGTCTATGACGAACAGGTTGATAGATCATTTCGTTGGGGAATGTGCTGGTTTATTTTTTCTGAGGTCTGTTTTTTCGGCGCATTTTTTGGTGCCCTATTCTACAGCCGACTCTGGTCTGTCCCTCTTTTGGGCGGTGAAGTACATCCAATTACACACTTTACATTATGGCCTGATTTCAATTCAACGTGGCCTATATTAGTTAACCCCGATAATAAAGTTTTTGCCGCAGCTCATGAAGGAATGGGGGCATGGGGGTTAGCTGCAATAAACACTCTGATTTTATTGACCTCTGGAGTCACCATTACCTGGGCACACTGGGCTTTAAAGTTAAGAAAGCAAAAACAGCTAATTACCGGTATGGTTTTAACCATTTTATTAGGATTGTTGTTCTTGGCCTTACAAGGCTATGAGTATCATGAAGCATATACAGAGATGAATTTAACGTTGTCTGCTGGTATTTATGGAACGACATTTTTTATGTTAACTGGATTTCACGGGTTACACGTAACTTTGGGTACAATTATGTTAATTGTTATCGCAGTTCGTTGTAAATTGGGTCATTTTACTCCAGAACGACATTTTGCTTTTGAAGGTGTAGCGTGGTATTGGCACTTTGTCGACGTAGTCTGGTTGTTCTTGTTTGTTTTTGTCTATTGGTTATAAGTAATACGATAGCGAGAGCCCGGGTGCGGCAAAGCGAGACCCGGGATTTCATCACACTAACCCATATCCTTCTTTACAGTACTTCGTATTGTTTCTATGGCAACTTCATAAGCGCGTATTAATCAACAAACCAGGTTGAAATTGAATTTCTTGAATTGATAATTGATAGGTAAAAAATGAGTGAGTGAATTGAATTTCCTCGATAATAGCCTGGCCACGAAAATGTTTGGCAAAAAAGGCAATCTCAATGTTCTTTTCAATATATGCTTCACATTTTAAT
Organism: Legionella qingyii; assembly: GCF_003990155.1. Lineage (NCBI taxonomy): Bacteria > Pseudomonadati > Pseudomonadota > Gammaproteobacteria > Legionellales > Legionellaceae > Legionella > Legionella qingyii. Next base: position 155,453 of record NZ_RZGX01000009.1, read on the forward strand.
TCCAGTTTTTCTTCGGACAAACTAAGTAACTGGCCAATATATTCATTCTCGCCAATCTTAATAAGTACATTAACAGGCTGGACAGGCTGAATTAACATTGCAGTCTCCAAGCAATATAACCAGCTTATAGTTTAATTGTAGTATAAATATTGAACTCATTTTATGTTTTGAAATAAGGAAACATTAATAGCTGGATTGATAGCAGATTTATATTAGTACTAATACTGTTATCCCAGCTATTATTAAGTATCTTTGAAACAATTTTATATGTCGACAATACGACAGTCCCTTCCATTTTTTATTTATTAAGATAATATATTGATCATATTAATATTTTTTTTAAACCCAAGTAAATTAATCGGTCTAATTAATTAATAAATAAGCAGTTTTTAATGTTTATTAATGTATAGCCCGTCTCTTCAAAAACAATAGATGCCATCCGATTTATGATAAGTAGGAACTACCATGAAAATACAAATAAGTTTAAAAGGTCAGACGAACAAGGAATATGCTCAACCCGATCAAGATGGGGATAGACTCGATTACCTCTCGTGGTGTCTGCATGCAGCAAATAAAGCCTTAGAACAAAAGAAACCTTTATGGGCAGTAGAAGAAGTGTTTATTAAATTGCTAGAAAAAAATTCTCAAACTAATATGCTCTATAATTTGGGACCAGCGAAGTACAAAGAGCTTTTGAATAGATTAGCTGACATTCAAAAAGGGAAAGTTCAATTTAGTTCGATGGTATTAAAAGGCTTAGACACTGATGGTCTTATTTTAATAGAGCTCCAACAGTCGGATAAAAGTTTGAAGATGGAAGATACTGAAGCAAATGCAAATGCATCTTTAATTTTCAAGTAAGTTTCTTGATGTATGGTACGCTAAAAAAAGACCGTACTTAATGCTTTTATTCCTCTAGCTTTCTAGGTTGATACTAAGTTGATGAACCTATCCGGTTCAACCTGGGTTTCACTAGCTAAACCCAGGTTGAGTACTCAAATTTGACTTTTCTTCAAGATTTCAACTCGTGAATAACAGACAGGAGCTTACTAACAGGCACTGGTTAACTGATCAATAATACTCTGCAGACTGTGTTCATCGTTATAATGAATAACTAATGAACCTTTACCTGCTTTTCCAGGTTTAAGTTTAATTGAAGCTTGTAAATGTTGAGAGAGATTTTTTAATTGATCGTGGTATACATGAGAAAGATCGCTCTGCGGTTGTTGCTCATTTGTTTTACCTAATTTAATTCGCTCAACCAATTTTTCTGTTTCACGTACAGATAAGTTTTTGGCAATGATAAGTTGAGCCACCTGATTTTGTTGTTCTTCTTCTAACATGAGCAATGCACGGGCATGTCCCATATCCAGATCACCATGTTCTAAAAGTTTTTTGACTCCGGCTGATAGAGCCAATAATCGCAAGAAATTGCTTACAGCCGCTCTTGATTTACATAAAAGATCAGCCACTTGTTGATGTGTTAAGGAAAACTCATGAGTGAGTCTATGCATGGCACGTGCTTGGTCCATAGCATTCAGGTCTTCACGCTGTAAATTTTCAACTAAGGCCATAGCCATTGCAGTTTCATCATCAACTTGCTTCAAAATAACGGGGACTTCTGTCAGGCCTGCTAATTGGCTAGCTCGCCAACGACGCTCACCTGCAATAATTTCATAACGACCATCACTTAGTTCGCGAACCAATAGCGGTTGTAGCAGCCCCTGTTTTTTGATTGATTGGGCAAGCTCCATTAAAGGAGCCTCTTCCATTTCACCACGGGGTTGATATTTTCCAGGTTGCAGAGAGTCTACTGCGAGTTTGAGACTTTCAGCTTGCGGTTTCTCATTTAAAATAGAGCTACTCGATTGGCTTAATAACGCGGATAAGTTACGCCCTAAACTACTACGCTTTACTGTCATAAATTACCCCATTTATCCTGCTACAGTCTGTTTATTAATCAACTCGGAAGCGAGTACCATATAGGCTGCTGCACCTGGTGACGTTTTATCATAGTGTAAAGCTGGCAGTCCATGGCTTGGTGCTTCAGCAAGTCTGACATTACGCGGTATTACGGTTCTGTAGACCTTACTTGGAAAGTGTTCTATGAGTTGTTTTGATACCTCTGAACACAATCGGTTACGAGCATCGTACATGGTTCGTAACAGTCCCTCAAGATGTAAACGAGGATTTACTGATGCTTTAACTTGCTCAATAGTTGAAAGCAGAGCAGCTAACCCTTCCAGTGCATAGTATTCACATTGCATAGGAATAAGCACAGAATCAGCAGCAACAAAAGCATTAATAGTCAGTGTATTCAAAGCGGGTGGGCAATCAATCAGGATAAAATCATAGTTATTTTGAATGGGCTGTAGTGCTTTATATAAAAAGGTTTCACGGTGATTGCGTTCCATTAGGCTAACTTCAGCTACCGTTAAATCATCATTGCCCGGAATTAAATCATAACCACTGGTTGTGGCAAGGCATGCTTGTTCTGCAAGACAATCATGCAGTAATACATCATTGGTTGTATGAACCAATTGGCTTTTATCGACACCACTACCCATAGTGGCATTGCCTTGAGGATCCAAGTCAATCAGTAAAACCTGTTGTCGATTTGCTGCCAAAGACGCAGCTAAATTAATCGCTGTAGTGGTTTTGCCTACTCCACCTTTTTGATTGGCAATGGCTATAACTTTTGCCATGATTTATTCCTTGGTTAAACTCGAATAAGTAGCGAGCATTCAGTATCTGTTCACATTTTAACCATCCTGGCCACACTATTCTGATTTTGGCTCAAGCAAGCGAAATGTTAACAGCTCTTAGGGTGTTAACTACTTTTTCTCGGTTGATTTTTAATAATGACGCAACAACGCTCGCCTTCAATACCTGCAACAGTATAACGCTCTACCGAGCAGTTTTGTTTTATCTCATTCAATTCAGAATCAGGATAACGTCCCTTCATTGCCAACCAAATTCCATCATCGGCAATAAGATGTTGTGTCCATTGGATCATTTGTTCCAGGCTACTAAAAGCGCGACTTACTACTGTATCAAAACCTTGAGTTGGGTGGTAGTTTTCGACCCTAAATTGTACAATCTCCACATTTTTTAAGTTGAGTTGCCGCTTCACTTCGTTTAAGAAACGAGTTTTTTTACCATTAGAGTCCAATAAAATAAAGTTAAAATCAGGCCTGGCTATAGCAAGAGGGATACCCGGCAAGCCGGCGCCCGTTCCTACATCTATAATGTGCTTGCCTTTAAGCCAAGGTAAAATTGCCAGGCTATCTAATATATGTTTACCAACCATAGACTCAAGATCTCGGATTGCAGTGAGATTATATGCTAAATTCCACTTGTTCAGTAAGAATAAATAATCCATCAAAGATGCACTAAGTGCATCCAGATCAAATTGTTGCAAACCTTCTTTAAGCTGCGATTGTATTCGCGTTATTTGTTGCTTCATACCTCAATTCGCTGTTTTTTTAAATGCACCAAAAGCAGGGACAAGGCAGCAGGAGTGACACCTGAAATACGGCCAGCTTGTGCTAAAGTAGACGGTCTTATCTTCGTCAACTTTTGAATCACTTCATTAGATAATCCTGTGACCTCGCTATAATCGAGTGATTCGGGAAGCACAGTGTTTTCTTGTTTACGCATTTTTTCTATGTCTTGTTGTTGTCTATCGATATAGCCTGCATATTTATTCTGAATTTCTATTTGTTCGCTAACTTCTGGTAACAGTTCAGGTAAATTTAAATCCTCGAGCATTAATAAATGCTGATAATTAATCTCTGGACGTTTCAGGAACTCTGATGCTCTATTATCATGCTGCATCGGATTGAGCAGAATATCTTTTAAGATCTCATTATGTCCTACACGAACCCAAGTCTGGTGCAGCAGTGCTTGCGTGGATTCTATTGCTTCACTTTTTGTAGCGAAGTGTTGCCAACGCTCATCGCCTACCAAGCCTAATTCTCTACCTTTAGCAGTTAAGCGTAAATCTGCGTTATCTTCTCGCAGAAGCAGGCGATACTCAGCACGAGAAGTGAACATTCTATAAGGTTCTTGAGTGCCGCAAGTAATCAGATCATCAATCAATACACCAATATAAGCTTCATCACGTCGTGGACACCAAAGTTCTTTATCTTGTACTTGTAAAGCCGCATTCATTCCGGCGATGATTCCTTGAGCAGCCGCTTCTTCATAACCTGTTGTGCCATTGATTTGGCCTGCAAAAAACAAGTTGGGGATTGGCTTGGTTTGCAAAAATGAAGTTAAGCCACGTGGGTCAAAGTAATCATATTCAATGGCGTAGCCTGGTCGGGTAATATGGGCATTCTCAAAACCTTTAATCGTACGTACGAACTGCACTTGTACCTCAAAAGGAAGGCTTGTCGAAATGCCATTAGGATAGATTTCTTCTGTAGTTAATCCTTCGGGTTCAACAAAGATTTGATGGGATAATTTATCAGCAAAACGAACAATTTTATCTTCTATAGAGGGACAATAACGCGGTCCCACGCCTTCAATAACACCCGCGTACATCGGTGATTGATGCAGATTATTACGAATAATTTCGTGCGTTGCTTCAGTTGTATGAGTAATATGACAAGGTACTTGTTGCGGATGATCGCTGGCATGACCTAAATAAGAAAACACCGGTATCGGTGTATCACCCGGCTGTACGGTCATTTGGCTGTAATCTAAGGATCGACGATCGATCCGTGGCGGTGTACCCGTCTTTAAACGGCCAACGGGCAAATCAAGATCTCGTAAGCTTTTTGCCAGGGCTACCGAAGGTGGATCTCCTGCGCGACCTCCTGCATATTGATTCATCCCTACATGAATTTTTCCTCCCAAAAAGGTACCAACAGTCAGTACTACTGCGCGCGCTCGTAAGACCAGGCCCATTTGAGTAACAACAGCAGTTACTCGGTCTCCTTCAATTAATAAATCATCAACAGCTTGCTGAAACAGGGTCAGGTTTTTTTGCGTTTGCAATTGCTCTCTAATTGCTTGGCGATAGAGGACCCGATCTGCTTGCGCACGTGTAGCACGGACCGCAGGCCCTTTCGATGCATTAAGAGTACGAAATTGAATCCCCGCCTTATCTGCAGCTTTAGCCATAGCGCCATCTAGGGCATCAATTTCTTTCACCAAATGGCCTTTTCCTATCCCACCAATGGCAGGATTACATGACATTTGACCGAGCAAATCCATGTTATGAGTAAGTAATAAGGTCTGCGCCCCCATACGTGCTGCTGCTAGAGCGGCTTCTGTACCGGCATGTCCACCACCTACAACAATAACATCATATATTTTTTCAAGATTCATGACTGATCAATATTTGCATAACAAAAAGAGGAATTATACACTTTTTTGTTCATTGTCCCAACATTAAAGATTGAGATGCCTGTGCGGAAACATCAGTTATTGAAGAATTCATTCATCATGATCAATCTTATATTACCTCAAAATGGTCAAATTCCTTCGATATGTATCGATTAGAGTATTAATTCTGTTTGATCAGGAGACAATAAAAAATTTGTTAAATGGTCAAAAAATGAACTGTCATCGTAATAATAAGACTTTCTCTGGTTTTTCTTATGTGGCGCGATGTGCCGAGTCTCAAAGATTGGGAAAAATTATGTGGAAAAAGTGGGTTAACTACAACTGAGATTAATACCTTTCTTGTTGCTATTACCCATGCATTGCAAAAATATCATTCAATTCCAAAAACAAAACTAGAGTTTTTTTAAGATCGATGATGAGAAATTAAAAATTATTCCCAAAGACTCTTTAGCGGAACTTCTACCCCTAAATACAATCCGCTTAAAAAACCTATCTTATAAACGAGGCATGGCGTTTGAGGGTGCGGCTTTTGTATGGGATAAATATAATGACAATTTATTCCATGTCCATCTTCATAAGGCTGGAATGTACCATCACTCGTCACTTTTTAATGGACGTAGGGTGCGTTGTGCTGGAATGTGGTTGGTTCAAGATGGGATGGTCGCGATGATTAGTAAAGCAAACCGAAATTAACTCCTGTTCACATCAGAGTGACATCGAGGAGATGCAATTTAATTCATTGGCACGGGCATGAGTGAGTATTTAGGCAGGGCGATTTCATCAAAGTTTAAGAATAGAACAGATTGATATGAGAATTCCCAGATGTTTATTGAATTTTAAATAGACACTTTAAATAAGAAGTGATAAAAATCAGGCACCTACGTTTCCCGACGTAGATTATAAAAATCTTAAGAAGGAGCCTGATTGTGTTAGAAAGTACGCGTAAATTTGGAAAAAATCAATATTTGTTTCATTGTTTTCTATCAATTGATGATCGACGTGTTGGTGGCCGCTGCACTTACTCGCTATTAACGATTTTAGTCATTGTACTATGTGGGTTAATATGCGGTTGTGATGGTTGGAAAGCGATGGCACTTTTTGCCAAAACTCGAAGACGCTGGTTAAGTCAATTTATTGATTTAAGTCAAGGAATTCCCAGCCACCAAACGTTAGCTCGTG